>DAIDIH010000304.1 GCA_027459465.1 Bryobacterales bacterium | reverse complement strand
GCGGATCGTGCGGAGGCCCAGGTCGCAGAGGATCTGCGCGCCGATGCCGGTCTCGTGCGGGGGACGTTTGCCTTGGGCTTCGGCGATGTGGTCCCGCGTGCTCCAGCCGCTCTGGTGCAGATAAACCAGCACGCCCGCGCCTTCCTTCGCAATGCGGCGCAGGGAATTTTCGAGCTGGACGCGGCATTCGCATTGGGTGGAAGAAAACACGTCGCCGTAGACGCAGCGCGCGTGCATGCGGACGAGCACGTTTTCGCGGCCGGCGAGGTCTCCGTAAACCAGAGCGAGATGGCGCTCCGGCAGCACGTTGCTCGAATAGGTCAGGCAGCGGAAATCGCCGAACGTTGTGGGCAGGCAGCGCTCATCCTCGCGGACCAGGAACTTTTCGTGCTCGAGGCGGTAGCGAATGAGCGCGGCCACCGAGATCATGTGCAGGCCGTGGAGGCGGCAGAACTCGATCAGGTCCGGCACGCGCGCCATGGTGCCGTCCTCCTTCATGATTTCGCAGACCACGCCGCCGGGGCGCAGGCCGGCGAGGCGCGCCAGGTCGACCGTGGCCTCCGTCTGCCCGGCGCGGACGAGCACGCCGCCTTCGCGCGCGCGAAGCGGGAACACATGGCCGGGACGGGCGAGGTCGCGCGGTTTGGCGCCTTCGCGGATCGCCGTGCGAATGGTATGGGCGCGGTCGGAGGCGGAGATGCCGGTGGTGACGCCCTCGGCCGCTTCGATCGATTCGCAGAAAGCGGTGCCGAAGCGGCTGGTGTTGCGGGCCGACATCGGCCGCAGGTCGAGCGCGTCGCAGAGCGCGGCGTCGAGCGGCATGCAGATCAGCCCGCGGCCGTGCGTGGCCATGAAGTTGATGATGGCCGGCGTGACTTTTTCGGCGGCGACGGTGAGGTCGCCTTCGTTTTCGCGGTCTTCGTCGTCGACGATGACGACCATGCGGCCTTCGCGAAAGTCTTCTATGGCCGCGGGAATGGGGTCGAAAGGCATTGAAACTATTAGGATACCGGGAGCGGGCCGGTGGTGCGTGCGACAATACTCGTTTGACGCTCGTCAAAATCGAAGAAACCGGACCCGCGCGCCCGCGCCTTCCCGAATGGCTTCGCGGAACGCACACCAACTACGCGGCGGTGCACGAGTTGAAGCAGGACCTCCGCCGGCTTGGCCTGCACACGGTATGTGAATCCGCGCGCTGCCCGAACATGCACGAGTGCTTTTCGCGCGGTGCGGCGACGTTCATGATTCTGGGCAATCTGTGCACGCGGGGCTGCGGCTTCTGCTCGGTGCCCAAGGGTTCGCCGCACAAGCAGGCTTTTTCGCTCGATGCCGGCGAGCCGGAAAACGTGGCGCGCATGGCCGCGCAGATGAACCTGCGCTATGTGGTGATCACCAGCGTGAACCGCGACGACCTCGAAGACGGCGGCTCGACGCATTTCGCGGCCACGGTGCGGGAAGTGAAGAAGGCGCTGCCGAAGGCGCGCGTCGAGGTGCTTACGCCGGACTTCAACGGCGACTACGACGCGGTGGCGCGCGTGCTCGATGCCGGCCCCGACGTCTTTAATCACAACATCGAGTGCGTGCCGCGCCTGTACAGGAAGGTGCGCCCGCAGGCCCGCTACCGGCAGTCGCTCGACGTGCTGCGCTTCGCGCGGAGTGCGCGCCCGGAGGCGTTGACGAAATCCGGACTGATGGTGGGGCTGGGCGAGAAGCCCGACGAGGTGAACGAACTGCTGAAGGACCTGCACGGCGCCGGCGTTCAGGTGGTAACCATCGGCCAATACCTGCAGCCAACGCGCCGCAACCTGCCGGTGGCCGAGTTCATCCGGCCCGCGCAGTTCGACGCCTGGCGGGACTTCGGCCTCTCACTGGGTTTCAAGGCCGTTTTCAGCGGACCGCTTGTCCGCAGTTCCTACATGGCCGACCGGGTGAATGAGCAGGCAAACCGCGGTTAACTTCGCCCTGGCGCTGGCCACCGGCGTAATGCTGGTGCTGCTCTATCCGCGCTTCGGCTACACGTTTCTGGCCCCGTTTGCGCTGGCGCCGCTGCTGGTGGCCCTGGCGCGCGAGCAGCGGTGGGCGCCGCGCTTCCTGCTGGGCTATGTGGCGGGCGTGGTGTTCTGGGCGGGCGTGTGTTACTGGATTGAAGGCACGCTGGACCGCTACGCCAGCATGGGCACGGCGCTGGCGATGCTGGCTTTCGCTCTGTTCGCCATTTTGAAAGCCCTGCATTTCGGCCTGTTTGGGCTGCTCGCCGCCGTGCTGCTGCGAAGGCCGCTGGCGGCGCTCACCGTGGCCGCGCTGTGGACCGCGATCGAGCGGACCAACGGCCCCTTCGGCTTCGCCTGGCTGACGCTGGGCGACGCGGGCACGTCGATGAGCATGCCGATGCGCCTGGCGCCGGTTACGGGAGTCTACGGCCTGTCGTTCCTGTTTGCGTTGATGGCCACCGTGATCGCCCTCGCCGTGCTGCGCCGGCCGCGCCGCGAGTGGCTGTGGATCGCCCTTGTGGCCGTGCTGCCGCTTCTGCCGGCGCTGCCCGCCTCGGTGCATGGAAGCGAGCGCGCGCTGCTGATGCAGCCCAATGTGCCCGAAGACGCGGACTGGTCGCTGGCGAGCGTCCACTCGACCGTCGAGAGCTTGGCTGAAATGTCGTTGCGGGCCGCGCAGTCCTCCGGCGCGCAGTGGATCGTCTGGCCCGAGGCGCCGCTGCCTTTGTATTTCTACCGCGACACCGGCTCGGCGATGATGATGGCCACGCTGGCCCGCGCCGCGCACGTACCGGTGCTTTTCGGCACGGTGGGCGAAGCGCCGGGCGGCGGGCCTACGAATTCGGCGATCCTGCTCGACCAATCCGGCAACGTGGCCGGCCGCTACGACAAGAATTTCCTGGTGCCCTTCGGCGAATATGTCCCGTCATTTTTCTGGTGGGTCAATCGCGTGACGCAGGAAGCCGGCGATTTCGTTCCCGGCCACAGCTATCCGGTGTTCGGCGAGCAGGGCCATAAGCTGGGCGTGTTCATCTGTTACGAATCGGCGTTTCCGTATCTGGTCCGCCGCTTCCCCGCCGCCGGCGCCCAGGCGCTGGTGAACCTGTCGAACGACGGCTACTTCGGCACGAGCGCCGCGCGGCAGCAGCACTTGAAACTGGTGCGGATGCGCGCGGCCGAGAACGCAAGGTGGATCCTGCGGGCGACGAATGACGGATTAACGACCGTAGTCGACCCCGCCGGCCGTGTCCACGGCATCGCGAAGCCGTTCGAGCGTGCGGCGTGGCTGGTTGGGTTCAACTGGCAGAACGGGACGACGTTTTTCACGCGGCATCCGGAGTGGTTTCCGATTACGTGCGCCTTCGTCGCCGCGCTGGGGTTTGTGCCCTGGCGACGGAGGGAGGCGAGGGAACGGGCGCCGGCTCACCAGTCGTAACGGTATTGCTGAAAGTAAGCCGCGCCCGGCTGAAGCGCGGATTCCTCGCCCGTCTTCAGCGGCCGGCCGCAGCAGGCTTGCGCCTGCGCGGTGGCAAATTCCACCGGGGAGACGTTGCGGTAGCCCACTGGAAGCTGAAACAAGGAGGCATCGGGCTCCTCCGCCCGTATGTCATAGGCGCGGCGATCCGAGGTTGAGAGCACCTGGCCGGAGGCGGCGTCAATCACTTCAGTAAGCACGCGGAGTTCGGCGCAGTCGAGCGCCGGCGCGCGCCATATCGTTCCCCGATGAATTGTCGGAGCTGGCGGACGAGGGTCTTTCATCTCGACGACGATTTTGAACGTGCGATACCCGGAAACGATGCCTCCATCTGTCACGGACCATCCGCTCGAGGGACTGCCGCCCTCGAGGGAAACCGCGCAAGACTTCGTCGGATCCAGCCGTTGGCGCTGCCGCGCGGCGTCCTCGCCGGGATTCTTCGTGGCGGTCATGAGGCCCAAGGCCTTGCTCGAGTGCACACTGATTCCTCCAGCCAAGTGCAGGTCGCCCCACTCGTTCTGCACGCTCCCGTCGGCGCGGTAGCCGGTGAAGGATTCGAAGGTCGATCCGTCGGTCCGGACCGCCCGATGCGACTCGAGCGACTCAACCGGCTGGGTCCAGCCTTGCTTTGTGTTGTACGTCTTGTACGTCAGTTGATATGGCGTCCAGGCCGGAGCGGCGCGCACCTTGCGGACAATGCTGGTGGTCAGTAGCGAGGCTGCGGCAACCGACAGGATTACCGCGGGGAAAACGAACCTTTTTGCCTTCATGGCGCCTCCATATCTCGCTGAATTCTTGCTTCCTACTGGGAGCAGAAATAAGAGCACTCGCACGGCATGATGCTGATGCAGCTTTGGATTTCGTAGTAGCCGGCGTAGCAGCCGGGCGGCGTCGAAGAACCCGGCGAACAGGCCTGTCCCTGAGAGTTGTAACACGTGCCTCCGCAGACGGTGTGATAGCACGTCCCGCTTGGAAAGTCGCCACAACCCGACTCGATGTCGGACCAGTAATACTGGTTCGCCCCTGGCGAGCAGTAGTAGTTGCATGGCTGTGCCCGCCCATTCGAGGCGAACCAGACCGGGCCACTGAGCCCAGCGGCGATAACCAGGAGTGCCCTTGTCGCCCGCGCTAGTTGCGATGCCACATGACCTTCTCTTTTCATGACGCTGGAATACCTCCTTCCGATGATGTGCGGCGGGGGCGAAGGCGGCCCGCGATCGAGATCATACACCCAGTTCCGGGACCGAGAAGGATAAGTCGCCGCATCCGGTTGAAAAAAAAAGATAAAGTCCTTGACATCCGTTGGAAATGGAAGAGCCTTTACCCGGAGTTCGTCGAGGAATTTTTGGTTTTACGAGATTCGTAGCAGCAGCCGGCCGCCTCTTCGGCAGAAGGCTCGTCCGGCGAGTTCCCGCGGACGCCAATTGGCGCATGGGCGTTGCTCCTCTATCCGTCAGGATAGCTTCCTTCGCGCGAAGGGGACAGCGCAGGCCGCCGGAGGATTGTGCGATGTCGCGGCCGCGGCCTTGCGGTAATATTCGATCGCCTGCGCTTTGTCGCCGAGCTTCTCGTAGGTTTCCCCGATCAGACACTGGATGAACGGATCGCGCTGGTTGGCCTGTTTCAACTCCTCGAGCGCGGCCTCGTAATCGCCGGTGTAGAAATCGACGTAGCCGGCCAAATACGGAAAGAACGTCTGCTGCTGCGGAATTCTGCCTTTGTCGAGAATGGCCTTGGCGGAGGAAACGTGGCGGCGTGCTTCGGCGGCCTTGCCGCGCCGGGCGGCGAGACGGGCCTCGGCGTGCTCCCAGCGGAACTCCCATAAATCCCGCCGTTCCGGACTGATGTTGGGCTCCTCCAAGCCCACGTCATGGCCGGTTTTGTACCACTTACTCGCCGCATCTAAGTCGCCCGAATCGATGCACACGCGCGCCGCCTCATCGGCAATTTCGCCCTGCTGATAGAAATTCTTCTGCGCGGAGTAGATATCGAAAACGCGCTGCTCGTATTCGACCGTTTTTGCGCAGTTGGCTTCGAAGGCGTAAGACATCGCCATGGCCCGGTTCGCGGCGGCCTTCTCCTCCGGCGTTTGGGCCGCGCCAATGGCCTTGGTGAAATACGTCCGCGCCTCAGTTCCCTTCCCCATCAGGTCCAGCACGCTGCCGGCGGCGAGATTGGCGGGGATCGAGTTGGGAGAGGTTTTGAGCGTCTGGCGGTAGAGGGCGAGCGCGTCTTCGAGCTTTCCTTCGCGCATCAGGCGCTGGTCCTGGCGGAGAAATTCGGGCATCGGGCCGCGGCCCTGGGGCTGGGCAAACGCGGGAGCGAGCGGGAGGGCGGCAAGCAGAACGGCGGCGAGCGTGGCCTTCATGCGAACATCGTAACTCCCCGGATTACCGAGGGGACGCCTTCGGGGAGCGCGGGATCAACCGGCGGCGGGCGCCGTACCTTCCTTGATCACCACCACCTGGTCCGCCTTCACGTTGCTCAGACGGTCGACGGCGCCGCTCGGCCAGTGGACTTCGATGTCGGCCGCGGTTGCCTTGCCAAGCCCGAAATGGACGCGCAGGTCGCTTTGCGAGATGTAGCTCGATCCGCTGCGCACTTCATCCAACTGCCGGTGCGGCGCGCCGTCAGCGCCCGCCGAGGTGCAGTATATCTTCGCTCCGATGCCGGAGCGATTCGACTTCACGCCGATGGTCTTGACGAGAATCCAGTGGTTATTCAGCTTCGAGTCGCAGCGCAAAAGCTGGGGCACGTCGTTGACGCAGTTGACCAGCACGTCGAGCGAGCCGTCGTTGTTGAAGTCGCCGATGGCGCAACCGCGGCCGGGCACGCGTTCGAGGATGCCGGGACCGCCGTCGGCCGAGACGTCGGCGAAGCGGCCGTTGCCGAGGTTGTGATAGAGCACCTTGCGCTCGCGGTAGCCGCTTTCGATGCTGGTGTCGGCCACCTCGGGATAAACGTGACCGTTGTTGACCAGGATGTCCGGCCAGCCGTCGTTGTCGAAATCGAGAAACGTGACGCCCCAGCCCAAGAACCGCGTGTTGCGGCCCAAGCCGGCCTGAAATGTACGGTCCTCGAAGAACAGCTTGCCCTGGTTGTGATACAGGCTCGACGTGTCGCCGGCGAAGTTGGTTTTGACGATGTCGATCCAGCCGTCGCAGTCGTAGTCGGCGGCGGAGACGCCCATGCCGGCTTGCGGCTTTCCGTCGGGCGAGAAGGCCACGCCGCTTTCGATGCCGACGTCAGTGAAGGAGCCATCATGGTTGTTGCGGTAGAGGATGGAAGAAGTGGAATCGTCGGCGACATAGATATCGGGCCAGCCATCATTATCGAAATCCGATACTAAAACGCCGAGACCGTAGGTGCCCTGCGTGTTGGTGATGCCGGCCTTCACGCTCACATCGGTAAAGGTGCCGTCGCCGTTGTTGTGGAACAGGATGTTCCTGCCGCCCTTCAGGCCCGGCGGGCCGCAGGCGACAAGCAGTCCCTTGTAGAGGCAGGGGCCGGACTCGGGCAGCGGCGCCGTTTTCGGGTCGAAGTCGATGTAGTTGGCGACAAAGAGGTCGAGGTTGCCATCGCGGTCGTAGTCGAAGAAAGCGCAGCCGGTGTTATATCGCGCCTGGCCGTTGCCGGGGTTCGTCGTCACGCCGCAGCGGGCGGCGATGTCGGTGAAGTGGCCCTTGCCATCGTTGTGCCACAGCGAGCAGTCGCCCCAATAGGTACAGAAAAGCTCCTCGAAGCCGTCGTTATCGATGTCGCCGGCGCAGACGCCCTGGCCCCATCCGGTGCGTCCGATGCCCGCCTTCACGGTGATATCGGTGAACGTGCCGTCGCGGTTGTTCTTGTACAGGCGGCTCACGGGCGCCCGGCCCGGCGGCCAGTTGCTTTCAAAGCGGGTGCCGTTGACGAGGAAGATGTCCAGCCAGCCGTCGTTGTCGTAGTCGAAGAACGCGGCGCCGCAGCCGGTGGTTTCGAGCAGATACTTATTGCGGTTCTCGCTGCCGAAGATGGTCTTGGCGCGGAGTCCGGCCTCGCGGGCGACGTTGACGAATTGCACGCCGAGGCCCTGCCCCGCGATCAACTGATCGAAGGAGAACACCGGCACGGACGCGCAGAGCGAGCGGATAAAGCCGCGGCGGGAAGGTCTCCTCACTTAGACCTCATTGCGGCAGCGTCTTCAGCCGGTCGAGCACGGTTTTGGCTTCGTCCTGCTTGCCCTCGCCGGCCAGCGTCCGGCCGAGCAGATAGGTGGCCGCGTAGTTTCGAGGATCGAGCGTCAGGGCGCGGCGCAGAATGCCTTCGGCGTTCGAGTAGTTGTGAGTGTTGAAATAGCACTTTCCCAGAAGAATGTAGGGGCCGCTGTAGTCCGGATTCAGCCAGATGGCCCGCTGGAGATTCGGGATCGCCTGGTCCCAGTTATGCTGGCGCGAGTAGGCGTCGCCCAGGCGGTACCAGGCCATGGCCGAGTCCGGCGAGATGGCGAGTTCCTTGTTCAGTTCTCCGATGCCTGCGTCGATCTGGCCGTGGCCGATCAGGATCTCGGCGTTGACAAAGTGGGCTTGCGGAAGTTTCGGGTCGAGCGCGATGGCCTGCTTTAACTCCGCCAAAGCTTCGTCGTAGTAATCCTTCTTGAGCATCATCTGCGCGGCCAGCAGGTGCGCCGAGGCGGCGCCCGGTTGAAGATTGAACAGCCGGGCGAATGCGGCTTGGGAGTCCTGCTGCCGGTGCGCCTGCAGGTAGGCATAGCCGAGCATGTAATACGCTTCGTTGCTCGCCCCGGCTTTTTCCAGCCACGGAATCGCCTCGGGGGCTTTGGCAAGCATAAAGTAGCTTTGGCCGATGAGCAGGGCGGATTCGCGGTATTCCGCGGATCCGGGCTTTTCGCCTGCCGCCGCGATCTGCAGCGCTGTGATGGCGTCGGAGTATTTCTGCTCGCGGTACAACTCGACGCCTTGCTGATGGGGTGTCGGCGCCGCGGCGGTTGGCGGAGGCGCGGCGAGCAGCAGGGCCATGATCCAGACAGGCATCATGCAGTCCATTATGACAAGGCGTGAAAATCAAACCGCTCCCGGCGCGGCCGCGGTCCGGGGGGTACCGGACCGCAACCGCCGGGAGCGGAGAGAACAACGCCGGTATCGGCCGGCCGGCTAGAAGTTAATCGTGCCGGAGAACTGCAGGCGCCGCATGTTATTCCCCGCGAACGCCAGACTGGTGATCTGGCCCGCGGTCGGGCTCTGAATGTCCGTATTCGGCCCACCGAGGTTCGTGTGGTTGAAGATGTTGGTCGCGTCCGTGCGCAGCACAAAGTTGACCTTCTCGGTGATCGGGAACGTCTTGAACAGCGAGACGTCCTGCTGGATGAAATGCGGCCCGAACAGGGTGTTGATGGGGTAGTTGCCGAAGGTGTTCGCCGCAGGGAACAGGAAGGCGCTCCCGACACCACCGACGAACCACTGGTTGCGGTTGCCCTGGGCGCCGGCGAACGGATTACCCGAACCCTTGTCGGGCCGGTTATTCGGCCCGGCGTTCGGCTGGCCCGGATAGGATTCGAGCGTGGGATCGAACGGCTGGCCGCTGTAGTAAGTGGTGACGCCGCTGATGGTCCATCCGCCGATCGCGTAATCCGCCCACTTGCTGATATTGGCGAGATAGCGCTGGCCTTTGCCGACCGGAATGTTGTAAGTCTGCGCCAGGGTCAACTGGTTCCTTGGCAGCAGGTCGGTGTAGCCGTATCCGGCGGCGCGGTCATACATGAAGTAGTAGTTGGGATCATACGGACCCCAGCCAGGACCCCACTGCCTCTGGTAAGTGTAACTGCCGTTCAGCGTCCAGCCTTGCAGCGCGTCGACCTTGAACATCAACTGCAGCGAGTTGTACGAGTCATTGGCGCAGTCGCAGTAATACTGCAGGCCCTGCGTCCAGCCGTACTTGGCGTAGTAGGGTTGATCGAGATAGGTGTTCGTCTGACCGGGAACGTAGATGGCTTCGTTGGGGTTGATCGTCTGGCTCGTACCCAGGAAGTTGTGACGGGACGAGTTGCCGACATACGAGGCAGTGACGGCAATTTTGTTGGTCAATTGGCGCTGGAGTGAGACGTTATACAAATAGGTCTGCGGGAGAGTCACTACAGCGGGCCGGAATTTCGGGCTGATGTCGTTGGGTAGCGGATAAGTTCCGTTCGAACCGACGGTGATTGGGGTCGGCTGGGACGGACCTTGCGCCAGCGTGAACACGGATGAGAACGGGTTGGCCGGGTTAACGCTCTGGTTGGCCAGCACAGGCGGGTTTTGCGTCACGTTGTGGCCGAAGCTGGTGCCGAATGTCCCGAGGTCATACGCCCAGCCGTAGCCGGCGCGGAGTACGGTCTTCTTGTCCAGTTGATAGGCAACGCCCACACGCGGGGCGAAGTCGTGCCACATCGTGTTCTGGATGCCGTAGTTGGGAACGCCGCCGACGCCGAACACGTACATGAGACCGTTGCTCAGGTTGAGCGTGGCGCCGTTGCCGGGCGCGTTGACCGTTTCCGGCATCACTAGATCCCAGCGCAGGCCGTAGGTGATGGTCAGCTTGGGCGTCATGTGCCACTCGTCCTGCGCGTAGAAGAACAGGCGATTTTGGTTTTCCTGCGCGTTGGTAGAGGTGCTGACGTAGCGATTGAAATTCGTGACGTCGCCCAACAGGAACGTGGCCAGCCCGAGGCCGGGGTCGATCTGAGCGCCCGCGGCCGAAGCCAAGCCGGTGACGCCCCCGTTGAAGGTAAGCTCACCGGCGCGGTGCGAGTCGCTGGGCACGCGCAGGTTGTTCGCAAAGCGGATGTCGGCGCCAACCTTGAAGTTGTGGTTGCCGCGCACGATGCTCAGGTTGTCCACGAATTGGCTCTGATACTCGGTCTGCGTCAACGGACAGTTGCACTGGTTGACGCCGAGCGCGTAGCCGAGACGGGTAGACGTGGTCGGGTCGTTGATGTAGAACGCGGGTAGGCCCGAAGTGTAGGTCTTGTCGAGGTTCAAGCCCGGGATGCCGGCCTGCGCGGCAGGCTGCGTACCGTAGCCGTTCGGTACGTCGAACACGTGATAGCGCATCCAGCCATAGCGGAACTCGTTCACCAGGGTCGGGCTGATCGTATCGGTCCAGCCGAGCGCGAGGCTCTGATTCAGCGCTTGCGAATTGCCGGCGTAGTTCACAAACGCCGGACCACCGGCCTCGGAGCCAAACGCGCCGGGCGCCTGCTCGGTGAAGCCGGCGTAGCTGTAACGGCCGAAGACCGCGTTGTTCGGATTGATGTAGTAATCCCACCGCGTGTCCCAAGCGTTGCCGGTAATGGCCGTCGCGCCGGAGTTCACGTAGTTGTTCTGGTAGGAAGTTCCGAACGCGTTGGTGTTCGGCAGCGGAAGATACTGCATGATCGCCTGCGCCTGCGGGCTGATCCGGCTGGCCGGGATGACGTTGCCGGGGAAAGGTTGCCGGCCGGCGCCGGTGGCCGGGTTGCCTGTGGCGGGATCGAAGATCTGATAGTTCGGGCTCGCGGCAAGCCAGTCGCTCAGGTTGCCGGCGCGTTCGGCCGCCGTCGGAACCGTGGTCAACACAGAGCCGCCCTGCGCTTCGCGGTTCAACTGCGTGTCGGCGAAGAAGAACAGCTTGTCCTTAATAACGCGGCCGCCGATGGCTCCGCCGAACTGATTCTGGCGGTACGTTGGGGCGCCGTTGGGCTGGCTGAACGGGTCGCGGCCGAAGGTGGCAAAGCCGGGGGTGTTCAACTGAAGATACTCGAACGCGTCGCCGTGGAAGTCATTCGAGCCGGATTTCGTCGAATAAGCCGCCAGGCCGCCGCCGATGTATTCGTACTCGGCGCTGAAGTCCTGGTTGGCCTGCTTGACCTCCGACACCGCATCCATGTTCGGGTTGATCACGATGATGCCCAGGATCGGGTCCTGGTTCGTCGTACCGTCAAGTTCATAACCGGTGGAGTCGAACAGCATGCCGTTCACCACCATCTGGACGCTACCCTGCGGGTTTTCGTCCGAGGCGTGCTGCCAGCCCAGTTTTGCGGTGCCGGGGTTCAGCAGCAGGTCCGACTGCAGGTTGCGCCCGATGTTCGGCAGCTCGTTAATTTCCTTGCCCGTGAACACCTGCTGCACGTCGGCGCGGTCGGCTTGCAGCAGCGGCGCCGCGGCGGTGACTTCCACCTGCGTGCTCACCGAGCCAACCGTCAGTGTCGCGTCGTAGCGTGCTTCTTCGTCCACGCGGACCGGAATCGGACTCGATACGACCGTCTGGAATCCGGCGGCCTCGATGGTGACCACATACTGGTCAGGAATCAACTGGCCTTTGAGGTAGTTGCCCGACGTATCGGTGGTGACCTCGAATTTGACGCCCTTGGCCGGGTCCGAAATCGTGACCTTGGCGCCACTCACGGCCGCACCGGTGGGGTCACTGACGTGGCCGGCGATGTTGCCGAAAACCTGCTGAGCTTGGGCCGTCTCCCGAAGGCCCAAAAACCCTAAACCTACGCATAAGGCGAACAATGCCGCTTTGCGTCCCCAATACATTTGGTTCTTCTCCTTTGCTCCAACTGGGAACAAGTTATTATCCTAACCTCTATCTGAATGGACCAGAATCCCTGCGGCCCGTTTCCCGAACCCCCCGGGAATGTTTCGTCCAGCCACAGTCTCAGCCAAGAAACTTGAAACCCCTTGACCTTGTAGATAATGAACCTACTTCCAGTCGGGTACAAGTTTAAGTAGGTCTGTTACAGTTAACAGATTTATACTACTGATACTAGTGGATTTCGATTAGCTGTTACGGCGATGCGAGAACGCCGTTACAAGCCGATGGGGTCTATGGTTTTTTGGATCCACTCGCGAGCAGTGCTGCCTGGCGGGCATCCAGCGCAGCCTTGGCGCGGGATCCTTCCGCGAAAGCGGCGCGGCTTCCGGCGGTATCGCCTAGCATCAGCAGGGTTTGGCCGAGGGTGTTGTAGGGGCCGACGTCATCCGGGCGGAGACGGATGGCTTCCTGGAGCGGCTGGATGGCGTCGCGCAGGGAGCCGCGCTGTTTCAGGGCTGTGCCGAGGATAAACCACGCTTCGCCGTAGTCGGGCCTCAGGGCCACGGCGGAACGCATTTCCGAGATGGCCTGGTCGAAATCGCCGGACTGCCACCAGAGGATTCCGAGCGTATAGTGGGCCTCGGACATCGACGGGTCGAGGTGGATGGCGCGGTCGAACTCAAGCCGGGCATCGTCAAGTTCGTCCTGATTTTTCAGCGCCAAGCCCAGGTTATAGTGAGCCACAGCCTGGTCCGGGTGGCGCTTGATGACGAGCCGGAATTGCGCTTCCGCGTCCTTCATGTCGCCTTTCAACATGTAAGCGGAACCGATGTTGAGCGCCGCGTCGAGGTTGTTCGGGTCTTTCTCGAGCACCCGCTGCAGTTCCTGGATGGCTTTGTCGGCTGCCCGCGTTTGCACCAGCAGAAGGCCGTAGCTGTTGCGTGTGGTGAGGTTGCCGGGGTCGAGTTGGGCGGCGCGTCCGTAGGCTTGGACGGCTGAGGCGTAGTCGTTGGCGCCCTGGTAGGCAGCGGCCAGGCGGTTCCATACGTCGGGATTCTGGGGCTGCAGTTCGGCGGCGGCCTTCAGTTCCTTCGCGGCTTCCGGGAACTGGCCGGCGGCGTAGTAGGCGTTTCCCAGAAAATATCGGTATAAATATGACTTCGGCTCGATGGCCGCGGCCTGCTTCATTTCATCCACGCACTCGGCGTTGTGTTGCGCGAGGCAGTAGGAAACACCCAAGTGATAATGGGCCAGTGCGTAGTTCGGATTCAGTGCGATGGCCTTGTGGAACTCCCCGATGGCTTCGTCATTCCGCTGCAGGACCGCCAGAAGAAATCCCGCCTGGTCATGCAGTTCCGGCGACTGAGGAGCCAAGGTCTCGGCCTGCTGGATATCGGTGAGCGCGCCGGCGGCATCGCCTTTCCCCATCTTCGCCTGGGCGTCGGCCAGTAGCGCGTCGAGCGTCGGGGGCTGCGCCTGCTGAGCGCGCACCAGCCTGGCCGGACCTGCTATCAGCAGCACCACGACGATGCCGTGGGCCAGTCGCGCAATCGGCAACTTCGACACTTGACGCTCCCTTCTGCCATTGTCACTCACCAGGTTATGCAATGCCATGCGGCATCCGGTTTTTTCAAAACCGTGAGATCGCGGACAGAAACGGTCCGGTTACAATAGCAAGCTATTGCTATTGCAAAAGCTTAGGAACCCTGTTACTCTCTGTCCGATGCCTGTTACTGGGGCGAGCCGGGATCCGCGCGACGCTGTGTTAAACGAAGTAGAACGCATTGTGCAGAGTCCCGTTCTGCACAGTTCGGAGTCACTGTGCAAGCTACTGCGTTACCTGGTACAGAAAAGTCTGGAACAGCCTGGCATTGCGCTCAAAGAATATCAGATCGCCACGGAGGTTTTCGGCCGTTTGGACAGCTTTGATCCCCGGCTCGACTCGACGGTTCGCGTACAGACGGGACGTCTGCGTTCGAAGCTATCCGAGTATTATGCGGCCGAGGGCGCGGGCGACGAGGTCATTATTGAGATCCCGAAGGGCTCGTATCTCGTCGCGCTTACCTACCGGGAACCGCCGGAGCGGCGGGAGGAGCCATCGGCCAAGGCCGAAGCGTCCGTCGCGGCCGAACCGGCAAGACCGGCCCCCTCGGAGGGCTGGTGGCGTAACGTCGCGCTCCTGCTGGTCGGAGTGCTGAGTCTGACTCTCGGCGCGCTCGTTTATGTTGTTCTGCGCGGCGAATCGGCCGCCCCACGCTCGGGCGCCGGGAGGTTGCCGGCGCCGCTGCGCGCCTTCTGGTCGCCGTATCTGCAGCATTCCGAGGATCCTCTTGTGGTGTTCAGCAACGCGTCCTTCGTCGGACGGCCCGAAACCGGCCTGCGGTATCTGAATCCGGCGACCGATTCGCTAGCCAAGATCCAGGACCACTACACCGGCGTCGGCGAGGTTCTGGCGGTGCACGAACTCGATCGCGTGTTTTTCGACCTGGCTCGTCCCCTGCAGGTGAAGCGCGGCCAACTGCTTTCGCTCGACGACTTAAAGAATAATGATGTGATCTTCGTCGGCTCGCCGTCGGAGAATCTCGTGCTGACCGAGATCCCGGGCACCACCGAATTCGTGTTCCGCCGCGCACCCTCCGGCCCGCGCAAGGGCGACCTGGCGATCTTCAACACGCGGCCACGGCCCGGCGAGCAGGAGTCCTATTTTGCGCCCGCCGAGCCGCCGGTCACCGACGACTATGCGGTGATCGCGTTCCGCAATGGGCTCAACGCTTCGCGCTGGGAATTGATCCTGGCCGGGACGACGACTCTCGGCACACAGGCCGCGGTCGAGTACGTGACTCATGAAGGGAGCATCGAGACACTGGAATCCCGCATCCCTCACTGGCAGCCCGGCGCGTTATTCGAGGCGCTTCTGCATGTGCGCGTGATGCGCGGCGTTCCGGTTGCCTCGGATCTGCTCGCCGTCCGAAGCAATCCCTAGCGCACCGCGCCGTGAGCGGCGTAAGCCGCACGGCGCTGTTGTGCGCGAACGGAAAAGAGTCCACCGCGCCGTGAGCGGCGTAAGCCGCACGGCGCTGTTGTGCGCGAACGAAAAAGAGTCCACAGGGCCGTGAGCGGCGTAAGCCGCGCGGCCCCGTCGTGCGCGACTCAAGAAAGCCACTTATTCGGTCTGCGGCGGACTCGGCGGCGGACCGGGCTTCAGCGGATGCGGCGGATGCGGGGGCAGCGGCGGTTCGGCGGCGGCCTCTTCCGGACTCGCCTTGCGAATCGTGATCGCTCCGCGGCTGGTGGCCAGCCGCATCGACGGTCCCGCACCGGCCAAACCTTGAATCGTCGCGCCGTCGCCCAATTCGCTCGCCTTCAGCGGCGGGCCGTACTCGTCGTGCACTTCGCCGTGGTCGGTCTGCGCCTTCAGGTCGAACTTACCCGGCGAGGGCAGGCTCAACTCGATATCGCCGCTGCGCGACCGGACGTCCATCCGCGGCAGCGTGCCGCTCACCGACGGACGCAGGTCGATGTCTCCCGTGTCGAGCGAGAGATCGAGCGAATCGCTGAACTGGCTGATCTGCACGTCGCTCGAATGCGCGCTCACGACGATGGGGCCTTTCACCTGCGCCAGGCTCACGTCTCCCGGCGAAATCTGCACTTCGCCCGGCACGGCCGCGAGCTTGACTTCCGTACGCATGCCGTCAAACCGGAGGGCCTGCGCCAGGCGGCGGAACTGCAACTGGCCGGTGTAGGATCCTTCAAGGGTCACGGGGCCCGAGATGTTCTCCAGTTCCACGTCCTGCCCCCGCCCGCGCAGGTCGACCGACCCTTTCACGTTCACCGCCCGCACGATGTCGCTGCGCCGCAGGTCGACGTGCACGTTGCCGCCGATGTCCTGCAGTCTCACGCCGGCATTGTCGCTGTCCACATCCACCGGGCCGTCGACGGCGCGGACGTCGAAGTCGCCGAAGCGGCC
>DAIDIH010000303.1 GCA_027459465.1 Bryobacterales bacterium | reverse complement strand
CCGCACCACGCAGGATCAGGGCTCCTCGCGCCGGACCGATCTGCCGCAGCAGATCGCGCGCACGCTCTGCCACTCGACCTCGCAATATCTTGTACCGATATTTCGTGATCCACACGAAGTGATACTTGATATCGAAAACTGGGTGCGCGCTCGTCCTGTATTCGAGCATCCCCTGAAGACACAACGGCTTCCCGCCGTCTCTCCAGGAACATCACCGCGAACTGCGAAGGTTCGGCTAACAGAAATACACTGGATTCGAGCGCGCCAGTCGCAGCTACCCCTCTCTCCACAGGGCTGTCAACTAACGCGGAGGCGTCAACGGAGAAACTGGAGAGTTCGGGCGGTTGAGAGAGGCGAACGGTCTGAACCCGCATGGTTGAGAGCGCACCCCGGTCGGAACCGCTTCGAACCGGAGAAACTGGCCCGGACGCAAATACTGGGGAATGTTTGGGATACGGGGGCGGCGGGAACGGGCAATGGCGTCAACGAAAACGGCGGGATAAAGCTAGCTTTTTGGACGATGGCTCCCCGGCATGGATTCGAACCACGATTCACGGCTCCAAAGGCCGCTGTCCTACCATTAGACGACCGGGGAATTACAGGCGGGAAACTCTCTCCGAGTGTAACAGAGTCCCCGTCACCACTCCGAATAGGGCGTGCCGTCCAGGCTGGTCGCATCCGATCCGCTGCGCACGTCGTAAATGCCCGGCTCGGTTTGATTCACACTGGTCAGCGCGTCTTCCATGATGGTCTTCCACGTCTGGTTGGAGCCGGTCATGGGGTCGATGGGAATCTCGCGCAGGTAGCCCTCGCTCACCAGATCGTCCAGCGTCTGCGGCGCCTTCTGCTTGTCGTAGGTGTACTCGTCGATGACCGTGCGCATCGTAAACAGGTTGTTGCGAAGCACACTTTCTTTCGCGCGGATGATCGACTTCTGATAGATGGGAACGGCCATCGACACCAGGACCGCGATGATCGCCATCACGATCATCAACTCGATCAGCGTGAAGCCGGCCCGCTTACCATTCCGAATACGGGGTTCCATCGCGAGCCTTTTCGGTGGTCTTCGAATACACATCAAATACGTTCTGGCCGCCCCAGGCCGTGGAAGTCGGGTCGTCCTGCATGCTTCGCAGGCCCCACTCGGTGGAATTGGTGAACGGATCCTTCGGAATCCGGCGCAGAAACTTGATCTTCTTGTCCACCGAGCCAGCCATCTTTACACCTTCCACCAGCACGTTCAGATTCTTGGGGTACCCAAACGTATCCATATCCGGCGGGGGAAGTTGTCCGGCGTCGGAGGCGTCTTTGTACTTGTCGATGGCGCCCCGCATTTCGCGCAACGCGCGGCGCAACGCAATCTCCTTGTCGCGCTGCACCTTGTAACGCGCCAGCGGCACGGCCATCGCCGTGAGCACCATCAGGATCGTGAAAGCGACGATCAGCTCGATCAGCGTCAGGCCCGATTCCGGATGGCGGCTGCGTACGGCTCGCACGGTCGATCACTCCACGGTCACTTTCAAATGCGGCAGGGCGGCCTGGGCCGGCTCGAGTTTCGAGTTCTTCAGCTCGGCCCCTGTCAGGGCAATTTCTCCCGACCCTCTTCCGGTCGCCACAAAGTGCAGGACGGCGATCGGCCCGGCGCCGCTCACTCCCCCCGCGCCCGGCAGCCGGCCGAGCGTGATCGAAGCTTCGCCGGTTTCCTGGCTGATTTGGGCAGGCGGGTTGAGCGACTGATCCTTCGGTCCGAACAGCGTGCCGCTCGAGATCGAAGCCAGCGTCAGCAGTTTGGGATCCCAGCGAACGCGAATCGGCGCGGAGAAAAGGTCCCGTGCCCCGCTGGCTTCGAGCGTAATGTTTACTGCGGCTCCGGCCTTTGTCGAGACTTCCCCGGGGTCGAAACGAAGCACAAGCGGGCCGCCTGGCGCCACAGGAGCGGGAGCGGGCGCGGGAGTGGTGGGGGTCACCGCGGCCGGCGCCGGCGGCTTCGGCCCGTTTGCCGGAGTAGAGGCGGCCGGCGTCACCTTCTGCGGCGCGGGCGCAAGGGCTTCTCCGCCGTCCGGCTCGTCGCGAATCACTCGGATGTTCTGCTCGCTGCCCGCGAAGACACCGCGCATATCGACATCGGTGATGCCAGGGGTGCGAACGATGTGGGGAATCACCGCGATCACCAGGTCGTTGTGGTCTATCTCTTTATGGTTTTGCGAACCGAAGAAATTGCCAAGGATCGGCACG
This sequence comes from Bryobacterales bacterium, assembly GCA_027459465.1. Classification (GTDB taxonomy): domain Bacteria; phylum Acidobacteriota; class Terriglobia; order Bryobacterales; family Bryobacteraceae; genus JAJYKC01. Next base: position 4,407 of record DAIDIH010000303.1, on the reverse strand, counting down.
TTCATCAATCCGGGAATGCCGCTTACGTTATACGTATCCGTCGTGGCCATGATGCCGCCCAACAGCGTCACCTGCCCGTCACGCACCCGCACATCCGTGGCATTCGTCTGTTGTGCCACGACGGGCTGCGAGAGGCCTCCGAGGTTGATCGTCTGCTGCACATTGGACAACTTGAAATCGATGTGCATGCTGATCTCGTCGGTGCCGTGTACGTGCGGCTGCAACTCAAGATCGATGCCCGTGTCGAGGAACTGAAACTGCGTACTCACCAGCGGACTGACGCCCACCGTGCCGACGCCGGGCTGGAAGCTGCCGGTTGCGTACGGATACTTCTGACCGATTTTGAGCGTCACTTTCATCCCGTCCGAGGCGCGCACCTCCGGGGATTGCAGCACCTTGGTACTGTTGTCTTGCAGCATCGCCTCGAGGAGGGCGCCCGGCAGGATGCCGGAGAAATCCGCCGAACTGACATGAAGAAAGTTTGAAACCGGCACCGCCCCCGTCGTGCCCGCCAGGCCGGTCGTTCCGGTTAACCCCGTGAGCCCCGTAGTGCCCGTCAGGCCGGTCGTCCCCGTCAGGCCCGTCGTTCCGGTGCCACCGGTCAGTCCCGTCGTTCCGGTCGTGCCCAGCAGGCCGGTAGAGTTTGGCACCGATATCGAGGAGCGCGGCGTGAAACTGAGCGGCACGGAGATGCCGTTACCGGACGAGGACACCAGCGTCGACGCCAGGTCGCGTATCCGCGAGGTGTTCGTGCTCATCACCATAATGTCCACCACAACTTCGGCCTTCGGCTTGTCCAGATCGTGAAAGAGCTTTTCGGCGAGCGCCACCTGGTCCGCGGTACCACGCACTACCGCGGCGCTCTGCTCGTTATAAGTAAAGATGCGCCGGATGTCGGTTACCGACCGGACCGCCGTCACGATTTCCTGAAACTCCTGCGGCGAGGTGACATTCTTCAGGTAGAACACCTTCACCACCTGATCGTCGTAGTCGCGGCGCTTGGTCGGGTTCTCTTCGGCCACAAAGATCGTGTTCGCGTTCAGCGGCTTCCAGAACGTGTGCGTGACCATCGCGATATAGTCGAGCGCTTCATCGAGGGTGGAATTGGAAAGGTCGACGTTGGCGTTCTTGCCGCCGTTGGTGAAGGACGGATCGATGATGACGTTGATGCCGGCCAGCTTGGCCACGGTCTCGTAAAGCACCCGCGCGCTCTGGTTATTCATCTTGAGGCTGGCGATGCGGCGATTGATCGGCTTCAACTCGGGAACCGGTTGCAGTCCCTCTATCCGCTTCAGCGTCTCCTGGTTCATCTGCTGTGCCGGTGTTAGAACCGGTCCGCCAGTCTTACCGGTTTTTTTTTGCTGCTCGATCATGTCGGTGGTCTGTTTAATTAATTCGAGCGCGATTGCCGAAGACGGATCCACTGAGAATGCCTGCTGGTACTCCGCCAGCGCCGATTCAAGCGCGCCCTGGGCGCGAAGCTGATTTCCACGGTCCACGTGCGCCTGTCCGGCCTGGAAGCGAACCCGGCGCATCGCCGCCATGTAGCCGATGTCGCTCGGATCTTGCGCCAGCGCCTTGCGGTAGTCGGCGAGGGCGACGTCCCACTGCTTGAGCGCTTCCGCCTTCTGGCCCTGCTTCAGGTACTTGTCCCCCTTGCGGGTGGCCGCCATTCCCTGCCAGACAAAGCCAGACGCCAACACGGCCACGAGAGCGCAGATTCTCCATAAGCTGTTTGAAAAAAGCATCTTAGAGGGTTTCATCCGGCCGTGATAGACTAAGGTATCCCAACGCGCTCCCGCACCCCAAATGTGTTTGACGCAACCGGCTGGGGAAACGTGCAGCCCAGAGCCGCGGGGACACAGGTGAAAGCGCCCAAGTGGAATCCGCGATCAAGATTTTGAGTGACAACCGCCAGGCAGGCCACCACTACCATCTGCTTGACCGGTACGAGGCCGGGATCGCGCTAACGGGCACGGAAGTGAAGGCTGCCAAGAGCGGAAAAGTCCAATTGCAGGACAGCTACGCCGAGGTCGCCGGCAACGAGGCCTGGCTGATGAATGCGCATATCAGCCCGTATTCGCATGGCAACCGGGAAAACCATGAGCCGGTGCGGCGGCGGAAATTGCTGCTACATCGCGCGGAAATCGACAAGCTGCTAGGCAAGACGCGAGAGAAGGGCCTATCGCTCGTTCCGACGAAGATGTACCTGAAGAACGGGCATATCAAGTGCGAACTTGCCCTGGCGCGCGGAAAGAAGCTTCACGACAAACGTGAGGCGGAACGGAATCGGGAAATGCAGGCCGAGGCGCGCGCCGCGATCGGCCGGATCAAAAAGGGAAAGGGTCATGATGGAGATTAAGCTTGCGGCCGCCCCGGCCGCCGGAATCGAAACGGATGCATTGCTCGAAGTCGCTTTCGAGGGCGCAAAACCGGACGGCTTAGGCGGCGCGTGGCTGGCTGATCTCTACGATTCAGGCGAGTTCAGCGGCAAAATGCTCGACTTCGCCCTGCGTCATCGGCCGGAGGGCCTTGCGGCGAAACGGTTGGCCGCCATCGGCGTGGGTAAGAGCGACGACTTCAAGCCCTCATCCCTGCGCAAGGCTGTGGCCGCGGCCATGCGCAAGCTCCGCGGCAAGGGCGTGCGTCGCGTGGCGATCGCATTGAGTGGCGCCTCCGCCGGAGACGAATTCACCGCCGCGGCCGTGGAGGGCGCGCTGCTCGGCGACTTTGAACCCGATCGGCATAAAACCGGAAGGGACAAAGAGGACAAGGCGATCCTGGAATTTACGGTCTCGGGCGGCAGCGCCGCCGGCCTGGAACGAGGGCGCGTCCTTGGGGAAGCTCAGAACTTTTCCCGCGAGATCATCAATGAACCGCCGAATGTCCTGACGCCCACCGCACTGGCCGAACACGCGCGCAAACTCGCCGCAACCTACGGCCTGGACTACGAAGTGCTGGACCGCGCGCGCATGGCGCAGCTAGGAATGGGAGCGCTGCTTGGCGTCGCGCAGGGAAGCGCGGAACCACCCGTGTTGATCGTACTGCGCTACAAGCCCGCCCAGGCATCCTCGGCGGCCCACCTCGGCCTCGTCGGCAAAGCCGTCACGTTCGACACCGGCGGCATCTCAATCAAGCCTTCCGACGGCATGGAAAAGATGAAGTACGACATGGCCGGCGGCGGGGCGATGCTTGGCGCAATGCGCGCTATCGCCCAACTGAAGCCCTCGGTGGCCGTCACTGCCCTGATCCCCTCGGTGGAGAACATGCCCGGTAGCCGCGCGCAGCGGCCAGGCGACATCGTGCGCACGCTCAACGGCAAAACCGTCGAAGTGCTAAACACCGATGCCGAGGGCCGCATGATCCTGATCGACGCCATCACCTACGCCGAGCGGCTGGGCTGCACCCACCTGGTGGACGCCGCCACACTGACCGGCGCGATCGTGGTGGCGCTCGGCAATCTTTACGTCGGCGCCTTTACAAATGACGATGCCTTCTACGCCCGCCTGACCGATGCCGCGTCAAAAGAGGGCGAGCGGATGTGGCGCATGCCGCTCGACGAGGACTTTCTGGAGGCGCTGAAAAGCCCGTTCGCGGATCTTCAGAACATCGGCGGCCGCGCCGGTGGATCCATCACAGCCGCCATGTTCATTCGGCAGTTCGTCGAAAAAGCGGCCTGGGTACACCTCGACATCGCCGGCACCGCCTGGAACGACGATGCCAAACCGGACATGGCGAAGGGACCGACCGGGGTATGCGTGCGGACGCTCGCTGAACTCGCGGCGAGTTGGCGCGATTGACCGCCGCTGTGCCCGACGGCGTCATCGTGGCCGCCAAGCCGCAGGGCATGACGTCGCACGATGTCGTCAACCGCGTCCGCCGCATCACTGGAATCCGGCGCATCGGACACTTAGGTACACTCGACCCGCTTGCCGAGGGCGTTCTACCGCTCGTCGTGGGACAGGCCACGCGTCTGGCGCCGTACCTGGGCGGCGGCGACAAGGAATATCAGGCCACCATCCGCTTCGGCTACTCCACCAGCACATATGATCGGGAAGGCGAGCGGACCAGCGGCATCGTAGAACCGTCGTTCAGCGCGGTCGAGTTGGAGGCGGCCCTCGGCAGCTTTCGCGGAACCATCCGCCAGACCCCGCCGCCGGTCTCGGCCAAGAAAGTCGGTGGCGTACCCGCTTACAAGCTGGCCAGAAAGGGAAGGCCGCCCAAGCTCGCGCCTGTCGAGGTGACGGTGCACCGGCTCGAGCTTCAGGAGTTCCACCTGCCCACCGCTGTGTTGCTCGTGCGATGTACGGCGGGAACCTATGTGAGGGCCATCGCGCATGAATTGGGGCAGAAACTGGGCTGCGGTGGGGTGCTGGAGGAACTGCGGCGTACCGTCTCCGGGCCATT
>DAIDIH010000302.1 GCA_027459465.1 Bryobacterales bacterium | reverse complement strand
GGCGTCGACGCCATGTCGGACGACGAAGCCGACTACACCTTCGAACTCGCCAAAGCCCTCGGCGCCCACGCCATCTCCTGCGAAATCCCCGTAAGTAAGACGAAGTGGTACGGCCAGTTCGCCGCCAAACACAAAATGATGGTCGGCTACCACGGCCACACCAACATCACCAACCCCGAAGCCTTCGGCAAGCCCGAAAGCTGGGAGCGGGCCATGTCTTACTCCAAGTACAACGGCATCAACCTCGACATCGGCCACTTCACCGCAGCCAACAACACCTCGCCCATCCCGTTCCTGGAAAAATACTCGAACCGCGTCACCCACGTCCACTTAAAGGACCGTAAGTTCAACGATGGCCCCAACGTAGTCTGGGGCCAGGGCGATACGCCCATCAAGCAGGTCCTGCAATTGATGCAGGCGCGTCACTATCCTTTCCAGGGAACCATCGAATTCGAATACAAAGTGCCCGAAGGTTCCACAGAGATGAAAGAAATCGCCCGCTGCGTCGAATACTGCCGCGCCGCGCTAACTTAAGCCCCGCTCACTATGAAAACCGTCATCCTGACTCTTGCTTTCGCAATGACCGCCGTCGCGCAAAACTACACCGCCGAACACGCCACCGATCACGGCATCCCCATCATCCGTCTCGCCGACAAAGCTGCCGGCGTGGACGTGAAAATCGCTCCCACCATCGGCAACCGCGCCTACGAAATGAACGTCCACGGCGGCAACATCCTCGACTTCCCCTACCCGGACGTCGCCGCCTTCGAGCAACACCCCGCCCTCTGTGGCGTCCCCTTCCTCGCCCCCTGGGCCAACCGCCTCAGTGAGCAATCCTTCTGGGCCAACGGCAAGAAATATCTCCTGAACATGGGCCTCGGCAACATCCAGGGCGGCCCGATCCCGATCCACGGTTTTCTCTCCGCCTCGCCGCTGTGGAAGGTTGTCGCTCTCAAAGCCGGACCGGCCTCCGCTTACGTCACCAGCCGCTTCGATTTCTGGAAAAACCCGGACATGATGGCCCAGTGGCCCTTCGCCCAGACTTACGAGATGACCTACATCCTCTCCAAAGGAACTCTCGAGGTCCGGCTCACTGTCACGAACCTCAGTAACGAGTCCATGCCGCTTGCCATCGGCTTCCACCCGTATTACAAAATCCCCGGCATCCCGCGCGACCAATGGACCGCCCACATCCCGGCGCGCCAGCACGTCGAAGCCGTCGAAAACCTCCCGACCGGCGAATTCAAACCGAACAACCTCCCGCAATCCTTCTCGCTCAAAGGCCACACCTTCGACGACGGCTTTATCGATCTCGTCCGCGAGGCCGACGGCCGGGCCCACTTCTCCATCGAAGCCGCCGGCAAAACGGTCGAGGCGATGTTCGGTCCCAAATATCCGGTCGCCATCGTCTGGGCCCCGAACGGCCGCGACGGCACACCGAAAGACTTCATCTGCTTCGAACCGATGGTCGGCATCACCAACGCCGTCAACCTCGCCCACGAAGGCAAGTACCCTCACCTGCAAACCGTCCCCGCCGGCGGCCGCTGGACCGAAAGCTTCTGGATCCACCCCAGCGGGTTCTGAATCTCTGCGCCAGGTCGCTCAAAATCTTTGACACCGGCGCCGCTTCCGGCACGGTAAGTCCAAGCCTGTCAAGCATAACCACTAAGGCGAGCCAATTGCAGCGTGTAATGGGGAGGTGAACCCTGCCATGCGCAGACCCCAACTTTCGGGCATCGCCGTCGCCGTCTCCCTGGGTGGCGTAACGGCGCTGCTGGCCGCCACCATTCCGGCGGACCGCTTATCGCTGTTCCAGCCGCTCCCGGCAGTCATGGAGAGCGCGCAAAACCCCCAAACCCAGGCCAAGATCAAGCTCGGCCGGATGTTGTACTATGATCCACGCCTCTCGGCGAACCAGAAAATCTCCTGCAACTCCTGCCACAAGCTCGACCAGTACGGCGCCGACGAGACCCCCGTCTCCACCGGCTTCCGGGGCCAGGCCGGAGCGCGTAATTCCCCCACCGTCTACAACGCCGCCGGCCAGATCGCCCAGTTCTGGGATGGACGCGCGAAAAACGTCGAGGAGCAGGCCAAAGGCCCGGTCATGAATCCGGTCGAGATGGCTATGAGTTCGCCGGACCGCGTCGTCGCCACGCTCAACTCCATGCCGGAATATGTCAAACTCTTCCACGCCGCCTTCCCGGCCGACCCGAACCCGGTGACTTTCGACAACATGGCCACCGCGATCGGCGCCTTCGAGCGCGGCCTCGTCACCCCCTCCCGCTGGGACAAATTCCTGGAAGGCGACAAGAACGCCCTCACTTCGGCCGAACAGTTAGGCTTCAATAAGTTCTACGAATCCGGCTGCGCAAGCTGCCACAACGGAACCTACCTCGGCGGCGGCCAATACCAACGCCTCGGCCTGGTGAAAGCCTGGCCGGACTCGCACGACGCCGGCCGCTTCGATGTCACGCATAACGCAGCCGACCGCAACGTCTTCAAAGTCCCCACTCTGCGGAATGTGGCCAAAACCGGGCCCTACTATCACGACGGCTCGGTTCCCACGCTTGCCGAAGCCATCCGCAAGATGGGCGAGTACCAGCTCGGAGCCAAACTCAGCGACGCCGACGTTGCCTCCATCGAGACCTTCCTGAACGCCCTCACCGGCACCATCCCGGCGCGCTATATCAAGCCACCGAAGCTTCCGCCCAGCACCAGCGCGACGCCGAAGCCCATCATCGACTAACGTCAGCGCAGGCGGCGCGGATAGAATGGAGTGCGAATCTCCGATGACTTCGCGCCGCCGCTTCGTTCACTCTCTTCTCGGCTCTGCCGCCGCATTCGCCGCGCCCTTTCCCGCCGCGACCGGTGCATCCAAACCCCGCCTCGGCGTCGTCACCGGCGTCTCGGATCGCGTCACCCCCGATCAGGCCATCGCTAAAGTGAAAGCCTTCGGCCTCCCCACCTGCCAGGTTTCGGTCGGCATGGCCCCGCCCAGCCTCGCCGCCCCCCTCAAAGCCGCCCTCGCCAAATACAACATCGAAGCCACCGCCGCCATGACGCTCGGCCCCGGCAAAATGGTCTGGGATTTCTACCAGGGCCCGCTCACCATCGGCCTCGTTCCCCCGCAAACCCGCGCCGCCCGCCTCGACGCCCTCAAGCGGGCCTCCGACCTCGCCAAAGTTTGCAACATCCCCGCCGTCCACACCCACTGCGGCTTCATCCCCGAAAACCCCAACGACCCTCTCTACTTGGAAACCGTCAAGGCCATCCAGAACATCGCCTCCTACTGCCGCGCCAACGGCCAATCCTTCCTCATGGAAACCGGCCAGGAATCCCCCGTCACCCTCCTCCGCGCCATCACCGACGCCGGCCTCGATAACATCGGCGTCAACCTCGACACCGCCAACCTCATCCTCTACGGCAAAGGCGATCCCGTCGCCGCGCTCGACGTCATCGGCAAATACGTCCGCGGCATCCACGCCAAGGACGGCTTCTATCCCACCGATCCGAAAAACCTCGGCCGCGAAGTCCCCATCGGCCAGGGACGCGTCCGCTTCCCCGAATTCATCGCCGGCCTTCATACTCTCCACTACACCGGCCCCATCACCATCGAGCGTGAAATCTCCGGCCCGCGCCAGCAGGCCGACATCCGCGCTTCGGCCACTTACCTCCAGCACCTCATCGACACTACTTACTCTTAGACCTGACTTACTAACTCCAACTTATGAATTCCTTCCCCGCATTTGATCTCTCCGGCCAAATCGCCCTTGTCACCGGCGCCGCCCGCGGTCTCGGCCGCGCCATTTCCCTCGCCCTCGCGCACGCCGGCGCCGACATCGCCCTCGGCCTCCGCGATATCCACGCCGACTCGGGCCTTCCCGGCGAAATCCAGGCCCTCGGCCGCCGCGTCCTTGCGCTCCAGATGGACGTCGCCCACCTCGACCAGATCCGCCGCGCCGTAGACGACACCGTCTCCCACTTCGGCCGCCTCGACATCCTCGTCAACAACGCCGGCGTCGCCCCCGAAAACCTCGCCGAAAACGTCGTTGAATCGGACTACGACCTCACCCTCGCGGTAAACCTCAAGGGAACCTTCTTCGCCAGCCAGGCCGCCGGCCGCGTCATGATCCGCCAGAACTTCGGCCGCATCATCAACGTCAGCTCCCAGGCCGGCTTCGTCGCCCTGCCCACCGAATCGATCTACTGCACCACCAAAGCCGCCATCAACCACCTCACCCGCTGCCTCGCCGTCGAGTGGGGCAAATACAACATCACCGTAAACGCCGTCGCCCCCACCTTCATCGAAACCCCCGGCACCAGCGAGTACCTCGCCGACCCCGCCCACCGCGCCGACGTCATCGAGCGCATCGCGGCGCTGCACCGTATCGGCAAGCCAATGGACGTGGCCGGCTCCGTTGTCTTCCTGGCTTCCCCGGCCGCCTCGCTCATCACCGGCCACACTCTCGTCATCGACGGCGGCTGGACCGCGCGCTAAGCCAGTCCGCTCTCCCGCGCCACCTTCAGCGCTTCGATCGCCGCCCCGCGCGCGCCCGCCGTGTCCCCGTTCGGCATGATGTGAATCGGAATATCGGCCTGCTCCACGCGCTGCGGCGGCATCCCGGCGCGAATCTCGCTCACGAACCAGTCCTGAAATTCCTTGTCCGTCTCGATCGCTCCGCCGCCGACAATCAGCGCGTCCGGGTCGAACGTGTTCACCATTTCATCGAAGAATAAACCCAGCGCGCGCGCCTGCACGCGGAAAATCTCGCGGCACATCTCGTCGCCCCGCTCCGCCATCCCGCGTACCCGCTTTGCCGCCTGGTGCAGATCGCCCTTGCCTAACTCATGCCCCGGATACTTCGGCAGAAAATACGGCAGCAGCGTTTTCTCAATCGCGGTCAACGAGCACACCGACTCGAGGTCTCCCCTCCGCCCGCAGTTACAGTCCGGCTTCATTCCCGCCGTCCCCGGAATGCTCTGGTAGGGCACCAGCACATGGCCCAGTTCCCCGCCGAATCCCTTCCGGCCCTTCACCACGTTGCCTTCGATGATCACCCCTCCGCCCAATCCGGTCCCGATGATGGCCGAAATCGACGTCGCTTCCTGGCTCGTGCCGAACAGCACGTAGTGCCCCCACAGCGCGCCCGCGTTGCCGTCGTTTAAGTAAATCACCGGCTTGCCCAGTTTCTCCGCCAGCCCGGCGCGGATATCGAAACCCGCCCAGTCCTTGTGCACGAAGTTCGTCGAACCCTCCGCGCTCAGCACCCCCGTCGAGCTCGCCGGCCCCGGCGTGTCCAGCCCAACCACCGTCACCTCACTCGTCTTCACCCCTGCTCGCGCCGCCGCGATCTCCAGGCCCTCCATGATCTGCTGCAAACAGACCTCCGGACCCTCCCGCGACCGTGCCGGATGCTCGCACAGCCCCTCGATCAGAAATTTCTCTTCCTCGGTAATGAGCGTGTAGTTAACGGCGTTTCCGCCCAGGTCGACTCCCGCGACGATGTTCACATGGTCGATTATAGGGGAACCGGCGCGGGAAGCGGAGCTACGATGAGTTCAGCTATGCGCCCCGCAATCCTCGCCCTTGTCTGCGCCGCTTGCGCTCAGGCCGCCCCGCCCGGCGCGTTTCATCTCGATTACGCCACCTATCTCGGCGGTTCCATCGACGACCTCGCTTCCGCCATCGCCGTCGATTCCTCCGGCAACACCTACATCGCCGGCGAGACCGATTCGCCCGACTTCCCCATCACCAACAAAGCCTTCACGGTTCCCTACGCCGTCCAAGGGTGCGTTTTCGTCGCCAAACTCAACGCGAACGCCTCCGGAATCGTCTGGTCCGTCTGCCTGCCCGCCGTCGACGCAAACGCCATCGCCGTCGACGAAAACGGCGGCGTCTACCTACTAACCGACGGTACAACCGTGACGCATCTTACCGCGGATGGAAGTAAGATCGCTTACTCGAAGAAACTCAACGCGTCACTTACCTCCATCGCCGTCGATCCCGCCGGAGACGTCTATGCCGCCGGCAGCGCCCCGGCCGGCTTCGCCACCACGCCCGGCGCCTTCCAGCCGGACTTCAAGTCCCAGGCCTGCCCCATTGGGCCGCCCATCGACCAGCCACCCTGCGCGAACGCGGTCGCCATCAAACTGAATCCCAGCGGCGCCATCGCCTACGCCACGTATCTCGGCGCCTCCGGCATCGATCAGGCCAACGCCGTCGCCGTGGACTCCCAGGGCAATGCCTGGCTCACCGGCAGCACTACCTCGCCCGACTTCCCCCTCACCTCCAACGCGTTCCAAACCACGTTCCGCGGCGTGAACTTCTCCGGCCCGCTTCGCTTCGGAGATGCCTTCGTTTCCGAACTCGATCCCGCCGGCGCGAAACTCCTGTACTCGACCTATCTCGGCGGCCAGGCCCCCGACGCAGGCTTCGCCATCGCCATTGACACCGCAGATTCGGCCTACGTCGCCGGCGCCACGCAGTCAACGGATTTCCCTACCACGCCCAACGCATTCCAGCCCGCCTACCTCGGCGCAACCGCTGTCCCCAGCTATCTCGGTGACGGCTTTGTCGCCAAGTTCAGCGCCTCGGGCGCGCTCATTTATTCCACTTACCTCGGCGGCCCGCAATCGCCCCCACCCACCATCCTCCAAGCCGATGCGGCAGGCCGCGCCTACGTGAACATTGCGCCAACCACCCCCACAATCCCGCACGCCACGCTCTCCATCCTCAACGCGGACGGCGCCTCGCTCGCCAACACGCTCGCCGTTCCCGGCCTCTTCATGCTCGACCCCCAAGGCGCTATCTACTTCGCAAACACCACCGAAACCTACTTATTCTCCCCGACCGCCGGCGCCTTGCAAACCTCGTTCGGCGGCGGAACCTACGACGCCGATGTCATGAAAGCCGATTTTTCTGGCGTTCCTTCCCCGTGGGTTTCCACCATCGTCAACGCCGCCAGCATGCAAACCGGTACGCCATCTTACTACCCCGTCTACGACGTCGCTCCGGGCGAACTCATCCTCATCGCCGGCTCCGGCTTCGACTCGGAAACGCGCGTCGCCATTGACGGCATCCCCGCTCCCGTGCTCTCCCTCGGCCCGAATCTCATTGAAGCCACAGTCCCCTTTGAAGCCTCCGGCGCGCAGGCCGCCATCACCGTCGACTCCCCCGGCGAACCTCGCACTCCCGCCATCATGAACCTCTACCCCGCCGTGCCTGGTATCTTCACCGCCGATGGAAGCGGAGCCGGCCAGGCCGCGGCGCTCAATGAGGACGGCACGCCCAATTCGCCCCTGAATCCCGCCGCCCGCGGCTCCGTCGTTTCCCTCTTCCTCACCGGCGCCGGGCAAATGACGCCCGCTCAGCCCGACGGCTCGAAGAACCCGCTCTTCCCGCCGTTCCCCAATCCCGTCCTCGGCGTCGGCTGCAATCTCGGCCCCATCCTCTTCGCCGGCGCCGCCCCGGGTCTCCCCGCCGGCGTCCTTCAAGTAAACGTCCGTATTAGCGAAAACACTCCACCCTCCAATTCCGTGCCACTCTATATTTACGTCGGAGATTACGTGAGCCAGTACCTTCCGTCGTCCGTCACACTAGCCGTGAAATAAATTCTCGACGCGGCGAAAAGGCTGTGGCACACTGTCGAAAGCATGCTGTTCATTGAACGCCGGATTAAGCGGACTTCGAGTGTCTTCCTGCTGTTTTGTTCCCTCTTTTTGTTTTCTTTTTCCTCTGCCACAGCACAAAACGACGCCGACCGCGAAGAAAGTAGCCGCCAGCAGGACCGGTACGGTTGGTTTCGCCGGATCCGCGAAGGTCGAGGCGGCCGCGTGGATGCGAAGGTGCGCCTGCGTGCCCTGAGCACAATGCAAAAGCGTCTCGGCGATCCCAACCCCGCCGCCCCCTCCTCTTCCGGAACGCAATGGTCGCTAATCGGACCGCAACCTGCCGACTACCTCAGCTCCGGCCGCGTTACCGCCCTCGCCGTCGACCCCAACGACACAAACACCGTCTACCTCGGCGCGGCCGAAGGCGGCATCTGGAAGACGACCGACGGCGGCTTGACATGGACCCCGCTCACCGATCAGCAAGACTCCCTCGCCATCGGATCCCTGGCCATCGACCCGAATGATTCCAACACCATCTACGCCGGCACCGGCGAGGGGAACTTCAATCTGGACGCCTACTACGGCGCAGGAGTGCTCAAGTCCACCGACGCCGGCAACACCTGGACGATGACCCCAGGACCCTTTGTGGGAATGTCCATCGGCGCCATCGCAATTAGCCCCGCCAATGGCCAGGACGTCATGGCGGGAGGGGTATTCAGCATCTTTGTCTCCAACGACGGCGGCCAGACCTGGAACGGCAATGGCTTCGTGCCCGGCGCGGTTACCTCCCTCGTCTACGACCCCACCAGCCCAAACATCGCCTACGCTGCCGTCGGAGCCCCCTTCAGCGGTAGTTCCGGTGTCTACCAAACCACCGACGGCGGCCAGACCTGGACCCCCGTGAACGGCACCGGAGCCACCGCGCTCCCGCTCACCAACGCAGGCCGCATCGCACTCGCGATGGACCCCTCATCCCCAAAAACGCTCTACGCCGGTCTTCAGAACGCTTCCGGCGTCACGAACCCTCTGCTCGGCGTCTACAAAACCACCGACGGCGGCCTCACCTGGAACCAGATCTCCTCCGTCGGCTACTGCTCCAAGCAATGCTGGTATAACAATGTTGTCACCGTCAGCCCGACGAACCCGAGCCTGCTGGTCGGCGGCGGCGTAACGGCATCTTTTTCCACCGACGGCGGAGCCACCTGGACCTCGCTTCTCCCCTTCGGCAACGTGCACGTCGATCAACACGCCGTAGCCTTCTCGAAAGACGGCTCCACCGTCTATCTCGGCAACGACGGCGGCGTCTGGGTTAGTTCAACCTCCGCCATCAGCACCGCTTCCTGGCGCCAGTTAAACACCACCCTCGCCATCACCCAGTTCTATCCCGGCGTCTCCACGCATCCAACCAACCCGAGCATCGCCTTCGGGGGCTCACAGGATAACAATGTTCTGAACTTCACCGGCCAGATGAAATGGCACTCGGTGAACTGCGGGGACGGCGCCGCAACCGCGATCGACCCTTCCAACCCCCAGAGCGTATACATTAGCTGCGGCGGCTCAACGCCCGGCGGAGGAGGCGGGCAGCCGCATTCCGTGTACCGTTCATCGACAGGCGGAACCGCCGGCACTTACGTCCCCTCCGACACCGGGATCTCCGCTACCGAAGGCGTCCCGTTCATTCCTTACATGACGATCGACCCCTCCAACCCGCAAAACCTCTACTTCACCGGCAACCGCCACGTCTACCAGACCACCGACGGCGCCCAGAACTGGACCGCCATCTCGCCCGACGTGACCAACGGAAGCGACGGACTCACCGCCCTCGCCGTCGCCCCATCGGACTCGAACACCGTCTATTCCGGCTCCGCCGACGGACAGTTCGCCGCCACCACAAACGCCGGAGCGGGCGCGAAGTCCTCCTGGGCCCTGCTCGGCGCCCTCCTGCCCGGCGGTTCGGTGACTCACATCGAGGTCGATCCGAAAACGAGCACGCGCGTCTACCTGACCGTAGGCGGCGCCGGTTCCGACCACGTTTTTCGCAGCGACAACGGAGGCCAAACCTGGACCGATATCAGCGGCAACCTGCCCGACGTCGTCGTCTCCGGCCTCGTCCTCGATCCCGACTTGTCCAACACGCTCTACATCGCCACCGACATCGGCGTCTTCTGGACCAACGACGCCGGAGCCAACTGGTCGCCCCTCATGGGCAACATGCCGTACTCCGCCGTCCTCTCGCTCGGCCTTCACGAACCCTCCCGCACCCTGCGCGCGGCCACGCACGGCCGCAGCGTCTGGGATCTCAGCGTCTCCACCAGCGGCCTGAACCTGATTCCCGAAGCCGTAAGCCTCGCCCCATCTTCGGCGGCCGTCGGAGCCTCCGGCGTCACCCTCACCGTCTCCGGAGCCAACTTCGTCTCCGGCTCCGCCGTCCGCTGGAACGGCTCCAACCGCCCGACCACATTCGTCAATTCGAATCAACTCAAAGCCGCCCTCACCGCATCGGACCTGTCCGAAGACGGCTTCGCGGCCATCTCCGTCTCATCCCCCGGACCCGGCGGAGGCATCTCCCGCGACCTGTATTTCAAAACCGGGTCCGAACCGGCCGTGTTCCCCACCGGCTTCCTCAATGGCGCCAGTTTCGCCCCGCTCGCCGTCACCGGCGCCGCGCCGGGAGCAATCGTCTCCCTGTTCGGCGCCGATCTCGCCGCGGCCAAGACCATCGCCTCCTCCGCGCCACTGCCCATTACGCTCGGCAACCTGTCCCTACTATTAGGAGGCGTGAGCGTGCCGGAGTTTTTCGTCTCCCCCGGCCAGGTGAACGTGCAAATCCCTTGGGAGGCGGGCACCGGCTACAGCCTTACCGAGCCGCTCGTCGTCGGATCCGGAAGCTACCAGGCCCAACCCGTCGATCTGCCTGTCGCCACTTTCAGCCCCGGCATCTTCACGGTCTCCCAAACAGGCAGCGGCCAGGGCACAATAACCATCTCCTCCACCGGCCAACTCGCCGCGCCCACCGGAGCCTACGGCAATTCGCGCCCGGCCAAGCCCGGCGAGTACATCACCATCTACTGCACCGGCCTCGGCACAGTCGACCATCCCCCTCTCACCGGATATCCCACGCCTTCCTCGCCGCTCGCCAATACCACCACCGTCCCGGAAGTGATCCTCGGCACAATGAACCTGAAGCCAAGCTTCGCCGGCCTCGCGCCCGGATTCGTCGGCCTGAATCAGGTGAACGTCCAGGTCCCTTCAAACGCCCCCGTGGGCAACGCCATCCCACTTACACTCGTAATGTCCGACGGCTTCACAAACTCCGTGTCCAATACCGTCACGCTCGCAATTCAGTAACCGGAAAACTCCAACTTACTTCCGCTCCAGGATCAGCGCCGCCTGTAACATCGCCCGCGCGTAAGCCATGTCGTAAACCATCCCGGTATACCCGCCGCCGCCAGGGTATTGATTATGAATCCCCACCGCGCGGTCATAATCGAGAGCGCGTTCGTGCTCGGGATAAATCAAATGCGTGTACTTCACGCGCACCAGCTCCCGCATCACCGCAAGCATATCGTTCTCGCCCTCGTCGATGAACACTTCCGTGTAATTGTTATACGGCTCCTTCACGCGGACATTCCGGAAGTGAACGTGGTTGATCCGGTCCCGCGTCCCGAAATACCGGCACACCTCCACCGGGTCGTGCCCCATCTCGCGCGTCACCCCGCAGTCGAACGTAATCCCGTTGCTCGGGCTGTCGACAATCGAAATCAGGTGCTTCCACCCCTCCACTGTCCCCATGATCTGGCCCGAACCGCGGCTGATCGCCACCGGCGGATCGTTCGGGTGCAGCGCAAGCCGGACGTTCGAAGCCTCGCACGCCGGAATCACCGCCTTCAGAAAGTAACTGATGTTCGCCCACATCTCATCTAGCGTGTGCGCGCCTTCCTGCGGCAGCGGCGGCAAGCCCTTCACCTTGTCCGCATCGAACCCCGTCAGCCCCGCCCCACCTCGACCCTCCACTGCGTAGTAACCTTCAATCGCCCGATGCGCGTAGAAGTTGTACTCCACCACCGGAAGTCCCGCCTTCCCCGCCGCGCGCACCGACGCCTTGAACTTCTCGATCTCCTCGTCCCGCCCGGGGCGCCCATAGAGCGTGTTCGGAAACCCGCCGATCATCAGATTGCCCAGCGTGAGCCCGCCCGTCTTGAGCCGGTCCATCACCGTCCGCAGCCACTGCTCGTCCCATGGCATCCTCGGCCCCCCGCTCAACACATGGTTCACGCCGATCTGCTTCACCTCGCGCATCGCTTCGTCCGTCACCTGTCCGCCCCGAAGCGAAATCGGCGCGCAGATCTTCGGCGTGTCCGGCCCCTCCTGCGGCATCCCCGGTCCGGGCTTCCAGTTTGGATCGGCAGCGGCCTCGGCGCCGCCGGGGGCGAGCGCGGCGCCGGCCAACGAAGCCAGCGCTTGTCTGCGGGACATAGTCGTAGTGTTCATGCGTCGAGATGTTATCAGAACGGGCTGCCTTTGGCTGCGCCGCCGCGCGGCCGGAACAGCAGCAGGTCCAGGCTGAACGTCACTCGCGACGCCGCCGAAACCCGCGGCCGGAGCGGCCGGTAGATCGCCAGCAGAACATCGCGCACCGCCGCATCGTCAAGCGAAACCGTCGCCGTCGCCCGAGTCTGCGCCGCAAGCTCGAAGTCCGAACCGAAATCCGCAATTGTGCGCGCCGTGCGGTCCCGCCCCGTGCCGCGAAGCTCAATCAAGTCATCCGGCGCCGGAACCGCCACCAGCAGCCGCCCGTTCGCCCGCAGCACCCGCCGGAACTCGCCCACGTTCTGTCGCGCCGTAATCGACATCACCGCCGAAAACGCCCTGTCGGCATAGGGAACAAACCGGTCCGCATTGGCGACAATCCATTCGCAGCGCGGATAGCGCCGCGCCGCCGCCTGGATTGCCGGGACGGAAATGTCGATCCCGTGCCCCTCGCATCCGCACGGCTCAACAAGCGACCCAAGGTAGAACCCATCCCCGCAGCCCGCATCGAGGACGACGTCGCCCTTCCCCACATCGAGCAGCGCCGCAATCGCCTCGAGCAGCGGCCTCGTCGCACCCAGATCCTGAAGCCGCCGCCGCGCCGCTACCGCCTCCGCACTGTCCCCCGGATTCTTCGAACGCCGGTCCTGCGGCTGAAGCAGGTTGATGTACCCGCTCCGCGCGATGTCGAACGAGTGCTTCCGTTCGCACGCAACCCTCCGCCCATCCCGGATCAAAGGCAATCGGCACGCACGGACGGGACACAGGAGCATGCGTCGAGTGTAGCCGAGGCGCACATCGTCCGCGTTCATAAAAAGCCCATAAATCGAAATGGAAAAATTAGCTCCTCTTTATGAGTTCCTTATGCCTTAGACGCCAGACTCAAAACAGGACGGATGCGTATCAGGAACGAGCCATGATCAATACCCCCATCGGCATCGAAACCTCCCACGGAGAAACCCCGCGGATCGACGCGTCTTGGCCGGATGGCGCGATCCGAGTCACAGTAGTTTTCACCACCCCCAAAGGCACGCAGGCCGCGCTCCGAAAGGCCGGTTCTCTCGCGAAAGGTCTCGGAGCGCGCATCCGCCTCGTCTCGGCCTTCGAGGTCCCACTCCACTTCCCGCTCGACAAGCCGCCCGTGCGGATCGAGGTTCTCGAACAAAGGCATGTCAACATGGTGAAGGAATCGGGTGTCGAGGCCGAGGAAGTGGAGATCAATCTGTTCCTGTGCCCCGATCAAATAGCCTGCCTGAAGGACACTCTGAACGAGCATTCGCTCGTTGTGGTCGGTGGCCGGCCCAGACGATGGTGGAACAAAGCGAGAAGAGTCGAGCGTTGGCTTCGCCGCATGGGCAAACAAGTCGTCTTCGTAACCCAATGAGCCGTGTACGGCCCATGCTGCCGGCCCTCGTCCTCTTCGCCGCGCCGGCCGCATTCGCACAATCCCCGCCCGCTCCCCTGCCCACGCCCAGCATGGCGGGCCCACTCGAGAGCGCCCCGCCTACCTCGTTCAACGCGGGCCCGCTCGGAACTCTCGAAATCAACGGCATCGTAAGTGGCATCGGACTCCTTCAAAACAATCCCGCGCCGGGAAACGCCACCGCCAAAGCCGATCTCAGCAACGGCGAAATCTTCCTTCAGAAAACCGATGGCTGGTTCCAGTTCTATCTGCAAGCCGGTGTCTACGACCTTCCCATGGTGGGGATGCCGTTTCTCAGCACCGGAAAGACGCTCACGGATCTGTTCGGCCCTATTCCGGTTGGCTACGTGAAACTCGTGCCGCGGAAAGACTTCTCCGTGCTCATCGGCGTTCTCCCCTCCCTCATCGGCGCCGAGTCGACATTCACGTTTCAAAACATGAACATCGAACGCGGGCTGTTGTGGAACCAGGAAAACAACGTCAACCGCGGCGTGCAGGTCAACGAGACCCTCGGCCGCCTGACCGCGTCCTTAAGCTGGAACGACGGCTACTACTCGAACCGCTACTCGTGGCTCAGCGGCAGCCTGACCTACGCCTTCAACCCGGCCAATTCGCTCGCCTTCACCGCCGGGGGTAATCTCGGCGCCACTGCGTTCCGTAACCTCGCAACGCCGGTCCAGAACAATGGGAGTATTTACGATGTGATTTACACCTATACCAAGGGCCACTGGGTCGTGCAGCCGTACTTCCAGATCAACACCGTCCCGGCAAACCAGGCTGCGGGCGTCTCGAAGGGAGCCTCCGCAACCGGCGGCGCCGTGTTAGTCACTTACAACTTCCCCCATCACTTCTCGCTCGCCGGACGCGCCGAATATGTCGCAACCACCGGCACGCCCGCCGGAGACGCCGTCAACCTGCTCTACGGACCCGGAAGCGGAGCCTGGTCGGCCACCGTCACTCCGACCTTCCAGGATCACGCCTTCTTCCTCCGCGGCGAGTTCTCCTTCGTCGGGGCGATGAATGTCACCCCAGGTTGCGCCTTCGGGAATCTGGGCTTGTCCCACTCGCAGGCGCGAGGCGTCATCGAAACCGGTTTTCTGTTCTAGACGCCACCGTTGCCGTTGGCGCGGAGGAACAGGCCGTCCAGCCACGCGCCGTCCCGCTCGAAGTAACTAAGCGCCTCTCGCGATGCCGTGGCCAGGAACCGCGCCGTCATCGGGTCGGACGCCTCCAGTGCCGCCATCTGGCGCCGCATCAGGTCCCGGTTGGAAGCGGCCAGAGGCCCCGGCCACGCTTTACGCCGCGAAATCCCATAGGCCCGCGATGCCCGTACCGTGGCGCGGTCCAGAATACCGAGAGCCTGCTTCGGAGGAATGCCGCCGCGCTTCAGACACTCTTCCGCCGCCGAAAGAAGAGGAAACACCAGTGTCTCCGACAACGTGAGCGCGGCCAGCACCAGCGGCTTGGCCGAAGGTTCCACCGGAAAAACACGAAACCCGCTGGCCCGAAGCAGCCGCTTCGCTTCAATCAGCGCTACGCGCGAGCCTTCCACCAATGCCCGCGCCTCCGTGTCGAACTCGGCGTGGCAGAGAGAACCCGTCTCCGCGCCGAGAGCCGCCAACGGCGCAAGGTCGGACGAGTCAAGCCAAGTGTCCAGCAGCAGCACCGTCCGGTCTTTCCACTCCATCCCCGCCGCAACAAGGTCTGCAACAATACCGGACAGTTCCGCATCCGGAGCCAGGATGCAAACCACGCGGCAGTGTTCGAGCGAAGCGTAGTCGTGAACCGGCCGGCCCGCGCCGATGCTGTTGGCAAACCGGCTCGCCACCCGGAGCGAATGGGACTTCACCGGCCCAAGTTGTTCCAGCAGACCCGGCAGGCGCGCAAAAGCGGAGTTGGGAACGCTACCCGAGGCGATCAGCCCCACCGGTTTCGACTTGCTCATCGAGAATTCTCTCTTTCAACGCGCGGATCCGGTCGCGGTACTGAGCCGCTTTTTCGAACTCAAACCGCTTCGCGGCTTCGCGCATGCTCGTTTCCATCTCTTCCACCAGCTTCGCCCGCGCCTCCGGACTAAGTCCTTCATCCGGAGTTTCCGCCTCGATGCTCACCGTAACATAATCGCCTTCCGCAATCGCGACCAGGCTCATATCCACCGGCTTGATGATGGAATGCGGCGTAATGTGATTCTCCTCGTTGTACTGCCGCTGGATCGCCCGCCTCCGGTTGGTCTCCTCAATCGCTCGCTTCATGCTGTCGGTAAGTTTGTCGGCATAAAGGATCGCCCGGCCGTTGATATTCCGCGCCGCCCGCCCGATCGTCTGGATCAGCGACCCCGTCGACCGCAAAAAACCCTCTTTATCGGCATCGAGAATGGCGACGAGCGAAACCTCGGGCAGGTCCAGCCCCTCCCGAAGCAGATTCACGCCAATGAGCGTATCGTAACCACCTCGCCGAAGATCCCGCAGAATCCTCACCCGGTCCAGCGTCGACACCTCCGAGTGAAGATACGCGCACTTCACGCCGGCTTCCGTATAGTACTCGGCAAGATCTTCCGCCATTCGCTTGGTAAGCGTAGTAACCAGCGTGCGCTCGTTCCGCTCCGCCCGCGCGCGTATCTCATCGAGTAAGTTGTCCACCTGCCCGCGTATCGGCCGGATCTCAACTTCCGGATCGATCAACCCGGTCGGCCGGATAATCTGCTCGACAATCACTCCGGCCGACCGCGTAAGTTCATACGGACCCGGCGTCGCCGAGACATAAATTGCCTGATTGACGCGGTTCTCGAACTCCTCGAACGTCAGCGGCCGGTTATCCCGCGCGCTCGGCAGCCGGAATCCAAATTCCACCAGCGTATCCTTACGCGAGCGGTCGCCATGGTACATGCCCTGCAACTGCGGAATCGTCTGGTGGCTTTCATCGATGAAAATGATCGAGTCCTGCGGCAGATAGTCGAGCAGCGTTGGCGGAGCCTCGCCCGGCATCCGCCCCGTGAAATGCCGCGAGTAATTCTCAATCCCATGGCAGTAACCGATCTGGCGGATCATTTCCAAATCGAACAGCGTCCTCTGCCGCAACCGCTGGGCTTCAATCAGCTTCCCCCGGCTCTCCAGGTCCCGGCTCCATGTCTCCAGCTCCGCCTGGATGCTCTCGAGCGCCGCATCGCGGGCGTCCGGAGTCAAAACGTAATGAGTCTTTGGATAAATCGGCAGCCGCGTGTAAGTCCGCCGTATCTGGCCCAGCAGCGGGTCGATCTGGCTCAGACTCTCCACCTCGTCGCCCCACAGCTCGATCCGGTACGCGTAGTCCTCGTAAGTCGGATAGAGTTCGATCGTGTCGCCCCGCACCCGAAAAGTCCCGCGGCGGAAGTCGTGGTCGTTGCGCTCGTAGAGAATCTCCACCAGCCGCTGCGTGATCATCTCCCGCGTGACCTTCTGGCCTTTCTCGAGCATCAGTAACATGCCGTAGTAAGCTTCCGGCGACCCAAGGCCATAAATACAACTCACGCTCGCCACAATCACGCAGTCGCGCCGCTCGAACAACGACCGCGTCGCTGACAGCCGCAGCTTGTCCAGTTCGTCGTTGATCGTCGCTTCCTTCTCGATGTAAACATCGCTCGAAGGGATGTACGCTTCCGGCTGATAGTAGTCGTAGTAACTGACAAAATACTCAACCGCATTTTCCGGAAAGAACGACCGGAACTCGTGGTAAAGCTGTGCCGCCAGCGTCTTGTTGTGCGCCAGGATCAGCGCGGGACGCCCTTCCCGCTCAATCACCTTCGCCATCGTGAACGTCTTGCCCGACCCCGTCACGCCAAGCAGCACCTGGTGTTTCTCGCCGTCTTCCAGACCGCGCGCAAGTTGCTCGATAGCAGTGACTTGGTCGCCCCGAGGGCGGTAATCGACGGCAACGCGAAACGGCATAGATCTCAGAATAACGGGTCAGGCGGCGCCGGCGGCGAGACCGCCGGTTGCGGCGCGCCGGTGGCCCTTCGACTGCGGCTGGGAGTGAACGGCGCGATTACCAGCCGCGAAATTCTCAACTGAAACACTTCCGGAGAAGCTTGCATCTCAGCAAAAGAGAATGTTTTTCTGCTTCTGCGCCTCTAACGGCGCGGTGGCCCTATGGATAGCCATTGTGCTTAGACTGGAAGTATCAGCTTCCGGGCAGGCTCCGGCAGAAAAGGAGGCGTGTGCTGAGAACCGGTGATGTGCTTCAGGCCTGGGGTAAGATTCTTCGGGGTGAGCGGCCAACGCTCTCGATCGAGATTACGCGGGAATGTCCGCTTCGCTGCCCTGGATGTTATGCCTATGACGATGAGCACTTGGGCGGCGGGGTAACGCTGCGGGAACTGCACGACCGGCGGGGGCAGGAGTTAATCGACGGAGTGCTCGAAATCGTGGATCGTTACAAGCCGCTTCATCTTTCGCTGGTGGGCGGCGATCCGCTGGTGCGGTACCGGGAACTGGAGTTGCTCATGCCGGCGCTCGTGGCGCGGGGAGTGTTTGTGCAGGTTGTTACCAGCGCGTTCCGGCCGATTCCGGAAGCGTGGGCGGACATGGATCGGTTGAATGTTGTCGTCTCGATCGACGGGTTGCAGCCCGAGCACGACGCGCGCCGGGCGCCGGCCACTTACCCGCGAATCCTTAACAACATAAGTGGACAAAATGTTACTGTGCACTGCACGGTAACCGGACAAATGATGAAGCGGTGCGGCTACCTGCGCGAGTTCCTGGAATTCTGGACGGGAAGGCCGGAGGTAGCGCGGGTCTGGTTCAGCCTGTTTACTCCGCAAGTGGGAGATGTCTTGCCGGAGATTCTCACCGCCGAAGAGCGGCGGCGGGCGGTGGAAGAGATGCTGCTGCTTAGGCGCGAGTTTCCAAAGCTCGAGATGCCCGAGGAAATGATCGTGCAGTTCCGGACACCGCCTGCAAGCCCGGAGGACTGCATCTTCGCCCGGACCACCGAGACGTTGTCGGCGGACTTGAAGACACGAATTACTCCCTGCCAGTTCGGCGGCAACCCGGACTGCGGCGCGTGCGGGTGTGCGGCGTCAATGGGACTGGCGGCGATCGGGGCGTACCGGTTGGGCGGAGTGATTCCCGTCGGAGCGATCTTCCGGGCGTCGGTGAAGATCGGCCAGTGGCGAAACGGGAAGGGAGGCGGCCGGCCCGCGCCGCCGGTCACCGCGGAGTTGCGCGTGTTGCAGTAAGGGGGCGATCCCGCTCCGGACTCGCGGAGGAAGATCCGTCCCCCCTTGGCGTGAGGGCTTCGCGGCGGGACTCCTCGAGCCGGCGGGCCGCAAGTGGCAAATGTATGTCGAGAAAGGACTTGTTTCCCGGCACGCAACTCCGGCCGCCGGCGCGGCGCAAGCAAGAGTCGCTCCCCGCGATGCTAGACTGAAACTTCATGGCATACGACCTGGTTGTCATCGGCAGTGGCCCTGGCGGCTACTCGGCGGCGGTGCGCGCCGGCCAATACGGGCTCAAAACCGCACTGGTGGAGCGCGATACGAGACTCGGTGGCACTTGCCTTCTCGTTGGCTGCGTCCCAACCAAGGCGCTGCTGCACACCGCGGATGTCTGGGAGTACTTCAAGCACTCCGAAGAGCAGGGCATCCAGTGCAAGGGCGCCGCCCTCGACTATCCCAAAGTGCTTGATCGCAAGGATAAGATCGTCTCCAAACACTCCAAGGGTGTCGAGTTCCTCATGCGGAAGAACAAGGTCGAGGTGATCCGCGGCCTCGGCTCCCTCGCCGGTCCCGGCAAAGTAAGCGTCAAAACCGACTCCGGCGTCAAAACACTCGAAACGAAAAATGTCTTAATCGCCACAGGCAGCGAGGCCCGCATGCTCCCCGGCCTTACTCCGGACTCCGACATCCTCACCAACATCGAGATCCTCAGCATGCCCAAAGTCCCCGCCACGATGGCCATCATCGGTGCGGGCGCCGTCGGCGTCGAGTTCGCCTCCATCTTCAACCGCTTCGGCACGAAGGTCACCATCCTCGAAATGCTGCCCCGCCTCGTGCCAGTCGAGGACGAGGAAGTTTCCAAGGAACTCGAAAAGCACTTCCGGAAAACCGGCATCCGCTGCGAAACCGGCGCCAAGGCCGAGAACATCCAGAAGGTCCCCGGCGGCGTAAAGTTCGAAGCCACGCTTGCCAACGGCAAGAAGGAAGAGATCACAGCCGAAAAACTCCTCGTCGCCGTCGGTCGCAAACCCAACACCGACAACATCGGCCTCGAAGGAACCAAGGTGAAACTCGACCGCGGTTTCATCCTCGTCGATGAAATGCAGCGCACCGGCGAACCCGGCGTCTACGCCATCGGCGACGTTGTCGCCGGCACCCCGCAGTTGGCCCACGTCGCCACCCGCGAGGGCATGATCGCCGTCGCGCACATGGCCGGCAAGCCCACCACGCCGATCAATAAAATGCGCATCCCCGGCGCCACCTACACCGAACCGGGCATCGGCAGCGTCGGCCTCACCGAAGCGCAAGCCAAGGCCAAAGGCTACGACGTCAAGGTCGGTAAGTTCCCCTTCTCGGCCAACAGCAAGGCCACCATCCTCGGCAGCCACGAAGGCTTTGTCAAAGTAGTCGCCGACGCGAAGTTCGGCGAAATTCTGGGCGTCCACATCATCGGTCCGCAGGCCTTCGAGCTCATCTCCGAGGCCGTCACGGCCATGGAAAGCGAGGCGACGGTCGAAAGCATGATGGCCACCGTCCACGCCCACCCGACCATCTACGAGGCCATCGGCGAAGCGTTCCAGAACGTCTACGGCCTGGCGATTAACATCTGAGAGGCGCACAGCAGGAGTGAGCCGCGAGTGCGAGTTGCGGGACTGCGGGCGGCTCGGCTATGCCGAGGCGCTCGAACTGCAGGAGTTCCTCGTCGCCGAACGCAAGGCGGCCCGCATCCCCGATCAGTTGTTGCTCGTCGAGCATCCCCACGTCATCACGCTCGGCCGCAACGGCCACATGGATAACCTTCTCGCCCCCGAGGAGATGCTCGAACGCGCCGGCATCGGCTTCTACCGCACCCGGCGCGGCGGCGACATCACTTACCATGGCCCCGGCCAGATCGTCGGCTATCCGGTCTTCGACCTCCGCGAATGGAAGCGCGATGTGGTCGCCTATGTGCGAGCCTTAGAAGAGGTCCTGATCGAAGCAGTAGGTGAGTTCGGCGTGAAGGCGGAGCGCAGCACGGAAGGCCACACCGGCGTGTGGGTCGAAGGAAGAAAACTGGCGGCCATCGGCGTACACATCAGCCGCTGGGTCACCTCTCACGGGTTTGCGCTGAACCATGAGACCGAGTTGAGTTACTTCCGGTACATCGTGCCGTGCGGGTTGACCCTGCCCGTGACGTCGCTCGCCGACCTCGGCGTGGCTGTGCCGCGGGAGCAGGTTTGTCAGGCGATCGCGCGCGGATTCGCGCGCGTGTTCGATTTTGAGATCCGGCCCGTCGACGCATGGGCCCACATTTTGGAGAAAACGCAATGATCGAAGTCGTGATGCCCCAGATGGGGGAAAGCATCGTCGAAGGAACGCTGACCAAGTGGTTGAAGAAGG
>DAIDIH010000301.1 GCA_027459465.1 Bryobacterales bacterium | reverse complement strand
TCTTCCTCGAGGTCGCGGAGCGAGACGGCGGCGCGTTCATAGGCCATGATCCGGAAACGGTCCTTACCGCGAAACGCCAACAGCCGCGCCATCTTTTCGAAAATCTGTGCGATCTCCTCGTTGCGCATATGCCACCACACTGAGGGGAGCAACTCCCGATCCAAATGGCATCCAAGCTGCATAGCAGATTTCAAATACACGCGGAGGAAATCCCCCAAAGAGGTCAGAACTATGCAGAACGTCGACATCGCGCACCGGCTTGAAGAGATCGCCGACCTCCTCGAGGTGCAGCACGCCAATCCGTATCGCGTCCAGGCGTACCGGCGTGTTGCGGCCAGCGTCCACCAACTGCGGACGCCCTTAATGCAGGTTTGGCAGAGCCATGGGGACGAAGGACTGCGCGAGGTCACCGGCGCGGGGGAACGGATGATCGTCACGCTGCGGACGTTGCTCACCACCGGACGCCTGCCGATGCTCGAGCGCCTGCGCGGCGAGGCGGATCCGACGGCGATCCTGGAATCTGTTCCTGGCATCGGGCCGTCGCTGGCGCAGCGCCTGCACGACGAACTGGGCATCGAGACGCTCGAGGACCTGGAGGCCGCCGCCCACGATGGACGGCTACACGATCTGGCCGGTGTGGGCAAGAAGAAACTCTCCGGCATCATCGATACGCTGGCCGGCCGTCTGGGCCGCCTGCGAAATGTCGCGCACCTGCACGAAGACGACGAGCCCACGGTGGAAGAACTGCTCGATGTGGACCGCGAATACCGCGAGAAGGCGGCGGCAGGAACGCTGCCGACCATCGCGCCGCGCCGCTTCAATCCCAAAGGCATAGCGTGGCTGCCGGTCTTGCACACCCAGCGTGGCGAACGCCACTACACCGCGCTCTTTTCAAACACCGCGAAGGCGCACGAACTGGGAACGGTCGAGGACTGGGTCGTTCTCTATTACGACGGCGGCTATACCGAGCGCCAGGCGACGGTGATCACCTCGAAGAGGGGCGAGTTGGAGGGTCTTCGGATCGTCCGAGGGCGCGAGCCGGAGTGCGAGCAATATTACTCGGCTCACCCGTCGGCCCGCGAACGCGAATCCGAACCCGTCGCGGCCGGATCATCCGCCCGTTAGGGGACCCTTGTCCGGTCAACGCCGCACACAACGCAGCGGGGCGCGCCAGGCGCTCAGAAGCGCATCAGGGCTGCTGCTTCGGCGCCATCCGGCATCATGCGCGCGGGTAGTTCGCAAACCTTAGCGTGGTGCACCATCGTTTGCACGGCGGCGAGGTTCAACAGATCCTCAGGCCCCCAGCTCCGATACGTCCCACGCTCGTACACCTCCTGGCGCGACGCGCCGGCGTTGAGGTAGAGCTGGTGAACCCGCCCTTCGAAGGCCGCGCGGAGCACGGGAGCCAGTTCGGTGGAGAAGCGCGACGGCGCTGTCCGCTCCCGCGCCTCAAGCATCGTGGAGGCCTGCCGCTCGATCTCGTCGGCGCGCAATACATCGTAGGCCCAGTGAAGAATCTCGTCCAGCTCCCGGTCGAGCGCCGGACTGCCCGTAATGCCCTGCGTCAGAAGATTCCGCGCAGTGCTGACGGAGCGGTACACCGCCGCGTCCTCTTCGACGCCGGCAAGAACCAGTGGGATATCGGACTGGCGCACCACCTCCTGGACACCGCGGTCGACCGCCCGGTAGAAATCGCGAAGATGCGTGCGGACCCGTTCGCGCTCGGAACCCGTGCCGAACCGGACGCCACGCATGTCCCCCGTCGTAGTACCCGCTGCCGAGCGGTTTACCAGGTCATGGTCCGGCGCGTCGAACGCCATGGCTTCGTCCAGCGTGCTGGGAACCCCGGCGGGCAGTTTCACTTTCTCAGCGTGTAGGCCGGCGCAACGCAGAAGCTCCACGTCGTTGCGGGAGAGAGCGAGGATGTAAAAAGCCGGGGGCCGCGACAGCTCGGCGGCCATTTTTCGGATCGCGAACGATCCGCTCACGGTCAGCGATCCGTCAAACGGTTGGGTCAATTGCACTAGCTCGAACACGGACGGCGAACAGAATACCGCACGGCTCCAGCGGGAGCCGGAAACCAGCGCGGGATCGTCGAGAAGACGTTCGAGCGGCGCCAGCAGCGCCGCGGCCGAGGATTTCGGATAGCCTCGGTCGATGAGCTGCTTCGACGCCTCCGGTATCATGGAGCGCAGCAAAGCCGCCTGCGAACCGGCCTGTTCGCCAGGCCGGTATGGCGGTAGGAGGATTGTCACGCACGGACCCTCCGAGCGGAGCATCTCGCGCATTCCTCCGGTGCGGATCAATTCGGGAGTTGCTATGTTCTTTGTTCCCATGGAAAACCTCGTTTGCAATGCGGTGCGGCGCTACTTCATTGCGTGAACTTTTTCCGTCACGCGTACATGAAACTTCTCATTCAGCGAACTAAGCTTCTGGGCGATTCCCGTGTACTCGAGCTCCGACATGGGCAACATCGCCGTGCCGATGAACCCCTGCCGGCGGATCTCCATCGCCTTATTGGCGACATGGCCCCGAACGGTATCCCAGAATGGCTGGGCAAAACCGTCGATCGGCTCGGTGAGTTTTCCGTTGTGAACGCAGAAGCCGGCGCAGCTTACAATCGGCGGACCGTCGAAGTAACTGATGCCGGTGTTCAGAGTCACCGGCATCAGCGGCATCTGGTGCGAACCGCGCATACAGCCGCCGACAAAATGTCCGATCGCATACGGCGCCAGCACTTCGCCGGTGGCCGGGAAGTCCATCTGAACGCGAACCAGCATTACCGGGTCGTCTTTGCCCGTGTACTTACCGGCGATGTTATGAAGCCGGCTTGTAGCCACAGACACCGCCTGCTCACCGCTGGCGCGCGACCAGACCGATTCGACCACGTAGCGTTCCGGGTCGCGCAGCAGCGCGGCGATGTCGTATAAGTCCTCCGGAGCGTTTAGTTCGATGACGCGGTCCCCGGCGGTGTGATTCACGTCCATGATCACGAAGCGGAAGCCGCGCGAAATACGCGGCGACAGAATCAGCCCCGGCGTGTTCATGACGTCGGCAAAGGCCAGATAAAGCGGGAGGTTGTACGCTCCGGGATCGGTCTTGTCGGCGGCGAAGAAAAGAAATGGCTCATTCGGACGCTCGTCGAATTCAAGTTCTGCGACAGCCGGTCCCATTCCTTTGACATTTCCCGAGAAAGAGTCCTTCAGCAAGTCCTGGCCGGCTCCGTACAAGCCTTCCTGGCGCGCCGCTTCTGTACCGATGCGGAACGCGTCCCAGGCCAGCTTATGGATCTGCTCGTCGCCCTCGCCCCGGCTGTGCGTCATCAGGATTGCGATATCGTCGCCCGTAAAGCTGACGTAATGATCGAGAATCAACCGGGATCCCTGCTCCGCGATGTAAGAGGCAACGGTCTCGCGTAAGTGTTTCGAAGGCGAGACATGGCCTCCTACCGAGCCGATGTCCGCCTTAATGACACTGAGAGTCAGTTTCATGGCCCACCCTTCCACCTGACCGAAGTGCAAGCCGCATTCCATGCGGCGTCCGGAGGGGTGGAATTCGGTTTGCACCACCGTAAAGACGGAGGGGGCCATGGCGTCCAAAGAGTTTCAATTTCACACTGAAGCGCGCCAAAGCATCCTGAAAGGCGCGACCGTTCTCGCCGATGCGGTCCGGATCACACTCGGGCCGAAATCGAAATGCGTGCTCATTGAAAAGAAGTTCGGCCGGCCTCTGGTCTGCGACGACGGAGTCACCATCGCCAAAGAGGTCGAACTCAAGAACCCGGAGGAGAACCTCGGGGCCCAGATGATCCGGGAGGCGGCCGAGCGGACCGGCGACGCCGTTGGCGACGGAACCACCACCGCCACTCTGCTGGCTCACGCCATTCTGACGGACGGCGTGCGGAACGTAGCCGCCGGCGCCAGCGCGGTGGATCTTAAGCGTGGTTTGGCCCGCGGCCTGAAGGCGGCTGTGGAGTCCCTGCGCTCGCTTTCCCGCACCGTCACCAGCAAGCGCGAAAAGGCACAGGTGGCAACGATTTCTGCGCACAATAACCCAATGATCGGCGACATGGTCGCCGAGGCGGTGGAAAAGGTCGGAGCCGACGGGGCGATCACCGTCGAGGAGTCGAAAACGACGGAAACCGTGCTCGAAATCGTCGAGGGCATGCAGTTCGACCGCGGCTATATTTCCCCGTATTTTGTGACCGATCCGGAAGCCATGAAGGCGGCGCTCGACGACCCGTTCCTTTTAATCCACGAAAAGAAGATCAGCAACCTGAAGGACCTGCTACCGCTTCTTGAGCAGATCGTCCACGCCGGCAAGCCGTTGCTGATTGTCGCGGAGGATGTCGAGGCCGAAGCGCTGGCCACGATGGTCCTGAACAAGATCCGCGGCACCCTACCGTGCGCGGCGGTGAAGGCGCCGGGCTTCGGCGACCGGCGCAAGGCCATGCTGCAGGACATCGCCATCCTTACCGGCGGCGAACTGATCGCCGAGGAACTCGGCGTCCGGCTGGAGAACGTGACCGTCGAGCAGCTTGGCAAAGCCAAACGGGTGGTCATCGACAAAGACACCACCACCATCGTGGGCGGTGGCGGGGACAAGGCCGCCATCGAAGGGCGCTGCCGCGAAATTCGCAAGCAGATCGAGGAAACCACTTCGGACTACGACAAGGAGAAGCTGCGCGAGCGTCTGGCAAAGCTGACCGGCGGTGTCGCCGTGATCCGAGTCGGCGCCCCGTCGGAGTCCGAAGCCAAGAAACTTAAGGAGGCCTTCGAGGATGCCATCAGCGCGACGAAGGCCGCTATCGCCGAAGGCGTGCTGCCCGGCGCCGGTCTTGCGCTGCTCCGCGCCATCGACGCGGTCGACGCCGAGGAGGCCAAATGCGATGAGGACGAAAAGACGGGCCTGCGAATTCTCAAGCGGGCTCTCGAGGCGCCCACGCGCCAGATCGCCGAGAACTCCTCCCTCGACGCCGGCGTGGTAGTGGAGCGGATGCGCAAGGGCACCGGTAATCACGGTCTCGATGCCTCAACCGGCAAGTACGTCGACTTGATCGATGCCGGCATCATCGACGCAACAAAGGTCGTTCGCGTTGCTCTCGAGAACGCCGTGTCGGTTGCCAGCACGCTGTTGTTGACGGAAGCCACGCTCACCGAGGAGCGTGAAAAGAAACCCGAGCGCGTGTCCACACCCGAGTTTGCCGAGCCGTAGGTGGGAACCGCCGATCTTCCGCGCGCGGCCCGGGCGCCTTGAGGAGGCAGCATGAAAGCATCCGCGCTCTTTACGGATCTCTACGAACTCACGATGGCCCAGGCCTACACGGTCGAGCGCATGAATGAGCCGGCGGTGTTCGAACTCGCCTTCCGCAAGCTGCCTCGCAACCGAAACTACGTGGTCGCCGCCGGCCTGGGCGACGTTCTCGAGTTTCTCGCTTCCCTCCATTTCAGCGACGAAGACATAGATTATCTACGAAGTACCTTCGGGTTCTCCGCGCCGTTTCTTGCACGGCTCAAGGGGCTGCGCTTCACCGGCGACGTGTTCGCACTGCCGGAGGGAACTCTCGTGTTTCCGCACGAGCCGGTTTTGCAGGTGCGCGCGCCGATTCTGGAAGCCCAGCTTGTCGAGACCCTGGTCCTGAATCAGATCCATTTCCAGAGCCTGGCCGCGGCGAAGGCGGCGCGCATCGTCGAGGCAGCCAAGGGCCGGAGCGTGGTCGACTTCGGCTCTCGCCGCGCCCACGGCGTCGATGCCGCTCTTAAGGTGGCTCGCGCGACGTATCTCGCCGGCGGGACTGGAACGTCCAATGTGCTCGCCGGGCGGCTCTATGGAATCCCCGTCTTCGGAACCATGGCGCACAGCTATATTCAGGCGCACGACTGCGAGGAGGATGCCTTCCGGGCCTTCGCCGGACTGTACCCCGAGACAAACCTGCTGGTCGACACTTACGACACGCTCGAAGGCGTCCGCCGAGTGATCGCTCTCAGTCGCAGGCTCGGAGGCGCGTTTCACGTCCAGGCCATCCGTCTGGATTCCGGCGACCTCGGAGCCCTTGCCGTTGAGGCGCGCCGGTTGTTGAACGAAGCCGGCCTCGCCCGGGTGACGATCTTCGCCTCGAGCAGCCTTGACGAGTACGAAGTTCAAAAATTGATCGCCTCCGGCGCACCGATTGACGCCTTTGGCGTCGGGACCAAACTGGCGGTGATGGAGGGCGCCTCCCATCTCGATATGGCCTACAAACTAGTGGAGTACGCCGGGAAGCCGCGCCTCAAACTCTCCTCGAGCAAGGTGCTGTATCCGGGGCGGAAGCAGGTGTTCCGCCAGTCGCGGAACGGAATCTTCTCGGGCGACATCATAGGCCGTTTTGACGAGACTCTTCCCGGCAAACCCTTGCTATTGCCCGTGATGCGAGCCGGCGTCCCGCTTACGAGGGTCAACCTCAACGACTCCCGCAGACGCCTCCGCCTGGAGTTGTCCCGGCTGACGCCGGTCCTGCGGGAACTCGACTCGGCCCAGACACCTTATCCGGTGACCTTCAGCGACGATCTGCAAGAGGATCTCGACCGCCTTACCGGCCATCTCGCCCGCTGCGCATGACGTGGCCTCGAACTGGAACGAAGGTTGCCCAGACATAAGTAGGCTCGATGTGTAGACGGCAAACCGGCCGTTTGAGGAGGACCCATGATTGAACTTCCGTTTCAGGATCGCGCCGACGCCGGCCGTTTGCTGGCCGCTGAACTAGCCACGCGGAAGTTTCCCGCCGGGACGGTGGTTCTGGCGTTACCTCGTGGAGGATTGCCGGTGGCGGTTGAGGTCGCCAAATCTTTGAAGGCATCGCTTGATGTCGTCGTCGTCCGAAAGCTGGGGGTGCCCTGGCAGCCGGAACTCGCCATGGGCGCGCTCGCGGGGCAAACTCGGGTTCTCGACCACCAGCTCATTCGCGACCTTCGTGTTTCCGACGAAGAGGTCGAGGCGATCGTGGCAAGGGAGACCGCCGAACTCGACCGCCGGGAGCGGCTCTTCCGCAAGGGCCGGCCTCCGCTCAACCTGAAAGGCCGCACCGTCCTGCTGGTCGACGACGGCATCGCCACGGGTTCGACCATGCTGGCCGCGGCGCGGCATGTAAGAAGCTCCCGGCCGGAAAGACTGATCATTGCGGTGCCGGTGTGCTCCGGCCAGGCTCTCAACGCTCTGAAGAAAGAGGCCGACGAAGTAATCTACCTGGCCATCCCGGAACCGTTCTTCGCGGTCGGGGAATGGTATACGGAGTTCCAGCAGGTCAGCGACGCCGAAGTGCAGCAGATGCTGGCGCGCAGCCATGCGCCCGCCGCTTGAATCTCCGGGCGACGACCAATCCGGCGCGCCGGTGATGAACGGGACTGCGCCCGGCTCGGGGAACCAGGAGATAGCCCATGCGCCCGAGGGCTTGACGGCCGAGGAGGCGCGCCGGCGTCTGGAGCAGTATGGCGCTAACGAACCGGTTCCGACACGGCGGTGGTCGGCGTTGCGCGAACTGCTCGGCTTCTTCACCAATCCTCTCGTACTCATCCTCCTCATCGCCGCCTTCACGTCGATCCTGCTTGGCCAGCACACTGACGCGGCGATCGTCATTGTCATCGTGCTCGTCAGCGTCACGATCAATTTCATCCAGACCTACCGCTCCCAGGTCGCCGCCGAGCGTCTGCAAAGCCAGGTTGCCGCGCGCGCCACCGTGATGCGCGACGGTTCCTGGCAGGAGATCCCCCGCCGTGAAGTGGTCCCGGGCGACGTGGTCCGACTCTCCGCGGGCGACCTGATTCCCGCCGATGCGCGCCTGCTGGTGTCGAAAGATCTCTACGTTCAGCAAGCCGCGCTCACCGGCGAGTCGATTCCGGCGGAGAAGCACGCGACGGGCGCAGAGAACGAGCGGCTCGTATTCCTGGGGACCTCGGTGGTGAGCGGCATCGCAACCGCCCTGGTCACAGTCACGGGCGCCGCGACGGCATTCGGCAATATCGCCGCCCGCCTTGCGCACCGCCCGCCCGAAACCGCCTTCGAGCGCGATCTGCGCCACTTCGGCGTCTTCATCACGCAAGCGGTCCTGTTTCTGGTGCTGCTGTTGCTTCTAATGAGCATCGCGGCGCATCGAGATCCACTCCAGTCCCTGCTGTTTGCCGTCGCGCTCGCGGTTGGACTGACGCCCGAGTTCCTCCCGGTAATCACTTCCGTGACGCTGACGAACGGCGCCGTCCGGATGGCGCGCGTCCACGTCATCGTCAAACGGCTGGCCTCAATTCAGAACCTCGGCAGCATCGATGTTCTGTGCTGTGACAAGACCGGAACGCTGACGACCGGCGAAATGACGGTGACGCAGTCGGTCGACGCGCTCGGAAACGCTTCCGCCCGCCCGCTCTCGCTCGCCTGGCTCAATAGCCGTTTCGAAACCGGTATCCGCAGCCCTCTCGACACCGCCATCCTCCAGCGCGAGTCGGGAACCGCGGAATATAGCAAATGCGACGAAATCCCGTTCGACTTCGAACGGCGCCGCCTCTCCGTAGTCGTGGAAAAGCCCGGAGACTGCCGTTTGATTACGAAAGGTTCGCCCGAGGGGATTCTGGAACTTTGCCTTGCCTACGAACACGACGGGGTGGATGTACCCTTCAACCCGGCGGTTCTGCAGCAGACGCGCCAGTTGTTCGAAGGCCTTGAAGCTGAGGGTTTCCGCGTACTTGCCGTGGCGCAGCGCAAGGTGGACAAGACGGGCGGTTTCACGTCCGCCGATGAGCACTCGCTCACTTTGGCCGGCTACCTGGCCTTTTCCGACCCTCCGGTACCCGACGCCGCGCGGGTGATCTCCGAGCTGCGCCGCGACGGCGTCCGGGTGAAGATCATCTCCGGGGACAGCGAACTGGTGGCTCGCCATGTCGCCACACAGATCGGATTTCAAGATGAAGCGCCGGTGACCGGGGCGGCTATTGACGGCATGACCGACGCTGCGCTCGGCCACGTCGTGGAAAACACGAGCGTGTTTGCACGCGTCGCACCCGCCCAGAAGACCCGCATCCTTCTTGCCTTGCGCGCCCGCGGACACACCGTCGGCTTTCTGGGCGACGGCATCAACGACGCACCATCCCTGCGAGCGGCCGACGTGGGCATCTCCGTGGCCAGCGCGGTGGACGTAGCCCGCGACGCCGCCGACATCATTCTCACCAAGCGGAGTCTGCACGTGCTCCACCGCGGGATCCGCGAGGGCAGGAAAGCCTTCGCCAACGTCATGAAGTATCTGTTCATGGGCACGAGTTCGAACTTCGGAAGCATGTTTAGCATGGCCGCGGCGTCGCTGTTTCTTCCGTTCCTGCCAATGCTGCCCACGCAGATCCTGCTGAACAACCTTCTTTACGACCTCGCCCAAATCAGCATTCCCTCCGACAACGTCGATGCGGGCTACCTGAAGCGCCCGCACCGATGGAACTTCTCCCTTATCCGCAGCTTCATGATCTTCATCGGACCGGTGAGTTCGATCTACGATTTCCTGACCTTCTACGTGCTGTTGCGCGTCTTTCATGCCACCGAGGTGCAGTTTCACACCGGCTGGTTCGTCGAGTCGCTCGCCACGCAGACGCTGGTGCTTTTCGTCATCCGCACCATGGACAATCCTCTGCGGAGCCGTCCCGGCAAATTTCTGGCGGCGACCACCAGCGCCGTGGCCGCCATGGCGCTCGTATTTCCGTACCTGCCCTTTGCCGGAGTATTCGGTTTTTCGACGCTGCCGCTGAGCTATCTTGGGTACGTTTTGGGCGCCACACTGACCTACCTCGTCCTGGTCGAAATCGTGAAGCGGACCATCTTTCGCGCCCACTTAGCCGATCTTTAACCATCCGCCCGCCCCGCCAGCCAAATGGCCAGCCAAATGCAGCAAAGCAAATTGCATGGACCGGCCGCAGAAACATCGGTGGATCTTCACCGCCGCCAACCTGTTCCTGATCGCAGCGATGCTGTATCTGAGCACCCGGTTCTACTCAAGCACCACTCCGAAAGTGGTCTCCTACAGCGAGTTCCTCAACGAGATCCGCGCCGGCCACTTCAGCGACGTGCAGATCACCGAGCGCGAACTCATCGGCACACTCAAGGGGGATCCTTTAAAGCCTCAGGCACACCCGTCGACGATCAAAGCTACTCGCCTGCCAGGAGTAGATGAATCGGAGCTTCTAAAAGAACTCGAAGCCCACCCTGTGAAATTTGGCGGCCGCATCGAGCAGGGTTCGTGGTTCTGGAACATGCTCGCCTGGCTGTTTCCGTTGCTGTTCATCCTGGTGATCTACGGCATTGGGATGCGCCGGCTCGCCCAAGGCGCCGGGCCCCTGACATTCGGTAAAAACAGGGCGAAAATCCATGACGAATCGGTCCGCGCGCAAGTGACCTTCGATGATGTCGCCGGCGTCGATGAGGCTAAGTTCGAACTCGAAGAGATCGTCGACTTTCTCCGTCAACCCGCAAAGTATCAGAAGCTCGGTGGTCGCATTCCGAAGGGGGTTTTGCTGGTCGGTCCGCCGGGCACCGGAAAGACGCTGCTCGCCAAGGCCGTGGCGGGGCAGGCGAAAGTTGCCTTTTTCTCGATCTCGGGCTCGGAATTTGTCGAGATGTTCGTCGGCGTCGGCGCGGCGCGCGTACGCGACTTGTTTGAGCAGGCAAAGCTTAAGGCGCCTTGCATTGTCTTCATTGACGAACTTGACGCGATCGGCAAGTCACGGAGCACTGGCCGCGCGATCGGTTTCAGCAACGATGAGCGCGAGCAGACCTTGAACCAGTTGCTCGCCGAAATGGACGGCTTCGAGTCCTCCGACGGCGTCATCATCATGGCCGCGACGAATACACCCGAGGTGCTCGACCCCGCTCTGCTGCGCGCCGGCCGTTTCGACCGTCAGGTTTTGGTGGACCGCCCTGACCTGCGGGATCGGATCGAGATCCTGAAGGTCCACGCGCGGAAGATCCACCTGGCCCCTGAAACCGACCTCGCCACGGTTGCCGCCCGGACACCGGGCATGGTCGGCGCCGACCTTGCCAATATCGTCAACGAGGCGGCTCTGCTCGCGGTGCGGCGCGGCGGAGACGCAGTCGAAATGCGCGATCTCGAAGAAGCCACTGACCGTGTCATGCTCGGCCTGGAGAAAAAGAGCCGCGTCATGAGCCCGGAGGAGAAGGAACGCGTTTCGGTTCACGAAGCCGGCCACGCGCTGGTAGCGCTCTCTGTAGAGCACGCCGATCCGCTGCATCGTGTCTCGATCATTCCCCGCTCAATCGGCGCCTTGGGCTACACGCTGCAATTGCCCACGCAGGAACGGTTTCTGATGACGAAGCCGCAGTTAGAAGACCAGATCGCGGTGCTGCTCGGCGGGCGTACGGCGGAAGAGATCCACTATGGCGGAGTAGTTTCAACCGGCGCCGCGGACGACCTCGAGCGCGCCACTGCCCTCGTTCGCCAGATGGTCACACGGTTCGGCATGAGCGAACCGCTCGGGCCGCTTACTTATGGCCGCTCGCACGCCGGTCCGTTCCTGCGCACGCCCTTCGACATGGAGGAGCGCAACTACAGCGAGCACACCGCCGAGCGAATTGACAATGAGTCCCGACGCATCATCGATGAGATTCACACGCGCGTCGCCGGGATCCTCGGGCAACGCCGCGAACCGATGGAGCGCATCGCGGGGGAACTCATGCGCAAGGAGACGCTGGAACGCGCCGAACTCGATGAACTGCTGGCGGACGTGCCGGCGGGTACGGCCGCACTGAAGCTGTAACTGGCCCGACAGGGAAAATCAGCGTGGGCGGGTTCGCTTAGCAGCGTCCGCCGGCCGAGGCTGGTAGTGCTCGCCGAGCCATTTTTCGATCTTTTCTCGCTGGGCTGCGGCCACGACGCGCCGCCACTTCACCTCACCGGTCCGTTCACTATATTCGGCCATCACGTAGGAACCCTCATTGAGAACCTCGATCAGGCCATCCGTCTTTGCCCGCTTAAAGCGGAAGGAGGAAAGGGCGGGATGGTGGTCTTGCATCTACTACTAGGGTAGCAGCCGCGGTGGCCTTATTTTCTGACCCCTACCCACACACCCTACGGATACCCCCCGGGAAGCGGTCCCCGCTGCGCCTATCATGTAGGAAGGCCACGTGGTGCCAGATCTCCGCTCGATGCTCCAAAACCCGGACGAAATGACCGGCGATCGCCTCAGACTGAAGCTCTTCGGCGTGCGCGGGTCTATCCCAACGCCGGCGGCCGCCAACCTCGGTTTCGGGGGAAACACGACTTGCCTGGAGATTCAGTCGGGCAACGGCGGCCGGTTCGTGATCGATGCCGGCAGCGGCGTGCGCAACCTCGGCCTTGAGAGGATCGCGCGGGGCCACCTTGAAGTCGACTTCTGGCTCACGCATTTTCACTGGGACCATATTCAGGGGCTGCCGTTTTTCGCGCCTCTGTTCGCCTCCGGCGCCCGTGTCCGTTTCCACGCACGGAAACCGGCGTCAACGGCCCGCCAACACCTCGAGCGGCAGTTTCAGGAGCCCTATTTCCCGGGCCGCGACGGCATCGCTGCGGTGCAGGAATTTCTGGAAATCGACACCGACGCCTCAAAACACGGCAACATCACGATTCATCCGTTCGAACTCAACCATCCGCAGGGCGCCTTTGGATTCCGGATCGAGGCTGGCGGCGCGGTGGTCGTCCATGCTTCCGATTGCGAGCACGGCGACCCACGATATGACGCGACGCTTCGGGACTACGCCCAGAATGCCGACGTGCTCATCTACGACGCACAATACACGCCCGAAGAGTATGCGGCCAAAGCCGGCTGGGGTCACAGCAC
>DAIDIH010000300.1 GCA_027459465.1 Bryobacterales bacterium | reverse complement strand
GTTATCGGTGACGGGGTTGATGCCGATGACGGCGTCGCCCGAGCCGAGGATGAGGCCGTCGACGATGGAGGCGGCGATGCCTTGGGGGGAGTCGGAAGGGTGGTTGGGCTGGAGGCGGGTGGAGAGGCGGCCGGCGAGGCCCAGGGTGTTGCGAAAGCGCGTGACGACGCGGATTTTGGCGGCGACGGCGATGAGGTCCTGGAGCCGCATAATTTTCGACACGGCGGCGGCCATCTCGGGAATGATTCCGGCGGATAGCCGTCTGAGTTCGACGGAGCCGGCTTCTTCGGAGAGCAGCCAATCCCGGAATTCGCCCACGGTGAGGTGTGCGAGGGGGGGGGAAGGCGGCTGCATCCTGCGAATCAAAAATCAGCCGCGTTACCTCGTCGGATTCGTAGGGCACGAGGGGTTCGGCGAGGAACGCTTTCAGCGGCACATCGGCGAGGGCGAGTTGCGCCGCGGCGCGTTCTTCGGCGGTTCCGGCGGCGAGGCCCGCGAGTTCGTCTCCGGAGCGCGCCGGCGAGGCTTTGGCGAGGAGGATGCGGAGGTTTTCGAATTTATATACGCGGCCGAAAGCGGTGTGTTGGAACGGCATCGAAGTTTACGCAAAACCAATCCGTTTGTAACGCGAGTGCAATATCGCGATGTTAGCCTCTGTAACTTGAATTAACAAGTATCGCAAGCTTTGGCGAGCGGAGAAATCCTTAGGTAAGGGGGAAAGGCAATGAGGAATTTACGGCGAGCGTGCCTCGCGATGGTTTTGCTTGGAGCCGGAGGCCTGTGCCTGCGGGCGCAATCGACTTACGGCACGATTCTAGGCACGGTGAAAGACAGAAGCGGCGCGGTGGTGCCGAACGCCACGGTCAAGGTGACGAACGTGGATGAAAACAAGTCGCGCGAGGCGAAGTCGGACCGGAACGGCGATTATCAGGTGTTGAACGTGCTGCCGGCGCATTACTCGGTGAGCGTGTCGGCAGGCGGGTTCGAGACCTTCAATGCCACGGGCCTGGTTCTGGTGGCGCGGCAGACGCTGCGCGTGGATGCAACGTTGAATGTAGGACAGATGACGCAGTCGGTGACCGTCGAGGCTACCGAAACCGGCGTAATTGCGACGGATACGCAGGTGATTCAGGAGACGTTCGATCCGCAGAAGTTGTTGAACCTGCCGGCGAACGTGCGGGCGAACGGGAACACGAGTCCGTACCAGTTGATCCAGACGCTGCCGGGCGTGCAGTCGGACAACAGCGGGAATTTCTCGATTCAGGGCGGGATACCGAGCCAGTCGCAGTACTCGCTGGACGGCATTTCGATTACGGACGTGACGGGGAACTCGCCGCTGCGGAACGCGTTTCCCTCGTCGGAGTCGATTGCCGAGATCAAGGTGCAGGGCGTGGGCAACCAAGCCGAGTACGGGCAGGTGGGCGACGTGACGACGGTATCGAAGAGCGGGACGAACGACTTTCACGGCGACCTGTTCTGGTACACGCAGAACGCGGCGATGAACGCGCTGAACTTCGGACAGGAGACGAAGCCGCATCTGGTGGCGAACGATTTTGGGGTATCGGCGGGCGGGCCGGTGGTGATCCCGCATCTGTATAACGGAAAGGACAAGACGTTCTTCTATGGAACTTATGAAGGGTTCCGGTATCCACAGTCGACGGTGGTGCAGGACACGGTGCCGACGGCGGCGATGAAGAGCGGGAACTTCAGCGGCGAAGGGGTGAACGTGATCAATCCGTTCACGGGGCAGCCGTTTCCGAACGACACGATTCCACCGTCGATGATCAATCCGGTGGCGCAGAAGTTCCTGCCGTTTTTCCCAAATCCGAATGTGGGCAACCTGGCGGCGGTACATTCGGCGAACTGGATTGTGAACAAGGACACGAGCTACAACTCGGACCAGTATGATGTCCGGATCGATCAGTATCTTACGTCAAAGCAGTCGATGTTCGCGCGATGGACGTGGAAGAACATCAACCAACTTACCTCGAACGACCTGCTGGTTCCTTCCAACAGCAATCCGGACAATTATAAGTTGTTTGTGATTGCGCACAACTACGCGATTCTTCCGAACCTGCTGAACGAGGCGCGGTTCGGGTTCACCCTGGACGACAGTTCGTTCACGAACCCGTATAACGGCGCGGCGTTCGCGCAGTCGCTTGGATTGCAGGGTCTGATCGGGCTGCCGGCGTTTTTCAATGGGCTACCGGAAGTGGATATCAACAATCTCACGGGGCTGACGGCGGACCGGTTGAACGGGGCGAGCCAGAGCCGGACGTTTCAGGGCGTGGACAACGTGACGTGGACGAAGGGGCGGCACACGCTGAAGTTCGGTGTTGACATCCGGCATATCGAAGCGATCGACCCGCTGGGCTTCATCGGCGGGGATAACTACGGCAACTTCAGCTTCAGCGGGACGTTTACGGGGGCGCCGTTCGCGGATTTCCTGCTTGGGCTGCCGACGAACACGGGATTCGACAACGTTCAGATGGACAACGATGGGATTACCGACCACTACAACGCCTACGTGCAGGATTCGTTCCGGGTGAGCCCGAACCTGACCTTGGAGTACGGCATCCGGTTTGAGTATCATCCGGGCTATGTGGACGCGTCGGGTAACATCGGGAATTTCGATCCGAGTTATGCGCGCACCGGCGCGGTGGTCTATCCGGACGGCCATGCGAGCCTGCTGTCGCCGGGATATCTGCAGAGCGCGAACGCGTGCCCGACGCTGGGGTCGAAGACGGGCGGGCAGACGGTGAACGGGGTGGGGTGCATGCCGGTGCTTTCGGCGAGCCAGGCGGGGCTGCCGGAGAGCCTGCGGACGGCGCCGGTTCGTTTCATGCCGCGGTTCGGGTTCGCGTACCGGCCGTTGGGCGACGATAAGACGGTGATTCGCGGCGGCTATAGTATTTACAACACCGAGGTGCTGGGATCGATTTACTATTCCTTGACGGGTACGCTGCAGTCGGCGACGTTGACTTACAACAACATCATCACGAACGGAGTACCGGCGATTCAGTGGCCGAATGTGAGGACGGGCGGGGCGGGATATACGGTGGCGCCGGCGGGGACGGATTACTTCGGGACGGCGAATCAGATTAACTGGAAAGATCCGTATTCGGAGCAGTGGAACCTTTCGATTGACCGGGATCTGGGATTTAACACGGGCCTGCGGTTGTCTTACATTGGTATGGCGACGCGGGACCTGGCCTGGGCGCCAAATCTGAATCAGTCGTATTACTCGACTACTTACTACGTTGATCAGCCGCTGACGAGCCGGCCTTTCCCGAACTGGGGCGTGATTAACACACGGGCCAACGGGGCGAACTCGAACTACAACGCCCTGCAGGTGGAGATCAACCACCGGTATAAGAGCGGGCTGACCTTCGATTCGGCTTACACGTTCGCCCGGGACTTGGCGGACAACCAGGGTTACACGCCGAACGGCTATGTGGGCGAGGCGGGCGGCGGGCGTGCGATGGACGCGCTGAACCGGCGGGATTCGTACGGTCCGGTGTATGGGACGCGGCAGAGTCGGTGGCTGACGACGATGATTTACGAACTGCCGGTGGGCCGCGGGCGGATGTTCGGTTCAAGGATGAACCGGTTTGCGGACGCGATCGTAGGCGGGTGGCAGCTCAGTACGATCTTTCTGTGGCAGACGGGTCCGTACCTGACACCCTATTTCAGCGGCGGCGATCCTTCGGGGACGGGTTCGGGCGTGATCGGGCGGGCGCAGGCGCCGGACATTTTGGCGAATCCGAATCTGGCGAATCCGGCGCCGAATGCGTGGTTCAACGCGGCGGCCTTCACATGTCCGGCGACACCGGGTTGGAAACCGGGCGAGCCTTGTTTGATTGGGACGCCGGGGAATGGCGCGCCGATCGGGCGGTTCGGAAATGCGGGGATCGGGTCGGTGATCGGGCCGGGGACAGTGAACCTGGACGCGGGTCTGGCAAAGTATTTCAACATTACCGAGGGGGTGCGGATCAAGCTGGAAGGCTCGTTTACGAACGCGCTGAACCATCTGAACTACGCCGACCCGGTGCTGGCGATCGACAACCCGAGCGTGGGCGTGATTACGTCGGCGCGGCCGGCGGATTTCGGCGGCAACCGCACGGGTCAGGTAGGCGCGCGGGTGGAGTTCTAATATTACTCCGTTAAGTCGGGACAGAACATAAATATCCTGATATGTTTGGATATGACGAATGCCCGGGCGGAGCGTTGCCGCAAGCGGCTCGTGTGGTTTCTTGCCGACTTGCTGGAGCCGGTAGGAAGGACGGAGCGGCGCCATTGGGGCGGCGTGTACGTGCGGAGCCTGCTGTTGAATGGCGAACGGAAATCGATAGAGCCGCTAGCGGCGCGACTGCCGGAGGGGAATGTGC
>DAIDIH010000299.1 GCA_027459465.1 Bryobacterales bacterium | reverse complement strand
CATGTTGTTGTCAATTGCGGCTGCTTCGCCGGTTCCACTTATCTCAACTCAGAATCGCTGAAAGGCGCCCTCGCATTGGCTTGTGTCGCCATCTTTGCAATCGCAGCGCTGATCCAGCCAGGAGAACAAAGTAAGCAGAGCACGACTGCTGCGAGGCGGGAGACTTTCACGAAGCTGCCGGGGACCGTTTCAATGTCCGGAAGGAGGTAAGGAAGTGGCACGGATCATTCAGCCAGGTCCACCGATCGCGGTACACAAACAACTGCTGCCGCAGCATCGCCTCCGGCCCCACTTCCTGCTGGCTGGTTAGCTGGATCCCTTCATCGCGGATCATGTTGCCGCCCTGTGGAACCGGCCGCTGCTCCACCAAGCGATTCGACGTGTCTTCCTTCACGGCGATGGTGCCGCGGCTTCGCAGCCGGTTGCCGATCGTGCCGACGGCCGCGGACCGATGGTCGACTGCC
Organism: Bryobacterales bacterium; assembly: GCA_027459465.1. Classification (GTDB taxonomy): domain Bacteria; phylum Acidobacteriota; class Terriglobia; order Bryobacterales; family Bryobacteraceae; genus JAJYKC01. The sequence continues at coordinate 16,874 of DAIDIH010000299.1, read as the reverse complement.
TGGCAACCGGCCGCCCCTGCCGCGGGATCCGGTTCTCTGACCTCCCCTCGGAGCCCTAGACGCGCGAGAAGACGTCTCTCAGCAACGCCCGCCGCAGTTCGGCGTCGAACACGATTGTGCGAAGCCGCCGTGCCGTCCTACCCGATCACAGACAACGGCCTCGATCCGCCCCTTCTTCCGCCCTTTTTCACCGTCGTCTCACTTCCGACTCAACCACGCTTCCCCCGAATCCCCCACACCTACGTTACTCGCCTCACACACTCCGCCGTTTCCATCGTTACCCCGGCCCCTGCGTGCAACCGTCGCCGCACGGCTCTAAGCCTGGCTTCGGATGCTATCTCGCCTGTCCGCCGCCCAGCGTCGCTAAGTCCTAACCTACATATCACTTACACGTCCCTTGGCATATCCCCTCCCACCGGCGCCCTATCCGCCCCGCGCCAATGAACACGTGAACACCAAAAAAAGGTGAATACAGCATTGACAAATCATGAACCCTGATTTATCCTCATTCCAATAATCCTTTGTAGTTAGTGTCCCGCCGTACAATGTGACTGCGGGCAGCTTCGGGTCGAAAAACTAGCCTCCGCGAGAGGCATAGCTCAGCGCTTTCGGTTTGGCGCGGGGTTCAAGATAGAAATTTTTGGTAGGAGAGGTCCATGTCTAGATCTGCTATGTCGGAGCCTTGGTCGGTGTTAGCGCGTTTGGGTGCTCGCTTCACCGCCGCCCTCACGGCTTCGCTCTTCGTTCTGCTGATGGTAGTCCCAGCTTCCCTTCGAGCTCAGGTGCGTTCCGGTTCCTTGAGCGGCACCGTCGCCGATTCCACGGGCGCTGTTATCCCGAACGCCACCATCGTCCTCAAGGACCAGGCCACCAACGCCACCCGCCAGTCGGTGTCAAACTCGTACGGCTTCTTTAACTTCTCCGCCGTCCAGCCCTCCACCTACACGGTCACCGTCAGCGCGCCCGGCTTCAATACCTGGGAAGAAAAAGACATCGCCTTCACGCAGGCCGCCAGCCTCACGCTGCCCAACATCAAGCTCGAAGTCGCCAGCGCCAAGCAAACCGTCGAGGTCGTCTCCGCCGGCGAAGTCTCCGTTCCCACAGACACCGGCCAAACCAGCCAGACGCTCAACGAGCACATGATCAACGAACTCGCCATCCAGGGCCGCGACGCCGCCGAACTCATTAAGATCATGCCCGGCATGGCCATGGCCACCGGCCTCGGCCAGACCATGTTCAGCAGCCTTACCACGCAGAGTAACTCCGGCCCCATCGGCCAATTCTCCGCCAACGGAACCCAGCCCAATGGCGGCATGACCATGACCATGGACGGCGCCAACTTACTCGACCCCGGCAACCAGGGAACACAGACCTCAAACGTCAATCAGAATCAGATCGCCGAAGCGACCATCCTCACCACCGCCTTTGACGCCTCCTTCGCCAAAGGCCCGGTCACGATGCAGTTCATCGGCAAAAGCGGCACGGCCCAGTTCCACGGCGACGCTTACCTCTACACCCGCAACGCCAACTTCAACGCCGAAGACTCGCTGCTCAAAGCCTCCGGCATTCCGAAGCCGTATGACTACTACTACTATCCAGGCGGCGACTTCGGCGGCCCGGTTGTAATCCCCGGCACGAACTTCAACCACAATCACGACAAGCTCTTCTTCTACGGCGCCTACGAGTACATGGACCAGCACCCCTCCGGCAGCCTCATCCAGCGCTTCATCCCCACCCAGCAGATGATGAGCGGTAACTTCAGTCCCGCTTATATCGCCAGCCTCGGCTCAAACTTCGCCAACGGCCCGTTCAGCCTTGATGCCGCCAATCCGTGCGTCGTCCGCGCCTGCACCAACGGCGTCACCCTCGCCAACGGCATGATTCCCGCCGGCCTGCTCGACCCCAACTCGGCCGCGTTGTATAAGACCATGCCCCAGCCGAACCTGAACCCCGTCACCAACCCCATCGGCGCCAATTACGAATACCTCAACCAGGAGCCGGTCAATCGCTGGGAAGCCCGCGGCCGCATCGACTATAACCTGAGCGAGAACACCAAGATGTTCTTCTCCTACGACCAGCAGAACGAGACGGACCTGAACCCCATCAGCATCTGGTGGGCCACCGGGAACGCGATCCCGTACCCCTCGATGATGCCGGCCAACCAGGTCTCCAAGGTCTTCAGCGGAAACGTCACCCACGTCTTCTCGCCCACCCTCACCAACGAATTCGTCTTCTCGGAAGCCACCTTCATCAACCCGATCACGATGACCAACCCCAGCGCCGTGGATCCCACGAAGGTCGGCTTCCACATGACCGGGCTGTTCAACAACCCCTACACGCCGCAGATTCCCAACACCATTAGCTGGTCCAACTCCGTGCCCGGTTACTTCGCGCCCACCTTCGGCCAGCAGTTCCAGGGCGGCGCGTTCGGTAAGTACTCCGCCACGCCGAATATCAGCGACAACATCAGTAAGGTAGCCGGCACGCACACCCTCAAGTTCGGCTTCTACTGGGACTTCGCCCAGAATCAGCAGACTTCCAGTAACTTCCTCAGCGCCAACCAGGGCGTGACGGAATTCGAAAACTACGGCGCCAACAGCTCCGGCAACCCGGCCGCGGACTTCGCCATGGGCCGCCTGACCGGTTTCTATCAGACCAACACCGCGCCGGTCGCCAACTTCTACTATCACCAGTACTCGTTCTACGCCAACGACCAGTGGAAGGCCACCCGCCGCCTGACCCTCACCTACGGCCTCCGGTTCGACCACATGGGCCAGTGGAATCCGGTCGGCTCCAACGGCCTCGCCGTCTGGGATCCGTCCACTTACAACAACACCTCCGCCGCCGGCCCCTGGACCGGCCTGCTGTGGCACAGCATGGACCCCGCGATTCCGAGTTCCGGCTTCCCGTCGAAAAACTTCTTCTATGAGCCTCGGTTCGGCATCGCCTACGACGTCTTCGGCACCGGCAATACCGTCATCCGCGGCGGCTTCGGCGTCTATCGCTATCAGCTTTCCTACAACGACGTCAGCGGCGCCGCCTATAGCGCCCCGCTCGGCAGCGAAAGCCTGTCAACCACCTGGAACTGCTGCATCGGCTATAACTCCTTCAACCAGTTCACCCCGTCCCTCGGACCCGCTGGACTCGGCTCCGGCGTCGCCGGCGTCCTCCAAATGGGCGACAATCGCACGCCGTACACCGAAGACTATAACTTCACCATCAGCCAGAGGGTGCCGTGGAATTCGCTCCTCGAAGTCTATTACTCGGGCAGCCAGAGCCATGACCTGATCATCAATGGTCCTTTGTCCAACCTCGACAACATTCCGCTCGGCGCCTTCTACGGCCCCGACCCGCTCACCGGACAGGTAAACAACCCCTACTCTTCCAACTTCCCGGCGAACGACTACTACCCGCTGCATAACTACACCCAAATGCAGTTGGTTACCCACAACAGCTACTCCAACTACAATGCCTTGGTCGTCACCTGGCAGAAGCAGACCGGGCGCGTCACCTTCACGACGAACTACACGTGGAGTAAGTTGATGGGCCTCCGCGACAACTACACCGGCAATGGTACCGGCGCCGGCAATACCCTCTGGCCTTATTCGCTTGGCCCAAACTACGGCGTCCTCGGCTACGACCACGCGCAAATCTTCAACGCCGCCTACGTGATCAACCTGCCCGACGCCACGCACAAGAACAAGATTCTGGCCGGCGCATTGAACGGTTGGGAACTCTCCGGTATCACGCAGTTCCAGACCGGCGCGCCCATCCAGCCCAACAGCGCCAACGGCATACTCAACGTCAGTTATGGCTCCAACAACGGCCAGGCTGTTGGCGCCCAACAGTACCTCGGAACCAGCTCCATGCAGCTACTGCCGATTCTCACCTGCAACCCCGGCGCGAACCTGAAGTCCGGCCAGTACTTCAACCCAGGGTGCTTCGCCCCGCCGGCCCCCGGCCAAGTCGGACCCGTTGTCTGGCCCACCATGTGGGGCCCCGCGTTCTTCAACAGCGACCTGTCGCTCTATAAGAACTTCAAGGTTACCGAGCGGCAGACCGTCCAGTTCCGCTTCGAAGCATTTAACTTCCTGAACCACCCGCTGCCCGAGTTCAACGCCACCGGCTCCAACGCCGACATGACGCTGAAGTTCGCCAACAGCTCCGGGCAACTGACCCAAACGAACCAGAACGCGGAAACCAACGGCTACGCACTTAACACCGTCGGACGCCGCGTCGTCGAGTTCGCGGTCAAGTACATGTTCTAACCCTCACACCCACCACCCACCGCAAGAATGGGGACGGCTCGCGCCGTCCCCATTCGTTTTTCTGCGGCACGCTAAGCTGACTCTAGCTATGCTCCGTATCGCTGTCGCCGTCGCGGTGCTCGCCGTCGCCGTATGCGCCCTGCTCGCGCTCCCTCCCTCCGCCCCGGCAATCCAATTCGCCCTCGCCCGCATCCCCTTTACGCTCGAAAACGACGAAACCGTTTCCCGCCACGCCCCCGCCACGATGGCCGGCGGCGTCGCCGTCTTCGACTACAACCACGACGGCCGTCCCGATATCTTCTTCACCAACGGCGCCAATCTCCAGACGCTCGTCAAGGACGACCCCAAGTACCGCAACCGTCTGTTCCGCAACGATGGAGGCGGCGTGTTCACGGATGTGACAGATCAGGCCGGCCTCGCGGGCGCCGGCTACGCAAGCGGCGCCGCCGTAGGCGACTACGATAACGACGGCTACCCCGACTTATTCCTCGCCGGCGTCCACCGCGTCACGCTCTATCACAACAACGGCAACGGAACTTTCACCGACGTCACCGCCAAGGCCGGACTCGACAAACCCGATCCGCAGTACGGCCCGCTCTGGTCCGTCGCAGCGACATGGCTCGACGCCAACAACGACGGCCTGCTGGACTTATTCGTCGTCAACTACGTCCAGTGGGATTACGCAGCCGAGCACCGCTGCTTCCACGACGGAGTAAGTGAGTACTGCAGCCCAACGTTCTTCAAGGGCCTGCCGGATCAGCTCTTCCTGAACAAAGGCAACGGGAAGTTCGAAGACGTCTCGGCCGCCTGGGGCCTGCGCGATCACGTCGGCAAAGGCATGGGCGCGGCCGTGGCCGACTACGACCTTGACGGCAAACCCGATATCTTCGTCACCAACGACACTTACTATAACTTCCTCTTCCATAACACCGGCTCGAAGTTCGAAGACAAGGCGTTTGAAACCAACACCGCGCTCGTCGAAGATGGCAACTTCATCTCCGGCATGGGCGCCGATTTCCAGGACGTCGACAACGACGGCTATCCCGATATCTTCTACGTGGCGCTCGCCAAGCAAACCTTTCCGTTGCTGAAAAACATTTCCGGAAAGGAATTTCATGACATCGGCGTCTTGAGCGGCATGCGGGCTCTCAGCATGCCCATGGCCGGCTTCGGCGCCGCCATCGCCGACTTCGACAACGACGGCTGGAAGGACTTATTCGTAACTCGCGGCGACGTACTTAGTCTCAACTTACCCGGAGTTACTGTCGACCAACCGAACACGGTATTTCATAATCCCGGGCCAAGCGGCAAGTGGACCGCGCTCACCGAAGAGGCCGGTTTCACCGCCGCCACGGCGGCGCGCCACCGCGGATGCGCCATCGCCGACTTCGACGGCGACGGACGGCTCGATATTGTGGCAACGGCCCTCGGCCAGCCCGCCGAGATCTGGCTAAACAAAACAAAAGAAACGGGAAACTGGCTCGAAATCAACCTCCACGGGACCCAAAGCGCCGCCGACGCGTTTGGTGCAGTTGTTAGCGTTACCGGTAACGGTATCAGTCAACATCTTGCGCACACCAATTCCGCCTGCTACGCCTCCTCCGCCGACGTCCCCGTCCACATCGGCCTCGGCCACGCCCCCGCCGCGGACAGCGTCGAAATCCACTGGCCCTCCGGCATCGTCCAGCACCTCGGCCGCGTAAAAGCCAACCAGGTACTCAATGTGACCGAGCCGGCGCGTTAGTCCCCATATTGGTCGCGTTCAGTTTGTCCACGATTGCCCGCTCCCGCGCGCCGTCCTCGGGCCGGTGCAGGCGGTAGTATAGCGCGGCGAGTTCGACATGCGGCTGAAGCCAGTTCGGGTCTTGTTTTTCAACCGCTTCGAAGTGCGCGGCCGCCGCGTCGAGCTTGCCCTCGCTGCGCTCGATGCGGGCGCGCTCAAACAGGGCCAGAGGCGCATCGGGCTTCAGCCGGAGGGCCGCGTCGATGTGCGTCTGGGCTGAGGCTAAGTCCCGCTCTGTGTTATAGATAGCGGCGAGCGTGACGTGCGCGTCGAAGTCGTTGGGGTCTTCCGCCAGCGCCTGGGTGAGGTCGGCCTTGGCCCCCGGATAGTCGTTTAAGAACTGAAGAGCTTTGCCACGCAAAGTATGAGCACCGGGCGCTTTGGCGTCGATTTTGAGCGCCGCGGAGGCGTAGTCCCGCGCCTTCTCGAATTGATTCAAATCGAGGCACGCCTCGCCCGCGAGCACGTCCGCCTCCGCGCTGGTGCCCTGCGCCGCCGCGCGCTCCACCAGCGGAAATCCTTGTTTTACCTGGCCCGAGCGGATGAGCGCCGCACCCAGCACCCAGGCGACTCCTAGATCGTCTGGATGAGCCTTGGCGGCGGGCGAGAGATCGCGAATCGCCTCGTCAAAATGCCCTTGCCGCGCGGCGCAATCGCCGGCGAGCGTGGCGAGTTTAGGGTCCTCCGGAGCGAGTTTCAGCAACGGAGCGAACTCGTTTCCGGCAGAAACAAAATCGCCTTTTTTGTAGTAGGCGAGGCCGAGGTTCATGTGAAGCTGCGGCACGTCCTTGAGCGCGAGCGCCTTCCGGTACTCCGTGATCGCCTCGTCGTAGCGGCCCGCCTGCGAGAGCGCGGCGCCCAGATTGGCGCGTACTTCAACGACGTTGGGCTGCTGGGCGAGCAGTTCGTGGTAAGCGCGAATCGCTGTATCTAGGTCGCCGCGCTTCTGCGCCTCCACCGCCTGGCGGAACAACTGCTCGGGCGGCGTGGAGGCGGGCGCCGCGGCGGCGCACACCGCGAGCGCGGCGATGAGGGCAAGGCGCATTCTCTTTCAGCATAGCCGCGCTAGGCTAGAGAGAAGAGTTCTCTCGCCGGATGAAACCGTTTGTTCTCATGTTGTGCGCGGCGTGCGCCTGCGCGGCGCCGCAGTCTCAGGATTTCGACAGCCTGGCGCAGGCCGCGCAGGCGGCGATCGACACCAATCCCGCGCAGGCGGCCGAGTTGTACCGCAAGGCGCTGGCGCTCAAGCCGGATTGGCCCGAGGGATGGTTCTACCTGGGCGGCGCCGAGTACGGGCAGGGGCACTTTCAGCAGGCCCGGGACGCGTTCGAGAAGGGCCTGCCGCTTTCGCAGAACAACGGCACGGCGTGGGGGTTTCTGGGGCTGTGCGATTACGAACTCGGGCACTACGACAAGGCGATCGAGGAGATCGCCAAGGGCGAGGAGATCGGGCTGGGCAACAACGTCGGTTTTGAGACCGCGGTGCGGCAGAGGGCGGCGCTGATTCTGATCCGCGGTTCGTTTTTCGACAAGGCGATCGCGCAGCTACAGCCGCTGACCAAGCACCAGGTGAACGACCCGGCGGTGGTGGAGGCGGTGGGGCTGTGCGCGCTGGCGCGGCCGGACGATCCGGCGAAGCTGACCCAAGCGCAGAAGGGCGTGGTGGACCTGGCGGGGCAGGCGCTGTGGGCGGCGACGAGCCAGCGGCCCGAAGACGCCAAGGCGGGGTACGAGAAGCTGATGGCGGCGTACGCGAACGAGCCGGGCGTGCACTACGCGCACGGGTTGTACCTGATGGACTTCGACCAGGCGGCGGCGCTGGCCGAGTTCCGCAAGGAGATTGCGATGGACCCGGCGCACTGGCCGTCGCTGCTGGTGGCGGCGTTTCTGGAGACGCGGGAAGGGAACACGGACGTCTCGCTCAAGTACGCCGAGGATGCGTTGAAGCTGGCGCCGCGGGCGTTTCATTGGCTGTGCTACGCGGAGATCGGGCGGTCCCTGCTGGCGGCGGGGAACCCGGAGAAGGCGGCGGCGGCGTTTGAGGAGTCGGTGAAGCTGGAGCCGAACAACGCGCAGACGCATTTTTATCTGGAGCAGGCGTACCGGCTTTCGGGGCGGCGCGCGGAGGCGGAGAAGGAGAAGGCGGAGTTCATCCGGCTGAAGGCGGCGGAGGATCCGCTGAGCCTGCCGGGGCTGATGCGGGCGACGGGCCAGCGGTGATCAGCGGGCGGGTTCGGTGATGTCGAGGACGCGGTCGGCGGGGACGTTGTGGAGGGTTTGGTGGATGCCGGAGGGCCAGTCGATGGTGATTTCGCGGGCGGAGGGGGCGGGGCCGAGGCCGAAGTGGACGCGGGGGTCGCTCGAGCAGGCGTAGCCGGTGGCGGTGGAGAGGTGGTTGTAGAGTTGGGCGCCGCTGGAGGTGGTGAGGTGGATTTTGGCGCCGATCGCCATGCGGTTGCTGCGTGTGCCTTTGAGGCGGAGGAGGAGCCAGTGGTTGGAGTTTTGCGAGGTGTTGTGGAAGATGCGGGCGGTGCCGTTTAAGACGGAGACGGCGAGGTCCATGCGGCCGTCGTTGTCGAGGTCGCCGAAGGCGGCGCCGCGGTAGACCTCGGGGTGGTTGAAAGCGGGGCCGGCGGTTTCGGTGACGTTCTGGAATTTGCCGTTGCCTAAGTTGCGGAAGACGGTGCTGGGTTCTTCGTAGGTGCGGTTGGAGAAGAGGGCGACGTTGTCGATGACGTTGGAGCGGGCGACGTAGAGGTCCTTCCAGCCGTCGTTGTCGAAGTCGGCGATGGCATTGGACCAGCCGGACATTTCGGCGGTGGAGAGGCCGAGGCCGGCGGGGGACGTGACTTCCATGAACTGGCCGTGGCCGAGGTTTTTGAACAGGGGGAAGGTTTGCTTTTCCATGGCGGTGATCCAGATATCGGGGAGGCCGCGGTTGAACAGGTCGCGGAAGTCGACGCCCATGCCGGAGATGACGTTGCCGCCTTCGGCGAGGGCGACGCCGGAGTCCTGGGCGACCTCTTCGAAGCGTTTGCCGCCGAGGTTGTGGAAGAGTTCGTTGGGGGCGTCGTCGTTGGCGACGACGATGTCCATGAAGCCGTCGTTATCGTAGTCGGCGATGGCGACGCCCATGCCGCGGCCGAGGTGGGTCGATATGCCGGTAACGGCGGAGACGTCGGTGAAGGTGCCGTCGCCGTTATTGCGGTAGAGGGTGTTGGGGAGGGGTTTGTAGAGGCGGGGGTTGCAGGAGGCGCGGTGGCCGTTGATTTCGCAGGGGGGCTCGTGGTCCGGGTCCCAGTGGCAGTAGTTGACGACGAATAAGTCGAGTTTGCCGTCGTTGTTGTAGTCGATCCAGGCGGCGCCGGTGGACCACATTTTGCGGTCGTAGTAGACGGCGCCGGCGACGCCGGCTTTTTGAGTGACGTCGGTGAAGGTGCCGTCGCCGTTGTTGTGGAAGAGTTGGTTCCCGTTGACGTTGGCGACGAATAAGTCGGGGTGGCCGTCGTTGTCGTAGTCGCCGACGGCTACGGCCATGCCGTAGCCCGAGCCCGCGACACCGGCTTTTTCGGTGACGTCGGTGAAGGTGAGGTTGTGGTTGTTGTGGTAGAGGCGGTTGAAGAATTTCGGGCCGGTTTTGACGAGCGAGGGCATATCGGCGCCGTTGACGAAGTAGAGGTCGGGGTAGCCGTCGTTGTCGTAGTCGAAGACGGCGACGCCGGCGACCATGGGTTCGGGCTGGTGTTTGAGGGGGGTGGGCGAGCTATCGGCGACGAAGGTGACGCCAGCGCGTTGGGCGATTTCGTCGAAGGTGATGGGGCCGGGCGCGGAAGCCGAGGCCGCGAGGAGGAAGCCCACGCCGGCGAGGGCGCAGGCGGTAAGAATCGAGGTGGAACGCAACCTTTAGGTTAACGTAGCGGCGGCGTGATAGGATAAGGGCCAAGAGTCATCAGGGGGCTCCCAGTGCTGCATTATGCGGTTGTTGGGTATCCTCCAGTTGACGGTTCTTGTTTTCCCCTTCCGGCCGGCGTGTGGGGCGACCTTTGAAGACATAGCGGCCCGAGCCACGGCTGCGCGGGAAGCCGGGAACGCGACGCAGGCGATCTCGCTTTACCGCGAAGCGCTCGAGCAGAATCCGAAGTGGGACGAAGGCTGGTGGTTTGTGGGGACGCTGGCCTACGACGCCAATCAATATGCGCTGGGCGAGGAAGCGTTCCGGCATTTTGTTTCGATAGACGCGCAGGCGGCGCCGGGGTGGGCGCTGCTGGGGCTTTGCGAGTTTGAGAACGGGCGGATCGAGGGGGCGCTCGGAGATCTGCGGCGGGCGGAGGCGATCGGCGGGTTGCCGAAGGACACGGCAGGCGTGGTGCGATTTCACGAGGCGATGGCGCTGACGGGGATGGGGTTGTTCGACCAGGCGATTGAGGAACTGGCGGAGTTTGTACGTGGGGGTGTGAAGAACGCGGAGTTGACGCTTGCGGTGGGAGCGGCGGCGCTGCGGAGGCCGGTGGTGCCGCACGAGATCTCGGCGACGAAAGAGGAATTGTACGAGGCGGCGGGGGAGGCGGAGTCGCTGTGGATGTTGGGGAACACGATGGAGGCGGAGGCGAGGCTGGCGGCGTTGGTGAAGCGGTTTCCGCGGGCGCCGGGCGTGCATTGTTTGTACGGGTTGTTCCTGCAGCAGGCGCGGCCGGAGGAGGCGCTGGCGGAGTTCCGGCGGGAGTTGGAGATCGATCCGGAGAATGCGGATGCGCGGGCTGTGGTGGCGCTGTCGCTGCTGCGGGCGGGGAAGAGCGGGCGAGCGCTGCCGATGGCGCGGCAGGCGGCGGCGGAGGGGCCGTCGACGGCGCTGGCGCAGTTTGCTTACGGGAAGGTGCTGGCGAAGTTGGACGATGAGGACGCGGTGGCCCGGTTGAAGGCGGCGGTGCAGTTGGATCCGATGAATCTGGAATACCACATGGCGCTGGCGGAGGCGGCGTCGAAGTTCGGCGATGTGGCGGAGGCGCGGCGGGAGCGGATGCGGTCGATTGAGATGGCGCGGGGAAGCGGGACGAGTGAGTAGGGTGGTTTGCGGGCTGGTGGCGATGAGTCTGGCGTTGGGGGCGCCGGCGGGGAAGTTCACGTGCGCGTCGTGCCATGCGGTGGAGGCGCGGACGGAACCGAAGACGGCGATGGGGATCGGCATTGAGCTGCCGGCGGATCAGGAGATACTCAAGGCGCATCCGAAGCTGAGTTACACGGCGAACGGGTATTCGTATGTGATCGAGCGGCACGGGGGAGTGAGCACTTACACGGTAAGTGGGCCGGGAGGTGCGGTGTCCGTGCCGATCCGGTATGCGTTCGGGGTGCGGATGCAGACTTATGTGTTAGAGACAGGCGGCAAGTTTTACGAGAGCCTGGTGAGTTACTATCCCCCGATCGGCGGGTTGGCGATTACGATGGGGAGCGAGCGGATTCAGCCGAAGACGCCGCTGGAGGCGCTGGGGCGGCCGGTTGGGATGGAAGAGGTGGAGGCGTGCTTTGGGTGCCATAGCACGGGGGCGGTGGCGGGCGGAAAGCTGGATTTGAGCGCGATGCGGCCGGGGCTCGAGTGCGAGCATTGCCATGAAGGAGCGGCGGCGCACGAGGCGGCGATGAACGGAGGTCCGGCGGCGGCGATGCCGAAGAAGTTAGGCGAGTTGAAGGCGGAGGATATGTCGGAGTTCTGCGGGCAGTGTCACCGGACGTGGGCGACGGTGCTCCGGATGCGGGTGTTCGGGCCGCTGAATGTCCGGTTTCAGCCGTACCGGCTGGCGAATAGCAAGTGCTTTCTGGGGGATGACAAGAGGATTGCGTGCACGGCTTGCCATGATCCGCACGAGGATCCGGTTCGGGAGACGGCGGCGTATGACAGTAAGTGCCTGGCGTGCCATGGGACGGCGGGGACGCGGTTTCGTAAGTGTCCGGTGGGGACGCGGGACTGCGCGAGCTGCCATATGCCGAAGGTGGAGCTGCCGGGGGGGCATGTGAAGTTTACGGATCATATGATCCGGGTGGTGCGGGCGGGGGAGGGGTATCCGTTTTAGGCGCCAGCGTTCCGTTTTTTCGGTCCGCGGAAACGGGTGAAGGGGATGAGAGTGCGCGGGGGGTGGGAATAGTTCCGGGCTGGCGCGAGTACAGAATCACGCGAGGTGAGATAGAACCTTGCGATTGATTCGTAAAAGGAGATTCGTTATGCGAAAATTCACGCCCTCTTCGGCGGGCGTTTCCGGGCGCCGGGACTTTCTCAGGCGGGGCGCCGCGGCCGGGGCGACGGCGGCGGGTATTACCTTGTTCGCGACCCAACCCCGGGCCCTTGCGGACGAGGCACCGGAGGACGACCGTCTTTCGGGGGGCGACGTGGCGATTTTGCGATTTCTGGCCGCCGCGGAACTGATTGAGAGCGACCTGTGGCAGCAGTATGCGGAGTTAGGTTGCCCGCAGGACACGGAGCTGGAAGGATTGAACGGCGGGAGCGCGCCGTATATTTCCGCGCTGCAGGTTCTCGACCCGGACATGCCGCAATATATTCACGACAACACGGAGGACGAGATCAGCCACGCGACGTTCCTCAATCAGTATCTGGCGTCGAAAGGGGCCTCGCCGGTTGATCTCGACCGGTTCCGCCAGCTTCCGAGCAGCCGCGCGACCGGAGCGCAGCAGATTAACCGGCTTACCAACCTGACGGAGCTTACGGTGGATACGAGTTGGTGGACGCGGTACAGAAGCCGGACGGAGAATCCGGATCTGGACCCGTCGTTTCAATTTCCGCAGGCGGTGCCGAGTTTGAGCGCGGGGAAGTTCCCGGCGATTCCGCGGAGCGACGACGATCTGGGTCCGCAGAATCATATTCAGTCGATCGCGAACACGGCTGGTTTTCACTTTGCCTTCATTGAGCAAGGCGGGAGTAGTCTGTACCCGGCGTTGGCGCAGAAGGTGACGAGCGCAGAGGTGCTGAAGATTCTGCTCAGTATCGGACCGGTGGAGACATCGCATTTTCAGACCTGGCACGACAAGGCGGGCAACGCGCCGGCGATTACGGACCCGAGCAATCCGGCGCTGGTTTTTCCGAATCTGAATGCGGCTCCGTTTGGAGGGGAGGACTTTCAGGCGAACCTGATCATGCCGGAGCCGTGCCCGTTTCTGAGCCCGGATCTTCCTGTGTGTTCGGTGATCCGGCCCGTGCCGGATAAGGGTGCGGCGATGGGCGCGGTACAGAGCCTGACCGCGGATGGGTTGTTCATCGGGCAAAGCCGTGAGTTCATGGAGTTGCTGGTGACGTTGGCTCGCGAGGCGGACGCGGCCCGGCGGGAGTTGCGGGGGTAGGCGGAAGGGGGAAGGCCGGCGCCGGTGAGGGCGGCGGCCGGCCGGGAATCAGGAAAGGGGAAGCCCCGCGTTGCGGGCGATCTGTTGGAAGCGCGGGTCGGGATGGAGACAGAGGAAGCGGGGATCGCGTGCCAGCCAGAGGAGCCAGACGTCGCTTGCGGCGAGGGAGCGGTTCAGGGCGGCGAGGGCGTCCTCGTGCGCACCGAGGCCGGCATGGACGATGGCCTGCCAGTAGGGAGGCACGTAGCGCGTGGGCGAGCCGTGGAGGAGTTCGCCGGCGATTTCGGCGGCCTCGCCGGAGCGTCCGCACTGCGCGAGGGCGTTTGCCAGGGAGGCCATGACGCCGGAGTGTGGGACGGTCTTCAGGACGTGCTGGAACTCGGCGATCGCCTCGTCGAAACGGCCGGATTGCTGATAGGCGAGGCCGAGGCCGTGGTGGGCGGCGGGGAATTCCGGTTCGATGTCGAGGACGCGGAGAGACTGTTCGGCGGATAACTGGAACTCGTGCGCCATGTAGAGGTGCCAGGCTGCATCGACGCCGACGATGAGGGAGAGCGGGTCGAGGTCCTGGGCGAGATGGATTTCGCGCATTGCCTCGGCGGGATGTCCGGTTGCGGAGAGGACGGCGGCGTACATGCGGCGGACTTCGGCGAAGCTGGGGTTAAGTGCGAGCGCTTTCAGGTAGTGCTGAGCGGCGGCGGAGAAATTCCGGCGATAGAGGGTTTCGACGCTTCCGAGCGCGGCGTGGGCGGCGGGCAAGCGGGGATCGAGGGAGAGGGCTTTCGCGGCAGCTTCGGAGGCGCGCGCCAGCAGGTGCGCCGGGGGTTGGAGGTCGAAGAAGGCGAGCAGGCAGCAGGCGTCGGCGAGGCCGGCGCTGGCCGAGGCGAAAGCGGGGTCCCTTTGGAGCGCCCGCTCGAAGCAGACGATGCTTGCCGCGAGGCTGTCTTCGTCGATTTTGTGGCGGAGGTAGAGGCCTTTGAGATAGTGGCGGTAGGCGGTGAAGTCGCGCTTGCCCCGGTGGGCGGAGCTGGCGGCGCGCTGCCAAGTGAGGTGCAGGTGCAGGCTTTCGGCGATCTGCCTGGCAACGCCGGATTCGAGAGACGGAGCGTCGCCGGCGGGCATCTGGTAACGGTCCCCCCAAAGTTGCCAACCGTTGGCGTCGACCAGTTCGGCGGAGAGGGCGAGCCGTTGTCCGCGGAGGGAGAGGCGGCCGCACAAAACGGCGCCGGCGTTCAGTTTGCGGCAGATGGCGCCGGCATCCGGGCGTTTGGTTTTGTAGCGGAAGGTGCTTTCGCGCGAGATGACGCGGAGGCCGGGCGAGCGGGCGAGGTTATTGATGATGCCGTCGGTGATGCCGTCGCAGAGGTACTCGGTGTCCGGGTCCGTGCCGTCGTGGGTGAGAGGCAGGACGGCGAGGACGCGGATGCCGGGCGGTTCCGAGGCGGGTTGGCTGGGGGCCGCGTCGTTTCGCGGGGCGATGAAGCGGTAGCCGCGGCGGGGCAGGGTTTCAATGAACTTCGGGTGGCGGGAGGTGTCGTGGAGGGCGTGGCGGAGACGCCGGACGGCCGCATTCAGGCTGTGGTTGAAGTCCACGTGGCTGTTGGGCCAAAGCCGGGCGATGAGTTCCTCCCGGCTGACGAGTTCCCCGGGCGCCTTGACGAGATGAGCGAGGATTTCGAGGGGCTGGCCTTCGATCCGGACCTTGCGTCCCTGACGGCGGAGTTCGAGGGTTCGAAGATCCAGTTCGAAGCCGGCGAAACAAACGCGGTCAGACGGCTGGGGCTGAGCGGTCACGCTGTGTTCCCTTGGCGGAGCGGCACGGGGATTTAGCTTCCATTGTAGCATCGCGATGCCGCCGGACGGGCTGTTCCGGCGGCGAGTAAGTGCGAGAGTTATCAGTCACTTACTGTGTGATTTGCATATGAGGTTACGGTTATCCGCGTTGCATTGATTGTAAGTTGGCCTCTCCGTAGACTCAATGCTTACCGCACGGTGCGGCGATGGGAGAAGCATTGGATACATACTATTCCGGAGACACGGCGGATGCCGACGAAGAGCTTGTTTGCCGGCTCCGGGCAGGGGACAGTGAGGCGTTATCGGAGATCGCGCGGCGTCACGGCGAACGTTTGTATCGGGCCACGTTCGCGATCCTTCGGGACCAGGAGGCGGCGCGGGACGCGGTGCAGGACACGTTCGTGCGGCTGATTCAATATGGTCATCGGTTTGAGGGCCGGGCGAAGTTCTCGACGTGGCTGGTCGCGGTGGCGAAGAACGCGGCGTTTCAGGGGCTGCGGAGGCGGCGCTTTCACGAAAGTCTGGACAGAGCCGAACACGGGCCCGATCGGAGTTGTGTGCGAACAAGCGGGCCGGGCCCTGAGGCGGCCTGTGCGCGGGCGGAGCTGCACGGCGTGTTGACCGCGGCGGTGCGGCGGCTACCGAAACGTCTTGGCCAGGCGGTTCGGCTGCTCGATATCGATCAGCTGCCGGTGGTGGAGGCGGCGAAGCAGCTTTCGGTGAGCGTTCCGGCGCTGAAGGCGCGTCATCTACGGGGCCGGCGGATGCTGCGCGAGGCGCTTGGGCCGCTGCTGCGGATGAGCGGGAATTCCAAGCGGGCGAAGGTGGAGGAGGCACGTGTGGAGGGACCGCGCGGGCAGGCGGGAGGCGGCGGAACGGCGGAGGAAGCTTCATGACGATGGAGCATCTGATTCCGCATCTGGCGGCGGCACACCGGCTGGCGCGGTTGATTTTGCTGGATGAGGAGGCGGCGCGGGACGCGGTACAGGAAGCGTACCTGCGCGCGTTCCGGCACCTGGCGACGTTTCGCGGCGGCCCGTCGAGGCCGTGGTTCCTGGCGATTGTGCGAAACACGTGCCGCTCGACGCTACGGGAACGGGGTGCGCATTGCGCGGTCTCGTTCGACGAAGGCGTTCACTGGGGCGATGCGGGGTTTCGGGATCCTCACAAGCAGATGGTTCAGGCGACGGAGCAGAAGTTAGTGCGGCAGGCGATGGCGGACTTACAGGAAGGGCAACGCGAGATATTGATTCTTCGCGAGATTTGCGGACTCAGTTACAAAGAGATATCGTCGCGGCTGCGGGTACCTATCGGCACAGTGATGTCGCGGGTCTGCCGGGCCCGGCGGATGCTGGCCGCCAAGGTGAGTAACGCCTACAGCCGGCCGGCCGCCGCCTGCCGGTGAGGGCCGGCGGCGTTCTTTGCCGGGGCGAGAGCGGGCATATGTTAGTATTACCACGTTAAGTCGGGACAGAACATAAATGTCCTGATATGTTTGGATATGACGAATGCCCGGGCGGAGCGTTGCCGCAAGCGGCTCGTGCGGTTTCTTGCCGACTTGCTGGAGCCGGTAGGAAGGACGGAGCGGCGCCATTGGGGCGGCGTGTACGTGCGGAGCCTGCTGTTGAATGGCGAACGGAAATCGATAGAGCCGCTAGCGGCGCGACTGCCGGAGGGGAATGTGC
>DAIDIH010000298.1 GCA_027459465.1 Bryobacterales bacterium | reverse complement strand
CTGCGCTGCGGAGCCGCCAACTCCGTCTGTTCTACAGGCAACTGGTTGAGATTCGACTTGGGCACTGAACGGGATTCTTTCTCCGCCCTCTACAGTAATTGACGGCGGGGAAGGTGTCTCAGTCATGTTGGCACAAAGGGAGGCCGCTTTCGGTGGTGGCCGCAAGGCGACGAACCGGCTCAGACGTTGCGCGTGCATCAGGCACAAGTGTTACTGGGGGCGGGCAATCCGGAGACGGAAGCGCCGCCGGTGTGGCGGAAGGTCAGTTGAAGAATGCGGGCATCATTTTTCCCTTGCGTTCCGAAAGTGTTTCTGTCGTTCTACTGCTGTGATCACCGCGTGGCGTTACCGGGGTCGAAACGTGACCGGCGAGGAAATCGCATTCATCCGGCAGCTGATTGCGGATCATCCGGAACTGAGCCGCTGGAAGCTGTCTCGCCGGTTGTGCGAGGTCTGGCAGTGGAAGCAGGCCAACGGTGCGCTACGCGATATGGTGTGCCGCGGGATGCTGCTGATGTTGGAGCGTGCTGGTGAGATCGAGTTACCAGCGTGGCGGCGCCAAGTGCGCAACCGGCTGGCTGAGCGTGAGCGGCCGGAGGCAGTCATCCCCGACAACCGGCCAGTGCGCGGACCACTCCGCGAGTTAGGCTCACTCGAGTTCGAGCAGGTCCGGCGCACACCGGAAGAGCCGTTGTTCAACAGCCTGCTGGAGCAGTATCACTATCTGGGCTATGAGCAACCGGTGGGCGAGCATCTGAAGTATCTGGTGAAGGCACGCGGCCAGGTGATCGCCTGCCTGGCCTGGGCCAGTGCACTGCGTCACTTGGGATGCCGCGATCGTTTCATCGGTTGGAATCCGGAAGCGCGGCGGCGCAATGTTCCTCTGCTGGCCTACAACACGCGCTTTCTGATTCTGCCGTGGGTGCGCGTGGATCACCTGGCTTCGCACATTCTGGGCCAGATGGCGAAGCGCATTCCGCGCGATTGGCGGCGTTTGTATGCGCATCCTGTTTATTGGCTGGAAACCTTCATCGATCCGGCGCGCTTCAAGGGCACCAGTTATCGCGCGGCCAACTGGATCGTTCTAGGCCAGACCTCGGACCGCGGCAACAATGCGCCGACCAAGGAACCCAGTCTGCCCGTGAAGCAGATGCTAGGCTTGCCACTCCATCGCAGGTTTCGCGAGTTGCTGAGCGAGGTTTAGATGAAGCGCACACGAAAAAAGGTCGACGTGAATCTGGAAGAACTGGACCAGATTATCGATCGCGGCATGCGCACGCCGCTGAACGAAGCGGAAGGCCAGAAGCTGAAAACCGCGCTGCACTCCATGGCGGAACGCTTGTCGTGGAAACGCAGCACGGAGAAGACCAGCGCCGTTGTGGATCAGCCCGCGGCTGTTCCTGTCGAGGAGCGAAACACGGACGAGCCCGCTCCAGCCGGTCACGGACGCCATGGAGCCGCTGCATTTACCGGCGCAAACCGAGTTTCGATCGCGCACGCCACGCTCCACGCCGGCACCAGGTGCCCAGAGTGCCGCCAGGGAAAAGTTTACCTCCAGAAGGAACCGGCAACGCTGGTGCGGTTCGTAGGGCAGGCGCCGCTTGAAGCCACCATATTCGAGATGGAGCGGCTGCGCTGCAATGCCTGCGGGCAGGTCTTCACAGCCGGCCCACCGGAGACTGCGGGTCCAGACAAGTACGAGGAGACGGCCGTGGCGATGATCGCCCTGCTGAAGTACGGCACCGGAGCGCCCTTTAACCGCCTGGAAAACCTGGAGCAACAACTGGGAATGCCGTTGCCGGCAACGACGCAATGGGAACTCATGGAAGCCGCCGCGAAACTGATCCGGCCGGTGCTGGAGGAGTTGATCCGGCAGGCGGCGCAAGGTAGCGTGATGCACAACGACGACACGGGCATGCGGATTCTACGTCTGGCGCGCGAACCGGGCGACAAGCGCACGGGTACCTTCACCAGCGGGGTCGTATCGATCATTGGCACGGGGAGAATCGCGCTGTACTTTACGGGAACCGCCAGCCCCACTGCCGCACATGCGAGATGAACAGATCCTTCACGTAGAGATGCCGCTGCCCGTCCTCGGCGTGCTCCTTGATGTTCAGGAAATAGGAGCCATCGCCGGCGAGCACGGAGGCGATCGACGCCGCCACGTCCCGATACCACTCCACGTAGTCGTCGGGAGCCACCGGGCGAAAGCCGCTCGATGGATCGTACTCCCGCTGCGTGGCGTAGGGCGGCGAGGTGATCACCACGTTCGCCTGGCCGCCGCCAAACAGCTTCGCCACCGCCGCCTCGTCGCGGCAATCTCCGCACACGCACAGGACCCGGTGCGGTCCGATGAGCCAGAGATCCCCCGGTTGCGTTACCGCTTTGGCGGGCGGAAGAGGCACTTCCTCTTCTCCGGGCTCCGCCTGGCCCTCGTCCGGCTCCGCTAAGAGGGCAGCGAGTTCCTGCTCGTTGAAACCGATCAGCCCCAGGTCGAAGCCATCGCCCTCGAGCTCCGCGAGCTCTGCCGCCAGCATCTCGTCATCCCATCCGGCGTTCAGCGCCAGGCGATTGTCGGCCAAGACGTAAGCTCGCCGTTGCGTCTCGCTGAGGTGATCGAGCACGATCACAGGCACTTCGGCGAGGCCGAGCTTGCGGGCCGCCAGCAAGCGGCCGTGCCCGGCAACGATGCCGTCGCGGGAATCGACGAGGATTGGGTTCACAAACCCGAACTCCGCGATCGACGCCGCGATCTGCGCTACCTGATCGGTCGAGTGCGTCCTTGCGTTCCGCGCATAGGGCACCAGGCGCTCCAGGGGCCAAAGCTCGATGCGCCGCGCCATCGCCGGCGTCATGCGATCAGCTATTGAAGCTCGGGACCCAGACCCAGTAGGCAACGATCAACCCCTCGCCAGCGGTGTTGGAATCTACGTAGTAGTCCGACGGCCGCAACTCGCCGGCAGCCGATTCGAGCACCAGTTCGTCCGCCACCCCGCCACCGGCACCGGTCGGCCAGAACTCCTTCACAACGCCGGCGCCGCCCGCCTTGTTCATGCCCGCTACGCCAAGGAACACCCGCCCCGTCTCGCCGACGGCGACGGCGAACCGGATCCGGTGGGCCCGGATCGAAGTGTCGGAGGTCACCCGGACGGGTGTTCCTGGTGTGGGGACCGCGGTCTTTCCAAGTGATCGCGGTTGGAGGGAAGGAGAATCAGCCATGGTTTGCTGGAGGCCTCAATGGAGAGAGTGACAACCGACTACCGACAACCTTTCATCGCGCGTGACGCTGGCGAAATCGTGCAACCATTCCACCCGCCGCCCAGCCGCCCAGGAAGGACCCAGGATTGCATCGCATCCTGGATGAGATCGGCCGCATCGCCCGTCCCACTGCAAGCTCGGCGTCGAAATCGCACGCCAGCGTCGTGGTAGCCGGTCTGCGGGCAGATGCCGAACTCGAACTCGCTGACCTCGATGTCGTCACTCAAACACTCGGGGCACATGCTCTCATCACCGGCCGATCCTGCCAGGGTTCGCGCAGCTCGTCGGCCGACGCCGGGCGTCGCGCATGCCGATGGTCTTTGCCGGAATGATCACTTCGACCACCTCGTCGCACGGAACTCCGTCCTTCACCAGGACGTGCACCACAGACCGTTGTCGCGGGATGCGGATCCTGGCCGGAAAGCCGTGGCTGGAGGACCGCTTGATCGGCATCAGTTCTCAAAGCCCCCGGTTTGCGAGGAACGTGTGCCGGCTGGCGCCCTTCCTCCTGCCCAAGCCCAGGAGCACGCCGGGCGTGACCATCGGGAGGTTGGCCAGTTCCGAGAGTTGTGGCAGTCCGGCGTGGGCGGCCCGCTCGTACCCGTAACGCGTGGTATCCACCGATACTTGCGCCGCGCGATGCCGGCGGTCCGCGGCGATGAACCGGATGGAGGTGCCGGGCTCGACCCAGATCGCCCGTCCCTGCGAGACGAAGCGCTTGGCTCGGTTCCTGTTAGTGAACCGGCAATCGGAAACCGGATTCTCGATCCGGATGCTCTTGAGCATAGTTCTGGTGTCTGCCCGGGTGGGATTGCGGGTATGCCCGCAAGGGAGCCGAAGGCTCGTTAGGAGGGATGCGGGATTTGCGAGAGGCCCCGCGGCTCTGGGGGAACACCAGGAGGCGTTCTACTCAATCTCTAACACGGCACCGTGGGGGCGTCAAGGAAAAAACAAATCGCTACCGTGTTGTTTCTACAGGCCAAAGCCGGCATGGTGATCGTGGGACGCATGGGGAATTTGCGAGCCAGATTGTCTCCGTCTCGTAAGACAACAGAATCGCTCGAGACGTGGCCCATGGATACCACGATCACCAGTCAGCCGGTGGGACTCATGGGGGCGATGGGCGATTCCGCATGTATAGGGAAAACTCGTGTTGTCTCCGTCTTGCGATACAGAGTACAACGCACCACGAGTCCCATCGATACCACGCCTACCGTGGCGAGTGAGTTTGGAATTGGACCCAGTTTGGACCCAGTTGACGGAGGTTGGTGGGGTCAGAGGTCTGTAAGTCTTTGAGTTTTTTGGTCGGGCCGCCGGGATTTGAACCCGGGACCTCTTGCACCCCAAGCAAGCGCGCTAGCCAGGCTGCGCCACGGCCCGAAGACTCTAGTCTAGCGCAGATGGCGGGAGAAGCCGGTTGGTACACTGAAAAAT
>DAIDIH010000297.1 GCA_027459465.1 Bryobacterales bacterium | reverse complement strand
CTGCGCTGCGGAGCCGCCAACTCCGTCTGTTCTACAGGCAACTGGTTGAGATTCGACTTGGGCACTGAACGGGATTCTTTCTCCGCCCTCTACAGTAATTGACGGCGGGGAAGGTGTCTCAGTCATGTTGGCACAAAGGGGCGCCCGAATCTCGGCCGGCGGAGGCGTCAGTCGAGGCAACCGGCGGGAACGCTGAACACACTCGCGCCGGGTTGGCCCGCGGTGAACGAGTCGACGTTCAACGTCGTGATTCCGTGCGGGGTTCGCCAGGAAAGCAAGAGCGGCTTCTCCAAGCTGTTATGCAGGAACGCCGCTTCCATTGTCTGGTGTCTGGGCGGTGCTGCCGTGGGCGGGCGCCGCCTTCGACAGTCATCCCCCAAATGGAGTCAGAGTCAGAAGCAAGGGGGATTCAGGGCATGCGCCGGTAGCCGGGTTGTACAAATACTGCCGGTTGTGTCGAAGAAAAAATACAACCGGATGCCATGTAGACGCTGCCCCACTGGACGCCGGATCCACAGCCGCAAGTGTGATCAAGTCGGACGGCTCATCTGGCGGAGTCGGCGCCGAGACGTGGCATAACGGATCGCCTAAACGCCGGTCACGGCGCCCAACCACTAATGTTCCCTCGCGGATTCAGCAGGAGTCAAGGTTCCGCAATGACCGAGAATTTTGGCCCGTGAATTTATCCGTCGTAGCAGTGATCGAGTAAGAGGGTTCGCCTCGAAGATGGCCACCTGTTCTCCGTCGATTGTCCTACCGTGCGTGTCGAAAGTCTCCTTCTCGCTTCCACCAACAATCCGGAACTCAACAGTGCCTCTGGATGGCAAATTGTGAATGACTTCATATTCACCGCGAAGAGCCGATGCCCGCGCGTCTCCCGGAGATCCGATTATCACCCTCTTCCTACTTCTACCCGTACGAAATTGCGCAGGATGCTCGATCGCCTTGTACATCCGTTCAACATGTTCGCTGGCCATACTTTTACCTCCATATCATTTTCAGCACGGCTAGATACACTCAAGTTATAAATAGGATCAGTAGATACTATATAAAGTGCTGCAACGCCGTAAGTTGCCGCTGTATCGTCGCGACATGAGTCGAGCCTATCCGATGTTCGACGGAGAGTCAAGGCCGCCATGAGCGCGCCCTCGGCGGATCCCAGTGTAGTCATGGCGGTTTACATACCCTTGGCGGCTACGCCGGATGGAGGGCATTTCATGGTGTCCAGCGGTAGTTGTTACACTTTTAACCGGATGACTATGGCCCTCAGAACCTGGGAGCCGATGAACCGGTTACTGGCGACAGCGCTGCTCTGTACGGCAGGCGCTGGCGGCCAGCAGCCCGACACCGCCGCGAGCGTCTACGCCAAGGCGGCGAAGAGCGTCGTACTCATCCTGCTGCGCTCCAGCGATGATAAGTTGGTCGCACAGGGTTCCGGTTTCCTGATCGAGGGCGGAAAAATAGTCACCAACGAGCACGTCATCCGCGGCGGCACGCCGCTCATTGACTTCGGCGGCGTCCGGATCCCTGCGAAAGTCGAACGGACCGACTTAGGAAACGACCTCGCCGTCCTGACAACGCCCGCCGAGATTTCAGCCGAACCGCTGCCGCTTTCCGCAAACCCTCCGCATCCCGGCGACAGTGTCTACGTCATTGGAAACCCCGAGGGACTGGAAAAGAGCATCAGCACCGGCGTCGTCGCAGCCGTCCGCCACATCGGCTCCCGCGAACTTATCCAGATCACCGCGCCCATCTCGCACGGCTCTTCCGGAGGTCCGGTCCTCGACTCGTCCGCAAACGTCATCGGCGTGACCGTTGGCATGATCGAGGAGGGTCAGAATCTTAACTTTGCCGTTCCCGCGTCTTACGTCGCGGTGCTCCTTCGGAGCGCGGCGGACGCCAAGGAAACGGCAGTATCGTTTTTCGCCAGAGCCGACGAACTTATCGCGGAAGGGAGGGGGCTGCCGTACTCGGCGGATCCCGATTCGCCCTACGTTAAGAACCGCGCGGCCATTGATGAGGCCGCTTCGAAGGGAATAGAGCTCGCAGGAAAGGGAGACCTGGCAAGCCTCTGGGAAATGAGCAGGAAGCTTCTTTACACGCGCCCCTTTATCGCAATCTCGGCGGCGCGCAGAGCCGCGAACTTGGACCCTACTCCGAAGACTGAACTCTCCCTTGCAGAAACGCTAAACGACGCGGCCCAAATCGCGGCGCTCTCCGCTGCCGGGGGCGCCGTCGGTTTCGTAGGCCTGCCCCGGGCCGATGAGTTGCTTTCCGAAGCTGAGGGTGCCTGCAAAAGGGCGATTTCGGCCGCGAAGCGTCCTACGGCGGAAATGTACTATGCCCTCGGCGACATCCGCGTTCACGCCGGTTCATTCGTCGGGGCGGAGGCGCCTCTACGCCGCGCCTTAGCCATCGAGGAGTCCGACCCGACGGGAACCTCAAGAGTCGGTATCCTTCGGGATCTCCTGCGCGTCGCGAACAAGACCGGAAACGCTGCAGAAGCCGACCACTGGTTTGAGCAACTCGTTCAGACGGGCCAAGCCACGGCGGACGACTGGGAAAGCCGCGCCCGGTCGCTCATGGACTTTGGACGCTACGCCGATGCCGGACAAGCGTGGCAACACGCCGCGCCGCTTGAGGGTGCCAACTGGAGAGACTGGTGCTCCGCCGCCGGCCTCCGGACTCCTGGCGTCCGCCAGGAGGAGGTGCTTAACGATGCCCGCGAGTGTATCTCTTTGGGAACCGGGAAGCCTGGCTCGGAAGCCACCGCGGCGGTTGCCCACGAAGCCATCGCCGATACTCTGAACGGCCGAGGTGTGTACGACGAGGCCCTGACGCACGCCACCGAGGCGGTCTCGCTCAACACCGAATACTCCCAGGCGTACTATGACGAGGCAGTTGCCCTACGCGGACTGCACCGCACCGAAGAGGCCATAAATGCTGCGAAGCAGGCCATACGTCTGTCCGACGGAAAGTTCGGATTCATGCACTTCATTCTTGGGTTAGCCTACTTTGATGCCGAAAACTGGCAGTTCGCCGAGCAAAGCTTCGAGAAGGCCGCCGAGCTCGACCCCAAAAACGACGCGGCTGCCTACAACGTCGCACTGTGCATGATTCACCTCGGGTACGATCTCGACGCTGCTCACTGGTTCGAAGAAACCCTCCGCCGAAACCCAAATCGCAGCGACCGCGCGGACCTGCTGCGCCGAATCGCGGCCCTCCGCCGCTGACCCACCATCCGCCCGGTCCCACATGGGCTGCCCAATCTGCGGTCACGGCACGAATCAAACTTCCTTCCCTCGCGGATTCAGCAGGATACCGGCAAAACCTTCCTCCGCCCGGTCTCGGTCCTGGTAACCTCCTTTCGACTCCGATGCCAATCCAGTGCCAGCCAGCGCGCAACCGCCAGACATTTAGCGTGTCTATCGGGATGGGAGGAAACTCTTCGACAGGCGGGCGAACAGGTCACGCTAACCCTCTGATTCCGCGACGGCGAATCTTTCAGCGTCATCCGTGCGTCATGCTCGTAACTCTCTCATTCCAAGACGGAAAATCCTCAGGAATGACGCACGGACCAAAATCCCGTTGCGGCAGTGCACGCTCGGGACTACTTGCCGGGATCCCATTATGGTGATATGCTGAGCATAGTTGATAGTAAACCACTAAGATCCTGACAGGCAGCCCCCACATGGACCTCAACCGTACCACCGAAAAACTCCAAGCCGCCATCCAGGACGCGCAGTCCATCGCCCTACGGCGGAATCATCAGCAGGTCGACGTCGAACACCTCTTCCTCGCCCTGGTCAACCAGGAAGGCGGGCTCGCCCCGTCCATTCTGAACCGCGCCGACGTACCGCTGCCTGCGTTCAAGCAGATCCTGGAGCGCGAACTCGACAAGATCCCGCAGGTCACTTCGCCGACCGGGGCGCCGGCCGGGCAGATCTACATCAGCCCCCGTCTGCAAAAGCTGTTCACCGTGGCCGAGGACGAAGCCAAGCGGCTCAAGGACGACTACATCAGCGTCGAGCACGTCCTGCTGGCCGGGGCGTCGGACTCGGGTCCGCTGGGCAAGATGTTCCGCGAAACCGGGCTGAACCGCGAGCGGCTGATGCGCGCCCTGCAGGAAGTTCGTGGCAGCCAGAGAGTAACTACGCCGAACCCGGAGGCGACTTACGAGGCGCTTGAAAAATACGGCCGCGACCTTACTCAGCTCGCCGGACAGGGAAAGCTCGACCCGGTCATCGGGCGCGACGAGGAAATCCGCCGCGTGATCCAGGTGCTGAGCCGCCGCACGAAGAACAACCCTGTTCTAATCGGTGAGCCGGGCGTGGGCAAGACCGCCATCGTCGAAGGCCTCGCGCAACGCATTGTGCGCGGCGACGTGCCCGAAGGACTGAAGGAAAAGCGCGTGGTGTCGCTCGACATGGGCGCGCTCATCGCTGGCGCGAAGTTCCGGGGCGAGTTCGAAGAGCGGCTAAAGGCGGTGCTCAAAGAAGTCCAGACCTCGCAGGGCCAGGTCATCCTCTTTATTGACGAGTTACACACCGTGGTCGGGACCGGGAAGGCCGAAGGCGCCATGGACGCCGGGAACTTACTCAAGCCGATGCTCGCCCGCGGCGAACTGCACTGCATCGGCGCTACCACGCTGGACGAATACCGTAAGTACATTGAAAAGGACGCGGCGCTGGAGCGGCGTTTCCAGACCGTACTGGTCGACCAGCCGAGCGTCGAAGATACGATCTCTATCCTGCGCGGACTGCGCGAGCGGTACGAAGTTCACCACGGCGTGCGGATCAAGGATACGGCGCTTGTGGCCGCGGCAACGCTCAGCCACCGCTATATTTCGGACCGCTTCCTGCCGGACAAGGCGATTGACTTAGTGGACGAAGCGGCTGCGCGGCTGCGTACGGAAATTGATTCCATGCCGTCGGAACTCGACGAGATTCTCCGGCGGATCATGCAGCTTGAAATCGAGCGGGAGGCGCTGAAGAAGGAAACCGACGCAGCCAGCAAGCAGCGGCTGACGGCGCTTGAAAAGGAACTGGCGGAGCTAAAGACGAATTCCAGCGCGCTGCGCGCCCAGTGGCAGGCCGAAAAGGCAGCCGTGGAAAAGCTGCGGAACCTGCGGGAGCGGATCGAGCAGACGCGCGTGGAGATTTCGCTCGCCGAGCGGCAGTACGACCTGAACCGGGCCGCTGAGTTGAAGTACGGCCAGTTAGCCGGGCTCGAGCGCGAGTTGAAGACCGAAGAAGACACGCTGACCCGGAAGCAGACCGGGACGCGGCTGCTCAAAGAAGAGGTGGATGAGGAAGATATCGCCGAGGTGGTGAGCCGGTGGACGGGGGTGCCCGTTTCGCGTCTGCTCGAAGGCGAGATGCAGAAACTGCTGCACCTGGAGGACGAATTGCACCGCCGGGTGATCGGCCAGGACGAGGCGGTGACGGCGGTGGCCGAAAGCGTCATGCGCGCCCGGAGCGGCCTGAAGGACCCCAACCGGCCGATCGGGAGCATGATTTTCCTGGGTCCGACGGGGGTCGGTAAGACGGAACTGGCCCGGGCTCTGGCGCAGTTCCTGTTCGACGATGAGCACGCCATGATCCGGATCGACATGAGCGAATACCAGGAGAAGCACACGGTCAGCCGGCTGATCGGCGCGCCTCCGGGCTACGTCGGCTACGACGAAGGGGGCCAGCTAACGGAATCGGTGCGCCGCCGTCCTTATAGTGTGGTTCTGCTGGACGAGATCGAGAAGGCGCACCCGGACGTTTTCAACGTGCTGCTCCAAATTTTGGACGACGGCCGCCTGACGGACGGGCAGGGACGCACGGTCGACTTCAAGAATACGATCGTGATCATGACGTCGAATATCGGCAGCCCGCGGATCCTGGAATACCGGGGCGAGTTTGCCGGGGCCGATTACGACGAGATGAAATCGGCCGTGCTCGAAGAGCTTCGCCGCCACTTCCGTCCTGAGTTTTTGAACCGCGTGGACGAGGTGATTGTGTTCCACTCGCTCTCAGAAGAGCATCTGAAGCGAATTGTGGACATCCAGCTTGGGTCCCTGCGCCAACGGCTAGCCGCCCGGCGGATCGGCCTCGAGTTGAGCGCCGCCGCGCGCACGCATCTTGTCCGCTCCGGCTATGACCCGCACTATGGGGCGCGTCCATTGAAGCGCGCCATCCAGCGCGAAGTGGAAACCCCGCTCGCCCGCCGCCTGCTGGCCGGGGCGATTCTCGACGGCCAGCAGGTGCTGGTCGATGTGGCGCCCGCGGGTGAGCTTAGCTTCGAGGCCGTCCAACCGGCGGCCGTCGCGGAGTAACCCATGGATCTTCGTTCGAACCCAAATAATCCAAATCATCAGACACAGAGGACCGACATGCACTCCACTATCCAGATCCGCCGCTCGACAGCGATCTTATCCGCCATCATCCTGGTGATGGGCGCCGCGCTGGCCGTGAATTGGGCCAGCAACTCGCACCGTCTCCCGGACTTTGCCACCACCGCTCACGCCGCCGGCGCCGCCACTCTGCCCGCCAGCGGCACGTTCGCGCCCGTTGTGAAAGAGGCGCTCCCGGCCGTCGTTAACGTAAGTTCCTCGAAGGTGGTCCACCGCCAGCGGATGCCGCAGGGTTTCTTCGACAACCCCATGCTGCGCGAGTTCTTCGGCAACATCCCGCCGCAGATGCAGCAGCAACCTCAGGCTGAACGCATGGAAAGCCTCGGCTCGGGCGTCATCGTCAGCCCGGACGGCTACATTCTCACCAATAACCACGTCATCGACGGGGCGACCGATGTGAAGGTCAGCTTCCGCGACGGCAAAGAAGTTCCGGCGAAAGTGATCGGGGCGGACGCTCCCACCGACATCGCCGTGCTCAAGATCGACCGCACCGGCTTGCCGGCGCTGCCGATCGGCGATTCTTCCAAATCCGAAGTCGGCGACATCGTGCTGGCCATCGGCAACCCGTTCGGCCTTGGCGGCACGGTGAGCATGGGCATCATCAGCGCGAAGGGCCGCAGCGGCCTGGGCATTGAGAACTACGAAGACTTTATTCAGACCGACGCCGCCATCAACCACGGCAACTCGGGCGGCGCGCTGGTGAACACGCAAGGCCAGTTGATCGGCATCAACACCGCAATTCTGGGCGGCGACGGCGGCGGGAACGTCGGCATCGGCTTCGCCATTCCGTCGAATCTCGCCAAGAACATCATGAACCAGCTCATCGAGCACGGGAAGGTGACGCGCGGCTACATCGGCGTCTACCTCGGGGAAATTACGCCGAACATGCGCCAGGCGTTCGGCATGAGTCCGGACCAGGGCGGCGTCGCCATCACGCAGGTTGAGCCCGACAGCCCCGGCGCCAAGGCCGGCCTGAAGGTCGAAGACGTGATCGTGGCCATGAACGGCGAGAAGATCGACGACATGCAGGCGTTCCGGCTGAAGGTCGCCAGCCTGCCTCCCGGAACCACGATTAACCTCAAGGTTCTCCGCAACGGCTCCACGGTCGATGTGCCGGTAACCCTGGGGCTGAATAAGCTCACGGCGCAGGCCGGCGGTCCGGGCCGCGGCCCAGGCCAGGGCTCGACCAGCGGTCTGGAAGGCGTGCAGGTAGAGACGCTCACGCCGGATATCATCCAGCAGTTGGGCCTGCAAGGCGACGTGAAGGGCGTGATTGTGACCAACGTCGACGCAGCCTCGGCGGCTGCCGAAGCCGGTCTGCAACCGAACGACATCATCGAACGCGTCAACCGGACGCCGGTAAGCAACACCGACGAGTTCGAGAACGCGGTTCGCCAGAGCAACAACCCCGGCGGTACGCTGCTGCTGGTTCGCCGCGGCGAGGCGCGGGCGTTCGTGGTTGTCCCCAGGAAGTAACTTGACGTCCAACCACCCAGCCACGCGAGCCGCCGGACCAGTTCCGGCGGCTCGCTGCTTCTGGTGGAACCCCGATTGCTCTGGATCCTAGCGGAGCGTGGCAAGCATCTAACTATAAGGAGACCCATATCATGCAAGAAACTCCGGCCGTCCAGGTTCTTCCGGTTCTTCCGTTGAAGAACACCGTGCTGTTTCCCTACCTTATGCTGCCGCTCTCGGTCGGCCGCACCTCTTCCGTTGCCGCGGTCGAGGCTGCTCTGGCGACCGAAGAGAAAGAAATTGTCATATTTACGCAGCGGGACTCAACGGTCGAAAACCCGACGCGCGACGATCTCTACGCTATCGGCGCGAAAGCCACGATTCGCAAGATGTCGCGCCCGAGCGAGGACTCGGTAGAGATTCTCGTCCTCGGCATCGAGCGCGTCGCCTTGCTGAAGCTGGACGATTCCGAGCCATACTTGCAGGCGCGGGTGAATCCGCTGCCGCTGCCCGAGGATGCGAGCCCGGAGGTGGAGGCGCTGCACGGAATCTTGATTGAGCTCGCCGGGCGGGCGGTGTCGCTGGCCCAGCCCAGCGCCGGCCAGGAAGTGACGCGGATGTTCACGACGAACGAAGATCCGCTGCGGCTGGCGTTCCTGCTGGCTTCGATGTTCAATCTCGACGCGGCGCGGTCGCAGTCGCTGCTCGAAGCGCCGACGAGGGTGGAAGCGCTGCGCCTGGTCCACACGTTCCTCTCGCACGAGGTGCAGGTGCTGGAGGTGAGAAACCAGATCGCCAGCGAAGCGCGCTCGGAGATGTCGAAGGAGCAGCGCGAGTATCTGCTGCGCCAGCAGATGCGGGCGATTCAGCAGGAGCTGGGCGGGGAAGGCGAAGGGGCCGAAGCGGCGCAGTTGCGCGAGCGGCTCGATAAGACCGACCTGCCGGAGCAGGTTCGCAAGGAAGCGATGCGCGAAGTCGGACGGCTGGAGAAGTTACAGCCGGCGTCGCCCGAGTACGGCGTGATTACGACGTATCTGGAATACGTGCTCGACCTGCCGTGGCGGATTTCTACTGCCGATAACCTCGATATCCCCCATGCGCGAAAGGTGCTGGACGACGACCATTTCGGGTTGAAGGATGTGAAGGACCGGATTCTCGAACACTTAGCGGTGCTGCGTCTGAATCCGGAAGCCAAGGCGCCGATTCTTTGCCTGGTCGGACCGCCAGGCGTGGGCAAAACGTCGCTCGGGCAGTCGATCGCGCGGGCGCTCGACCGGAAGTTCGAGCGCGTGAGCCTGGGCGGCCTGCATGACGAAGCCGAACTCCGCGGCCACCGGCGCACCTACATTGGCGCGATGCCGGGGCGGATTGTGCAGGCAATGCGCCGAGCCGGGGCGAACAACCCCGTGCTGATGCTCGACGAAGTGGACAAGCTGGGACGCGACTTCCGCGGCGACCCGGCGGCGGCGCTGCTTGAAGTGCTCGACCCCGAGCAGAACAAGAGCTTCCACGATAACTATCTCGATCTCGAATTCGACCTGTCGCGCGTGTTGTTTGTGACGACGGCGAACGCGCTCGATACGATTCCGCAGCCGCTGCTGGACCGCATGGAGATCCTGCGGCTGAGCGGATACAGCGAAGAAGAGAAGATGCAGATCGCGCGCCGGTTCCTGATTCCGCGGCAATGGAAGCAGGCGGGTGTGACGGGCGAGCAGGCGATTCTGCCGGATGAGACGCTGCGCAAGGTGATCGCGTCTTACACGCGCGAAGCTGGGCTACGGCGCCTCGAACGGGCGATCGGCCGTCTGGTGCGGAAGATCGCACTCAAGTTTGCCGAAGGCGATACGGCGAACGTCACGGTAACGCCGGACGCGCTGACCGATCTGCTGGGTCCCGAGCCGTTCACGCAGGAGCGGATGCGGACGACGCTGCCGCCCGGCGTGGCGACAGGTCTGGCGTGGACCGAATCCGGAGGGGACGTGCTCTTCATCGAAGCCACGCTGCTGCCCGACGGCAAGGGGCTTACGCTCACCGGACAGTTGGGTGACGTGATGCAGGAGTCGGCGAAGGCGGCGCAGAGCTACCTGTGGTCGCACGCCTCGGCTTATGGGATCGACCCGGCGCTGTTCCGAAACTCCGGCGTGCATATCCACGTACCGGCGGGCGCGATTCCGAAGGACGGTCCTTCGGCGGGTGTCACCATGGCGGTGGCTTTAACGTCGCTCTACACGGGTCTTCCGGCGCGGCCCGACACGGCCATGACCGGCGAACTTACGCTGACCGGCCTGGTGTTACCCATCGGCGGAATCAAAGAAAAGGTGCTGGCTGCGCGCCGCGCCGGAATCTACCGCGTGGTGCTGCCGGAGGCAAATAAGAAGGATCTTGTCGACCTGCCCAAAGAGGTACGCGACGAGACCGAGTTCGTCTTCGCGAGCGAGGTCCGGCAAGTGCTCGAAGCACTGATCCCGGACCTGCCCTTGCGGATCCAATCAATCACGCCGGTAAGTCACGCCGCCTGACCGGCGGCGTGACTTACTAACGCAGTAACTTATTTTTCCGTCAGCGCCGCGACGCCCGGCAGTTCGATGCCGCTGAGGAATTCGAGCGAAGCGCCGCCGCCGGTGGAGATGTGGCTGATCTTGGAGGCCACGCCGGCGCTCTTGATCGCTTTCTCGGAGTCGCCGCCGCCGACCACGGAAACCGCGCCGGAAGAAGCGACGGCTTTGGCGAGCGCGACCGTACCCGCGTCGAACGGCGGCATTTCGAAAACGCCCATCGGGCCGTTCCAGATGATGGTCTTCGCCTTGGCGACTTCGGCCGAGAAGAGCGCTACGGTCTTCGGGCCGATGTCGAGAGCCATCTTGCCTTCCGGGATCGTCTCGACAGTTTCTGCTTCGGCGCCGGCCTTGAGTTCGGAGGCCACGACATGGTCGACCGGGAGGAGTATCTTGCCTCCGGCGCGGGCGAGCAGGTCCTTGGCGAGATCGATCTTATCTTCTTCGACGAGCGACTTGCCGACGGGTTTGCCCTCGGCGCGGTAGAACGTATAGGCCATCGCGCCGCCGACGAGCAGGCGGTCGACGAACTTCATGAGGTTCTCGATGACTTCGATTTTGTCGGAGACCTTTGCGCCGCCGAGGATCGCCACGCAGGGGCGCGCGGGATTCTTCGTGGCCTTGGTGAGGTATTCGAGTTCGGTGTCCATGAGCAGGCCGGCCGCGGCTTGCTTGACGAACTGAATCATGCCGACGGTGGAGGCGTGGGCGCGGTGGGCGGAGCCGAAGGCGTCGTTGACGTAGACATCGCACAGCGAGGCGAGTTGCTTGGCGAAGGCGGGGTCGTTCTTCTCTTCTTCGACGTGATAGCGGAGGTTTTCAAGCAGCAGGACTTCGCCCGGCTTGGGCTTCATTGCTTCGACTTGTGGTCCGACGCAATCCGGGGCCATGGCGACGGGCTTGCCGAGCAACTCAGCGAGTTTCACGGCGACCGGCTTGAGGCTCATCTCCGGATTCGGTTTTCCTTTCGGACGTCCGAGGTGGCTGGCGAGGATGAGCGCGGCGCCGTGATCGAGAGCGTACTGGATCGACGGCAGCGAGGCGCGGATGCGCTTGTCGCTGGTGATTTCTTTCCCGCCCGGCGCGAGCGGCACGTTGAAATCCACCCGCATAAAGACGGTCTTATTCTTCAAATCCAAATCGCGAATCGATAGTTTCGACATAAGCTTTATCTCCAGCCTAGCAAGCAGGGCGGGGAAGATGCCTGTGCGGGGTGAGCGGGTCGGGGCGTGGGGCGGGACTTGCAGGGCCGGGGGAATGCCGCGTGGGGTGAGCGGGTCGGGGCGTGGGGCGGGACTCGCAGGGCGGGGCGATGCCTGTGCGGAGTGAGCGGGTTTGGGCGTGGGGCGCGCCCCGGCGCCGGGGAAGATACCCGCGTCGGGTTAGCGGGTTTGGGCTTCCAACCGCGCCAAGGCCTGCTGGCTGCGGCGAGTTTCGGTCGCGTCGTCGCCGAGAAGGGTGTGGAGACCGGTTGCGCTGGCGCGGACGAGGCGCAGGCCCTGGCCGGGTTGGCCGAGGGCGGCGAGCGCTTCGCCTTCGCTGCGCTCGGCGACGTAGGCCTGACGTGTGTTGGACTGGCCGGCCCTGGCGAGCAAGGCGAGAGCGGGTTCGAGTGTAGCGGCGGCTTCACGCGGCTGGTTCGATTGCTCGTAGTGCTGGCCCAGTTCCAACTCGGCGGCGATGGTGTGGAGATTGGTTTCGCCGGTGAGCTTGCGGCTCAGAGCAAGAGCGCTTTCAAAGACGGCCGCGGCTTCTTTGTGCCGCGTTTCGCCGTCGAGGGCTTCTCCGAGGGCGAAGTCGAGGTAGATGAACTGCGGGTGCTCGGCGCCGGCGCCGTGGATGAAAAGTTGAATCGCGTCGCGGGCGAGCGCTTCGGCCTCTTTGTAGCGGCCTTGGTCGACGAGGCTGTCGGCGAGGTTGGCTTCGATGACGCCCACGTTGGCGTTGGTGGGGCCGTAGACCTTGCGGGTGATTCCGAGGGCGTGGCGGAGCACCTGCTCGCCGTCGCGCGGGTGGCCGGCGAGGTTGAGCGTGATGCCGAGTTGATTGAGCACGCCGGCCGTGGAGAGTTCACCGGAGCTGGCTTTTTCGCGGTCGGCGGCTTCGCGCAGGATGGGGATCGCTTCGCGAAGCTTGCCGGCCTTCTGCAGGACCATGCCGTAGGATTCGAGTCGCCCGGCGCCGTCGGCGGTGTTGAGGCGGCCGGCGCGGCGGTCGATGGCGATGGCCTGCGCCATGTTGGTTTCGGCTTCGGCGAGGTTGCCTTGTTGGGCGAGCGTGGTGGCGATGGCGGCGAGCGTGGCGGAGATTGCTTCGGAGCCGGGTGGGAGGAATTTCCGGCGGATCGCGAGCGCGTGCCGGGCGGCGGCGACGGCTTCGTCGTAGCGGCCCATGTTGTAGTCCGCGTCGCTGAGGCCCATCCAGGATTGCGCGGAGGCAAGGGTGTCGGGACCGAAGGCGCGGGCGCGGGCGCCGATGCTTTCGCGGAAGGCCTGCGCGCCTTGCGCGGCGGGGCCGATGGCGTTATAGGCGGCTCCGATGTTGTCGAGCAGGCGCGCGCGCAGCTCGGGCTGATTCTGGAGTTTTCGGTCGATTTGCGCCTTGCCGGTGCGCAGCAGGTCCGCGGCGGTGACCTGGCCGTTGGTTTCGGTGGGGTCGGTTTCGCGGAAGAGGTTGACGAGAAAGTCGGAGACGGCGCGGGCGGTGGCGGCTTCCTGCTCGGCGCGATCGCGTTCGAGGCGCACGCGGTGACTCTCAATGACGAGCGTGGCGACGAAGCCGAGGGCGAGCAACAGCGCGGCCGAGAGCATTGCGAAAGCGGCGCGGTGGCGGCGAATGAGTTTGCGAGCTTGATAGAGCGTGCTGGGCGGACGGGCGACGAGAGGCCGGTCCGACTCATAGCGCTCGATGTCGCCGGCGAGCGCGGCTACGCTTTGATAGCGCTGGGCGGGATCCTTGTCGAGAGCCTTCTGGGCGATGGTTTCGAGATCTTCGTCGAAGCGGCGGAACCAGGTGCGGAAGGGGCGCGGCGGGGCGTTGATGACTTTGGCGAGGGCGTCGAGGATGCCGGCGCCGGGTTCGAGGTAAGGATGATGGCCGGTGAGGAGCAGATAGAGAATGACGCCGAGCGAGTAGATATCTGAGCGGACGTCGATGTGGCTGGTGTCGCCGCGGGCCTGCTCGGGGCTCATGTACTGGATGCTGCCTTGCACCATGCCGGTTTCGGTGAGCGTGGAGTTTTCGGTGTCGGGCGTGAGGAGGCGGGCGAGGCCGAAGTCGAGGATCTTGGCGACGGGGCGCGAGGTGGCGCCGCCGGAGCTGGAGTCGCTTGTGTCGAGGACGAAGATGTTCGAGGGTTTGAGGTCGCGATGGATGACGCCGTTCTGATGCGCGTAGGAGACGGCATCGCAGATGGCGCGGAACAGGTGAAGTCGCGAGGCGGCTTCGCGTGTGGAGGGGATGGCGATGGACGGTTGTTGAGCGAGCCATTCGTCGAGCGGGATGCCGCGGACGAGTTCCATCGAAAGGAAAGGCTGGCTGTCGTCGCCCAGGCCGGATTCGTAGACGGTGGCGATGCCAGGGTGTTCGAGGCGGCCAAGGGTTTCGACTTCGCGCTGGAACATGCGGCGGACGCGTTCCCCGGCGGAGCGGCCGGCGCGGATGACTTTGAGCGCGACGAGGCGGCGCGGGTTCTGCTGCTCGGCTTCGTAGACAGTGCCCTGTCCGCCTTCCCCGAGGATGCGGAGGATGCGGTAGTTGAGGAAGGACGACGGTGGCGCCGCAGTGGTTGGCGCGGCTAGCGGGAAAGAAGCTGTGCCGGAGGGTTGGTCGCAGGCGAGCAGCGTTTCGACTTCGCGGCGGAGGCTCAAGTCATCGGCGCAGGCGGCGGCGAGAAAATCGGCGCGGGCGGCGTCGTCGAGCGATGCGGCGCGGTGGAACAGTTCCTGGATGCGGCGCCAGCGGGCGTCGTCCATGGTGGTCAGGCTCCGTCCGTGTTTCTAAGTTCGTGCCGGAGCCAGGCACGGGCCATGCGCCATTCGCGGTCTACGGTGGCGGGCGAGATTTGG
Organism: Bryobacterales bacterium; assembly: GCA_027459465.1. GTDB lineage: Bacteria > Acidobacteriota > Terriglobia > Bryobacterales > Bryobacteraceae > JAJYKC01. The sequence continues at coordinate 10,701 of DAIDIH010000297.1, read as the reverse complement.
AGCGACGCGGCGGTTTCATCCACAGTGAGGCCTCCGAAGACGAGGAGGTCGACGACTTCGACTTTGCGCGGATCGAAGGCGTCGAGGCGTTCGAGCGCCTGCTGGACGGAAAGGATGTCGGCGATCTCGGGTTCGGGCTCGGGGATGCTGGTGGTGAGTGTGACGCGCTGCCAGTCGCCGCCGCGCTTGCCGCGCCGGTGCTGGCGGGCATGATCGACGAGCACGCGGCGCATCTGGCGGGCGGCCATGGCGAGGAAGTGGGCGCGGTCGTTGTACGACGTATTGACGCCGAGGAGACGGAGATAGGCTTCGTGAACGACGGCGGTGGGAGAAAGGGTGTGGCCGGATTTCTCCGACGCAAGATAATGAGAGGCGAGCCGGCGGAGATTGTCGTAGACGAGCGGAGTTAGCTGGTCGAGCGCGGATGCGTCGCCGTCGCGCCAACGGGCCAAAAGTACAGTTATATCGGGCTGCGGAGGGGGGAAATGCTCACTCAATTCTCGCATCGTATCACGGCTGGTGATAGACTCAAGATGCCCGCGGCCGGATTGAGGGGAGTGCCTTATGGTGTGGAAAGGGACGGCGCTGGGCTTGCTGCTGGGCGCGGCCGCGTTCGGCGGGGATTTCACGACATATATTGGAGACCAATACGTGTACGCGGTGAACGGGATGACCGCCGACGCGGCGGGCAATACGTACGTCACCGGCACGCGAACGATTCCAATGTTTGTTTCTTACCCTGGAGTGTCCACGAGCGGCGCGACGGATATCTTCGTGGTGAAGCTGGACATTACGGGGAGCATCGTGATGTTCACGACACTAACGGGAAAGAATAACGACGTCGGGAACGGGATTGCGGTCGATGGAGCGGGAAACATCTGGGTGGCAGGGATGACGAGTTCGCCAAATTTCCCGCTGTATCATCCGCTGCAGCAGAACGCGGGGCAGGGGAATACGGGTTTTCTTACGAAGTTAAGTCCCGATGGGCAGATTTTGTTCTCGACTTACCTGGGCGGGACGCAGGGCGCGAGCGGGTTGAACGCGGTCACGACGGATGCCAATGGCGATGTGTATGTGACGGGCTGGACGAACGCTCCGGATTATCCGCATACTGCCGGGTTGCCGGCGGGCGGAGTAACTCCTTCGATCGGGACGGTGGCGGCAGCGTTTTTCGCGAAGATTTCCGGAGCGGGGGACCGCATTATTTACGCGGGCGGCGTAACGGCGACGATGCATGAGTGCGGGGCAGGGAGTTCGTGTTTCCTGAGTCCGCTGACGGCGGCGGGCGCCGGAATCGCGGTGGATGTGGCGGGGAATGCGTATGTGGCGGGGAACGCGAACGGATCGGGGCTTCCGACGACGGCGGGCGCGCTGCGGACGGACGGGATCGGCGCGTTTGTGATGAAGGTGAACCCGGGCGGGACGGGGTTGGTGTATTTGACGATGTTGGGTTCGGCGAACTACATTCCGGGCGGAGCGGCGCCTTCGTCGAATCCCGGCAATTGGGCGGCGGGGATCGCGGCGGATGCGGCGGGGAACGCGTATCTCACGGGTTGGACTTTGGACCCGGCGTTTCCGGCGACGGCGGGCGTGGTGGAACCTGCGTATTCGATTCCGCCGTCGCAGATCAATCCCTATCCTGCGCCGCCGCCGGACGCGTTTGCGGCGAAGTTGAACCCGCAGGGAACGGCGATGGTGTGGGCGACGTTTCTGGGCGGGACGGGGGACGACAGGGGCAAAGCGATTGCGCTGGACGGGGCGGGGAACGCCTGGGTGACGGGGACGACGGCGTCAACGAGTTTTCTGGGCGGGGGCGGCGGAGAGTTCCTGGTGGAGTTCAATGCGAACGGGACGGCGCTGAGTTATGGCGCAAGGTTTGCGGCGAATTCGCTGGCCGAGGCGATCACGTTTGATTCGGCGGGCGTGCTGCACCTGACGGGTGCGACGGGAATTGTTTCTACGTGGGCGGATGTGAAGGGTTCGACGCCGCACTTGTTTGGAATTACGAATGCGGCCGGCGGGGCTTTGGACGGGCGGATTTCGGCGGGCGAGTTGATTTCGATTTACGGGCAACATTTCGCGGTGAGCGGGCCGGTGGGGGCTTCGTTCGATTCGTCCGGTTTTCTGCCGAAGACGCTGGCCGGCGTGTCGGTGACGATCGGCGGGATTGCCGCGCCGCTGCTTTACGTGTCGGCGGGACAGATTAACGCGGTGGTTCCGGTGGGGATTGGGGAGAGCGGCGTGACGCAAGTGGATGTTGAAATGACCGGACCGGCGATGCCGGAGTTCCGGGCGTACGCGGACGCGACGGCGCCGCAGGTGTTCCGGAACGCGGACGGGAGCGCGGCGGCGATCAACCAGGACGGGACGTTGAATTCGCCGGCGCATCCGGCGCCGGCCGGCAGCATCGTGGCGATGTGGGCGACGGGGACGGGGAGTGCGACGCAGATTGGGGCGGACGGGCAGATGGCGACGTCGGCGAATATGTGGTTCTGCTGCTCGGTGGTGTGGAATTTCAACACGGCGAATATCCAGACAGCGCAGGTGAGTTACATGGGTTCGGCGCCGGGGATGGTGAACGGGGTTACGCAGATCAACTTCGAGGTTGTCGCGAACCCGGTGGGCGGGGACAAGCTGCCGTTTACGTTGGTTTCGGGGACGAAGGCGAGCGATGCGACTTATGTGTATGTGGACTCATCACCTTGAGTTAGTCAGATAACATGGCCTGCCAGACGTCTTCGGCGTGGCCGATGCTGAGTAACTTGGTGGAGCGGACGAGCGGGAGACGGAGTAACTTCGGGTCTTTCTCGATGCGCGCGAGGAGCTCGGCTTCGTTGAGCTTCATGTACTTGAGGCCGGCATCGATGTAGGCTTTCGATTCGGTATCGAGCAGGGCGGGGAGGCCGAAGCGGGCGAGGAAGCGGCGGATTTCGCCCGGCGCCATGGGTTTTTGCGCGAGATCCACCATTTGAAAGGGGATGCGGCGCTCCTTGAAGAAGCGCTGGGCGGCGCGTGTGGCCGGCGATTTGTCGATGCCGAAGATTTGGATGGTCACGCGATCAGGCGCGGAAGATGGGTTCGAGGCCGTGGGCGCCGGCCAGGAGTTCGCGGCGTTCGGCGGCGGTGAGCGGTTTCAGGTCCGGCGCGGCTTCGAGGGCAATCCGGTAGAGGCGGACGTCGCCGGGAGGGATGGCGGCGGTGATGTCTTCGGACAGCGTGAAGCGCAAGGCTTTGTGGGCGAGTTCGGGGTCGTCGATGGGGTGGTACCAGCACTTGGGGTAAGTGTGGGTTTCGCCCTTTTTCCAGGTGGTGTGGGCCATGGCTTTGAGGGCGAGGCGGGCGACGCCTTTTTCCTTGGCCTTGGCGAGGATCTGGGGGCCGAAGTTGCCTTGGGCGTAGTTGACGTAGTTGACGGGGAAGAGGACGGAGTCGAAGGGGAAAGCGTCCATGAGGGCGATGGCGGCTTCGGCGTTGTGGGCGGAGAAGCCGAGGTGGCGGACTTTGCCTTCCTTCTTTGCGTTGAGGAAAGTTTCGGCGGCGCCGTTGGGGGCGAGGATGTTTTTGACGTCTTGCATGCTGGAAACCGCGTGGAACTGGTAGAGATCGAAGTGATCGGTTTGGAGACGCTTCAAGGAGGATTCGAGTTGTTCGCGGGATCCGGCGGCGTCGCGGCGTTCGCACTTGCAGGCGAGGAAGACGTTTTTGCGGTGGGGGACGAGGGCGGCGCCGAGTTTCTGCTCGGCTTCTCCGTCGCCGTAGGAGGGGGCGACGTCGAAGTAGTTGATGCCGCGTTCGATGGCATCGGCGACGGTGCGGTTGGCTTCGTCCTGCTCCATGCCCATGACGACGATGCCGCCGAAGCCGATGATGGAGAGGTTGATGTGCTTGTTGTAGGGGCGCTTGGGGATTTGGGCGCCGGCACGCATCAAGGGGAGCGCGCCGGTGGAGATCAAGCTGGAGGTGAGGAAGCTACGCCGGTCCATACGCTCCGATTTTAGCGCGGAGCGTATGGGCGGCTTGTTCCGCTACTGGTCGACGGTGAAGGTGTAGAGGGAGTCACCGGCGCCGACGACTAAGTACTGCTTGCCGTCGAGTAAGAAGGTTTCGGGGCCGTTGGTGACCCGGCCGGTGAGGTGCGAGTGCCAGAGGATTTTTCCGTTGGCGGGGTCGAAGGCGATTAAGTTGTTGGCGTTGTCGCCGGTGAACAGGAGATGGCCGGCGGTGGTGAGGATGCCGATGGGGCCGCCGAAGCCGCTGGTGGACGGGTACGGATGGCGCCAGACGATTTTGCCGGTCTGGTAGTCGATGGCTTCGAGGGCGGAGCCGTAGGAGCCGGCGGCTTTCTCGGCCGCGCCCCAGCCTTCGGGGTGAGGATCGAGATCGGTAAGGAAGAAGACGCTGAAGCTTTCGTTGGAGCTGACGTAGAAGAGACCGGTTTGGGGGTCGAAGCTGGGCGGGGGCCAGTTGGTCGCGCCGCCGGTGGCCGGGGAGACAAGGACGCCGTCGATGGAGGCTTCCTTCGCCGGATTGCCGATGGGCTGGCCGTTGGAGTTGAGGCCAGTGGACCAGTTGAGGGTGTTGATGAAGGGCGCGGTGAGGAGGTGCTCGCCGGTGACGCGGTCGAGAACGAAGAAATATCCGTTGCGTGCGGCCTGGGCGAGGAGTTTGCGGGGCTTGCCGTGCCAGTCGGCGTCGAACAGGACCGGGGTTTCGACATCGTCCCAATCGTGGGTGTCGTGGGGCGAGGCCTGGTAATACCATTTGAGCTTGCCGGTGTCGACGTCGAGGGCGACGATGGAGCAGGTGAAGAGGTCGTCGCCTTTGCGGCTTTTGCCGGTGAGGACGGGGTTGGGGTTGCCGGTGCCGAGATAATAGAGGTGTAAGTCCGGGTCGTAAGTGCCGGGGATCCAGGTCATGCCGCCGCCGTGGCGCATGGAGTAATTGTCGGGCCAGGAGTCGGCGCCGGGGTCGCCCTGCTTCATTGGCTCGGTCCACCATTTCCATTGGATGTCGCCGGTTTCGGGGTCGTGGGCTTCGAGGAAGCCGGGGACGTCGAGGGAGTCGCCGCCGGTGCCGACGATGACGTGGTTGCCTACGATGACGGGGGCGGGAGTGGAGAAGTATTCCTGTTTGACGTCGGCGATCTGGCGGTGCCAGCGTTCCTTGCCTGTGCGGGCGTCGAGGCAAACGAGGTAATCGTCGGGGGTTTCGAAGTAGAGCCAGTTGCCGTAGATGCCGACGCCGCGGTTGCCGATGTGGATGCCGCCCTTGGTTTTCCAGAAGTAGTGCCAGAGGACGCGGCCGGTGCGGGCGTCGACGGCGTAGGCGTTATCGGGCATGGCGAAGTAGAGCACGCCATTGATCATGAGCGGGGTGGCGGCGATGCGGGCGCCGAAGAAAGAGAGGGCGTCGCCGGGGCCTTCCTTTGGCATGGGGCCTTCGCCGCCGATGATGGCGCCGAGCGGGCCGGGGGCGATGCGGCTGACCCAGGCCAGCGTGATGTGGCGGACGTTGGACTGGTTGATCTGGGTGAGGGTGCTGAAGCGGCGGCCGGAGTAATCGCCGTTGTAAGTGGGCCAGGCGGTGGTCGGCGGCTCGAGGAGTAAGTGGGGGTCGAGTAACTGGCCGACGAGCGATGGCACCGCGAGCGTGGCGGCGAGCAGGAGAGAGCGGATCTTCATTTCAGAGTAACCAGATAAGCAGTGAGATTGTGGATATCGGTGTCGGTGTACTTGACGAGCATGTCGAGGTGGGCCTGGAGGGGATCGTGGACCACGACTTTGGGCGAATCGCCGTTGCGGGGGAAGGTGTAGTAATCGCCGTCATCGGTGGTGAGGGAGACGGTGAAGTCGTCGATCGAGTCGAGTTTGCCGGAGTAGGTTTTCCCGCCGGGGAAGGTGACGGTGACGCGGGTGACGGTACGCGGGTCCGGCGGCTGGTTGCTGAACATGGCTTCGAAGCCGCCGACGCGCGGCATGAGGAAGCGGCTCTCGAGGGTGGCGGCGTCGTATTTGGCGCCGACGCCCTTGAGGTCGCCGGTGGGCGAGTGGCAGGAAGCGCAGTGCTGGGTGAAGTAGGCCTGACCCTCGGCGGCGTTGCCGGTGACGATGTTGCCGATCTTATAGGTGGACCTCTGCGCGGCGTCGAAGACCTTCTGGTGAAGGAAGGTGGCGATGTCGAGGATCTGGTCCGATTTCAGAGGGAATTTCGGCATGCCCTTACCGGGGCGGCCGTTGAGGATGACAGGACCGATCTTGTCGCCTTTTTCGTCATCGAGGACGGTGACGGAGCGGATGAGGTCGGGTCCGCTGTCGCCGCCTTTGGCGTTGACGCCGTGGCAGAAAGAACATTGGGCCTCGAAGACGGTTTTGCCGCGTTCCACCGCAGCCTGGTCGAGGCCGGAGGTGGGTGTCCGGCGCATGCGGCGCATGGCGGCGGGCGCCTGTGCGCTGGCTACGGTTGGGAGTAAGAGGAGAAAAAGGCCAGAGTAAGTCAGGAGATACTTCTTCATGCGAGAATCTTCCGCATGTAATTCATACACTTAGTCACTTCCTCGACGGGAGTTCCCGCGCCCTGGTATTCGTACTCGATGAGGGCCGGGAGAGGGTATTTGTTCTTCTTGAGCAGGAGCAGGACTTCGCGGATCGGGGTTTCGCCTTCGCCAAAAGGTTCGTTGGGGCCGTGGTTTTTCTTGCGGTCTTTGATATGGAGGTGGGTGATTTTGGCGTGGTTCTGTTCGATGAAGGCGACGGGGTCGTAGCCGGCGGCGGTGAAGTGGCCGATGTCGAGGTTGATGCGGAACATATGCGACAGGGCCAGGGCTTTCGAGAAGGTTTCCGGCGTGGAGAATTCGTTGGGGTTGTTGGTTTGGTCGTGGCCGTGGAAGGCGACGAGGATGTTGTGTTTTTCGGCGGGCGCTTTGAGACGTTCGGCCATGGAGACGCGGGTTGAGGTGGCGATGATTTTGGTGCCGAGTCCCTTGGCTTCTTCGAAGGTCTTTTCGATTTCGGGGTCGGTGAAATCCTCGCCGTAGTTCATGGTGTAGGCGAAGATGCGAACTCCGGTTTCGTCAAATCTTTTGCGGACGCCTTCGAAATAAGAGACGGGAGTGTTGAGGCGCCAGTTGCGGAGATCTTCGCGGGCTTTCTTGGCTTCGGGGCTGTTGCGGTAGGCGCGGAAGCGGGCCATCATTTCCTCGCGCGAGGGCGGCGGGGAGCCGGGCTTGGGGCGCGGGAACGGCGGCATGGAGCCGACCTGTTCGATTTGGGGGCTGAAGAGCTCGGTGATGCCGACGTCGCACTGTTTGAGGTCGCGGAGGACGATGTCGACGCTGTCGCCGTGTGGGCCGTGGGGCTCGGTGCGGAAGCTGTAGGTGACGGCGCCGATGGCGACGCCACCGACTTTGTCGGGGATCATGGACGCGTGGGATGCGACCGGGGCTGCGAGGCCGGCGAAGACGGAGGCGGCGAACTCTCTGCGTGTAGGCATGAAGCGAATCAGTTTATCTCATGTCGAAGGCGTGGTGGGGGGAAGGAAGGTTACGGGGCGGAAGGAGATTTGTGGGGGCGCGGGGGTGGGGATTCGGGGGAGGGGCCGCTGGTTTTCGGGAGGCGGGCGGGGCGTATGGTATGCATGTGTTGGCGGGTGCATTATTGTGGGTTACGGGGCAACGAACGTGGGACAACGCTCTTTTCGTTTTCGGGAACTGGCGGCCAAGACGGTGGTTTGCCACACGATTACCTACTTCGTCATGGGATTGCTGGCGGCACATTTTCTGCATTATGCCGCGGAGTTCGACAAGCCTGGCTCGGGCATGCGTCCGTTCAGCAGTCCCTGGGTGACAGCGGGGCCGGTGCTGCAACCGATTCGCGGGGTGATTTTCGCGTCGGTGTTCTGGCCGCTGCGGGGGTGTTTGTTCGGGCGGAGAAACGGCTGGATTGTGATGGGGTGGATGCTGGTGGCGATCGGGATTCTGTCGACGTTTGCGGCGGCCTCCGGTTCGGTTGAGGGGATGATTTACACTCCGGTTCCGGTGCTTGGGCAGATGCGGGGATGGCTGGAGGTGGCGCCGCAGGCGTTCCTGCTTTCGGCGCTGCTGTGTTACTGGGTGGATCATCCGGGGCGGAAGGGGATGAGTTGGGTGCTTGGGGCGGTGTTCTTTGCCGTGATCGCGCTGCCGCTGTTGGGGCTGGCGGTGGGACGTTGAGGGTGGGCGCTGCCGTCCGGAGACTGTTGGAGGCCGCCGGCCAGGCTTGAATCGTGCTGAATGTCCGCGGCGTTATCGAAATTCCGATCTGCGTCGCGTGTGTCACGGCTCTCTTCGCCCTGCATCGTCAGATCGCGGGAGCGATCGAGACGTTCAGGAACAACTTCCCGCGGGGCGGAGCGCGCAAGCGCGCCGCGGCCTGACCGCGCTTCAGTGCCCCAGCGCGACCAGCACGCGCTCGGTAATCTCCTCGATCAACGCGGGTAGCGACGCGTCCAGCGCCAGCGTAATCGCAGCCTTCACCCGTTCCGGATCGGGAGGAATCCGCTTCGGCGCCTCCACCGGCTCGACCGACGCGCTCGTCCGCAACCCGTCCACCGCCTCGCCAAACAACCCGCGCGACAACTGCGCCTCGTCCGCCAGCGGCTGAATCGCCTGCAACACAGCGGACGCCTCAAACGGCTTTTTCAGAATCGCGTCGCAACCCGACCGCCGCGCGTCGTCTTCGTCGAACGGTTCGAGCAATCCCGCCGTCAGCACGACCCGCGCATGCCGGTAGCGCGTGTCCGTCTTCACTGCCCGGCACAACTCAAACCCGGACACCCCGGGCAGGAACACATCGGCAACCACGACGTCCGGATCGACGTCGTCCAGACGCAGCATCGCCGTCTGCCCGTCCGTAACGCTAACCACCTCGAAGCCCTCCTCGCGCAGGATGCGTTCCCCCATCCTCTGTGCGTGCGGACTGTCGTCGGCCAGCAGTATCCGCGCCATTCCTATTTCTGCGCTTGCGAGGAACCCGATCCCTGCTCGTTTGAGTTCGTCGCCGTCGCGGGAGCGGCTAGCGGCGTGTCGGCGTTCTTCTGCTTCTTGGACTTCTTCTTTTTCTTCGTGACCGGCATCGGGTGATTCACCGGCAGCGGTTCATTGCCCGTTGCCGCCTGGCTGGCGCCGTTCGCCGGCGTCTGCGCCACCTGCGGCGCTTCTCCGGCCTGCGCCGTATTGCCGCCCGATGCCGCGTTTGCGTTCGTTCCAGCCTGTTGCCCGCCCAACCGCGCATCCGGCTTGGTATCAAGCGCCGAGTTCGACCCTACCTGCGATACCGTAACGTCGCCGTTGAATCCGCCCGTACCCGCCGCGCCCGCCGGCATCGGCACGCTAACCGGCACCGTCGGCTGCACCGTCGACATCGAAGGCGTTCCGCTCTGCGCCGCGTGCCTGAAGTCCGGGCCGCTCGCCATGAACCCGAACGTCTTCCGCATCAACCCCTGCTGCACCGGATGCTCCTGGTCGTACTTCATCCGCGCCATAGCCGCCGGGTCCGCCTGCGGAACCGGCAACTCCATCGCCTCTAATTTCGATTTCGCGTCCCCGGCATACGAACTCAGCGGATATTCGCGCACAATCCGGCTATAAGCGTCGCCCGCCTTCGCCCGGAACCGGTTCCCCATGCGGGAATACGCGTCCCCCAGCAGCCATAGCGCTTCGTCCGACTTGCTGTACAGCGGATACTGATCCACCAGCCGCGAAAACCGGTTCGCCGCCGCCGGATTGCTCCCCTTCTTGTAATAAAAATATCCGGTCCGGAATTCGCCCTCCGCGATTCCTTCCTGGATGTTCCGCAACCGCTGCGCCGCTTCCTTCGCATATTTGCTGTTGGGGAACTGCACCAGCAACTGCCGGCACTCGTCCTCGGCCCGCAGCGCCTGCTGCGCGTCGCGGTCCGGCTTCTCCATCTGGTTGTAATGGATCATGCAAACGCGGTTCTGCGCTTCCGCCGACTCTTCCATCGTCGGGTAGAACAAAATGAAGTCCTTGTACTCGGCCTCGGCCTGCGCGTAGCCGTGCGCGCCGCCTTCGCGGTACCAGCTATCGGCGATCGCCAGCTTCGACTTCGCCAGATACTCGCTCTGATCGTAGGTGTTGATCAGCGTGTTCAGCGTGATCCGCGCCACTTCGTAGCGGCCGTGCTCGATGTCGTCGATCGCCTTGTCGAACAGCACCTTCTCCGGCTGCTTGCTGTCGTTGGCGATCGGATGCTCGTACTTCTTATGCCGCCAACACGAAGACGTCAGCAGCCCCACCGTCAGGACCGCGATCAATTGCACTCGTTGCTTTCGAGAAAAGACCATGACTCCACTTCTCTACACTTTGAACTCGCCCATCACCGGTTTACTCACTATCCCGCCCGGAGGCGAAGCGCTCTCCGGCGCTCTCGCCATTTAACCAGATTCCACCCCTCAGACGCGAACGCTCACGCCCTCCATCGCAATCCGCTTCAACTCCGCATACGCCGATCCCGGGTCCTCGCTGTGAAAGATCGACGACCCTGCTACCAACCAGTCACAGCCGGCCTGCACAATCTCGGCCGCGTTTTCCTTTCCCACGCCGCCATCGATCTCAATGCGGAAGTCTAAGCCCCGCTTGGCCCGGATCCGGTCCAACGCGGAAATCTTCTCCAAGGTATAAGGCAGGAACTCCTGCCCTCCAAATCC
>DAIDIH010000296.1 GCA_027459465.1 Bryobacterales bacterium | reverse complement strand
ACCAAATCCTACAGGTCCTCAGCGTCACCCTTTTCGAGAAAACGCCCATTCTGCGCGCCTTTGACGATCAAGGCTCCCAAGAAAAATCGTCCTCATTTTCCAACCAGCTGAATCTGCTCGACTTCTAGCCGGACACTAGTGGCCCCATACATAGTCCAGAATTTCAAATTCAACCCACTCCAAGAACGCTTTTACGCGCTCCCACCCCCTGTATTTATACCTGTAATAGGACTCTTTTGAGGCCCAAGCTTTGTGGAGATGAGCCTCGGATGCTTCGAGTTCGACCTTCATGGCCTTGTTCGCGCCCGCCGCATCACCAAGCTGCTGGTAGTTGGTCCGCAGTGATCTGGCGAAGCGCGCTTTGAGATTTTCCGGTCCGGGACATTCTGTATCGAGTATTGAGACGTCAATCACAGTTTTTTCAAATGAAGCATATTGAAAATTGGACCCGGAAAACCCGGAACCATGCAGGTTCGTATTGATGAAACGACATCCCGTGAAATCGCAAGAATCAAACTTGCAGTTTCGCAGGTAGCAGCCATCGAATACGCTGTACTTAAAATCGACTTTTGTAAATTTGCGACTCTTGGCCACCAGGCGAACAAATAGCCGATTGCTCATACTGCAGTTGTTGGCATCCGCAGTAATTTTTTTATCGATCTCACTCTGTCGTCCGCTATCCGCCAGCACCGGTGACCTCATTTCAGGCCGTGCTGAGTGTAACCTTCGGCCCAAATGCCCCCATTCGCATGGCGACTGCGCTCAAAGTCGCTGGCGATCCCCGGTCCGAATTGAAGATCTTCGGGTCTAACTTGGTGATCGCAGGGCGTCCTCATCGAAGCTCCTATTATACGCAAGCCATCGTGCTCTCGACGGATCGGTGCTGTACCATCGGTCAGAGCGCTCATGTCCACAACTCTCGCAGGAGCGGTGTCGGATTTCCAGAAAACCAACGTGGCAATTCGCTGAGTGGGGCGTCGCCAGACGGAAGGTTTCTGGACGGCAAGGGAAAAGCGAGGCCATCCGGCGCGCGCAGTGGATTGGAATGATTGAGCTATTTGGCCATCCGCCAGAAGGGCCTTGCCATACGTTTTGACCAAAACGTCAATAATATCAACGTTGAAACCGCCATCCGCCGATGCCGCGAGATGGCCGAGAAGGAGAAGGATGCTGCGGGATAGAGATCGGCCGTTCATCCCGGAGACGCGCGGGGCGATCCTGTCGGGATGCCTCGACGACCCGCCAGCCTGGGCGTTTTGCCCGATGACCTCTACATTCCGGTCGAGCCCTGGCCGCGTATCGGCCGGCCGGCGAAGCACGATCTGTCGGCCTGGACCGTCACGGACGACTGGCCGAACCGTGTGCCGATCACCGATGCCGAGCTCGACGTGTTCGAGGCGTGGTTCGGCGATCTGTTCGATGAACTGTTCGGGCCGCACCGATGATCTGAGAGGACAATCACGATGACCGTGCCGTTGCGCGCCGCCTTCTATCTGCGCGTCTCGACGGCGCGGCAGGCCGAGCACGATGTCTCGATTCCCGATCAGAAGCGACAAGGCGAAGCATACTGTGCCGCACGCGGCTACGAGCTTGTCGAGACCTACGTCGAGCCCGGTGCATCCGCGACGAATGACCGACGCCCCGAATTCCTGCGCATGATCGAAGCGGGCACGAGCAAGCCCGCACCGTTCGATATCGTCATCGTCCACTCGTTCAGTCGCTTCTTCCGCGATCACTTCGAGCTTGAGTTTTACGTCCGCAAGCTGGCGAAGAACGGCGTCCGGCTTGTCTCCATCACCCAGGAGATGGGCGAGGATCCGATGCACGTCATGATGCGGCAGATCATGGCGCTGTTCGACGAGTATCAGTCGAAAGAAAACGCCAAGCATGTTCTCCGTGCCTTGAAGGAGAACGCCCGGCAAGGCTTCTGGAACGGCTCCCTGCCGCCAATCGGCTACCGCATCGTTGCGGCCGAGCAGCGCGGCGCGAAGGTCAAGAAGAAGCTCGAAATCGATCCATTGCACGCAGATACGGTGCGCCTGATCTATCGCCTCGCGTTGGAAGGCGACGGCACGAGCGGCCCTACGGGCGTCAAGAACATCGCGGCCTATCTCAACCAGCATCGTATCTTCACGCGCGACGGCGGGCGCTGGGGCATCGGCCAGGTGCACCGCATCCTGAACGCGGCCGACCTATATCGGTCGGCATGAGTTCAACAAGCGCGCCAAGAACAAGGCGCTGAAGCCCGCGAGCGAGATCGTCACGGTCGATGTGCCGCCGCTGATCGATCAGGCGACGTTCGATGTCGTGCAGGCGCATCTGCGCGCCCGTAATCCCAAGGTCACGCCGGCGCGGGTTGTGAGCGGCCCGACCCTCCTTACCGGCATCTGCTTCTGTGCCGATTGCGGCGGCGCCATGACGCTGAGGACCGGCAAGGGAGGGCGATCACTACTACACTTGCTCGATCAAGGCGCGGCAGGGCGAGGCCGGCTGCAAGGGCCGGTCGATCCCGATGGAGAAGCTGGATAGCCTCGTAGCGGAGCACATTGCCGACCGATTGCTTGAGCCGGAAAGGCTCGAGGAGATTCTGGCGTCCGTTCTCGACCGCCGACAGGAGCGCGCCGAGCGCCGCCGCGAGCACATCGCTGAGCTGAACAAGCGCGCCTCCGAGACCGACCTGCGCCTGAAACGGCTCTATGACGCCATCGAGGCCGGTGTCGCCGATCTCAACGACCCGGCGCTGAAGGAGCGCGTTGCGAGCCTCAAGGCAATCCGGGACCAGGCGCAAGCCGACGCCGCACGTGCCGCCGCGATGCTGGAGTCGTCAGGCCAGCAATCCATCACGCCGCATATGATCCAGAAGTTCGCCAGGACGGCGCGCGAGCGGATCAGGATCGACGGCGGCGACTATCGGCGCGACCATCTCCGCGCGCTCGCCCAGCGCGTCGAGGTCGCGGACCGCGAGGTCCGCATTATCGGCTCGAAGAGCAATCTGCTTCAGACGCTGACCGCCGCGGCCGGCGTACGATCGGCCGCCGCCCGGCGTTGGCAGTTCTGTTCTGAACTGGCGGAGAGGGGGGGATTCGAACCCCCGGTACCGGTTTAGGCCAGTACGACGGTTTAGCAAACCGCTGCTTTCGACCACTCAGCCACCTCTCCGGCTCGCGGCGCGTTCCCCTACATCCTACCACGCACCTTTCCGCCCTTACCTGGCTCGGGCCGCCAAAATACCCTGCGCTACACTGATAACGAATCTTCATGAAGCAGAGAATCCGTTCGACCACCGTGCTGTGTGTACGCCGCAACGGCAAGGTCGTCATGGCCGGCGACGGCCAGGTCACCTTCGGGCAGGAAGTGCTCAAAGGCTCCGCCCGTAAGCTCCGCCGCCTCTACAACAACAAAATCCTCGCCGGTTTCGCCGGCTCCACCGCCGACGCATTCGCGCTGTTTTCCCGCTTCGAGACCAAGCTCGAACAGCACAACGGTCAACTCCCCCGCGCCGTCGTCGAACTCGCCAAGGACTGGCGCACGGACCGCGTCCTCCGCCATCTCGAGGCCCTCCTCCTCGTCGCCGACACCGCCAATACCTACATGGTCAGCGGCAACGGCGACGTCATCGAGCCCGACAACGACATCGCCGCCATCGGCTCCGGCGGCCCCTTCGCCAAAGCCGCCGCCACGGCCCTGCTCGAAAATACCAAGCTCGATGCCCGCCAGATCGTCGAAAAAGCCATGACCATCGCCGGCGCCATCTGCATCTACACCAACCAAAGCTTCACCTTCGAGGAGTTGGGCTGATGGTCATCTACTTACCAGGCCCGGCGGGCGATGAGGGGCCGCTGCTCGACGAACTCACCCCGCGGGAAATCGTCCAGGAACTCGACAAATACGTCATCGGCCAGGCCGACGCCAAACGCGCCGTCGCCATCGCCCTCCGCAACCGCATCCGCCGCCAGAAACTCGACCCCGACATGGCCGACGAGGTCATGCCCAAAAACATCCTCATGATCGGCCCCACCGGCGTCGGCAAAACCGAACTCGCCCGCCGCCTCGCCAAACTCTCCAACTCGCCCTTCCTCAAGGTCGAAGCCAGTAAGTTCACCGAGGTCGGCTACGTAGGCCGCGACGTCGAATCCATGATCCGCGACCTCGTCGACATATCCATCGACATGGTCCGCGAAGAACGCCTCGAGGAAGTCGCCGATCGCGCCGAACGCAACGCCGAAGACCGCCTCGTCGAACTCCTCATGCCCCAGCAACCCGAGGAGTCCGACAGCGCCGACCGCACGCGCGAAAAACTCCGCGAAAAACTTCGCTCCGGCAAGCTCGACGAACGCACCGTCGAAGTCGACGTCAAAGAACGCGGCCCCACGTTCGAAGTCTCCAGCCCCAACGGCATGGAGGAAATGGACATCAACCTCAAGGACGTCCTCCCCGGCCTGTTCGGCGGCCGGACCAAGAAACGCAAAATGCGCGTCGCCGAGGCGCTCGAGTACCTCGTCCAGGAAGAAGAGCAAAAGCTCATCGACATGGACCAGGTCACCCGCGTCGCCCTCGAGCGCGTCGAGCGCGGAGGCATCATCTTCCTCGACGAAATCGACAAAATCGCCGGCCGCGAAAGCGGCCACGGACCCGACGTCAGCCGCGAGGGCGTCCAGCGCGACATCCTCCCCATCGTCGAAGGCACCACCGTCAACACCCGCCACGGCTTCGTCCGCACCGACCACATCCTCTTCGTCGCCGCCGGCGCATTCCACGTCTCCAAACCCTCCGACCTCATCCCCGAACTCCAGGGCCGCTTCCCCATCCGCGTCGAGCTGAAATCCCTCTCCCAGCAGGATTTCATCCGCATCCTCCGCGAGCCGAAAAACGCGCTCGTCAAACAGTACACGGCTCTGCTCGAAACCGAAGGCATCAAGCTCGCCTTCACCGAAGACGCAATCCAGGAAATCGCCTCCTTCGCCGCGCAGGTCAACGAAATCTCGGAAAACATCGGCGCCCGCCGCCTCCACACCATCATGGAGAAACTCCTCGAGGACATCTCCTTCGACGGTCCCGATCTGAAAAAGAAAAACGTCAAAATCGACGCCCCCTACGTCCACAAGCAGTTAGCCGGCATCGTCAAGGATCAGGACCTGAGTAAGTACATCCTCTAACTCCACCCGATGCGTCTCTCCGCCCAGCTCGCCGCCTTCGTGTGCGCGTGCTGGCTCGCCGGCTGCGGCTATGTCGGCGAGCCGCTCTATCCCACTTACAACATCCCCAGCCCGGTAACCGACTTAAATGCCGTCGAGCGCGGCGATAACATCCTCGTCGTCTTCACCATCCCCCCGCTTACTACCGACGGCCTCGTGCTGAAGGAAGTCGGCGCGCTCGACCTCCGCGCCGGACCCTACTCCGGCTCCCTCTTCGACACCGATGCCTGGTCCAACGCCGCCACCCCCTGGGCCATCATCAGCCCCGGCAAGCCCGGCCTCGTCCGCGGCCACTTCCCCGCCAAATCCTACATCGGCCAGTCCATCGTCATCGGCGTCCGCGCCGCCAACCCCCGCGGCCGCTTCTCCTCCTGGTCCAACCTCGTCACCCTCGCCGTCACCCCGCCGCTGGCGCCCCCCACCGGCCTCAAGGCCGCGAACACGCCCAAGGGCGTCAACCTCGCCTGGGACGCCGGCACAGCCCCCTCCTGGCGCGTCTATCGCCAGGCCGCTTCCGAGCCGCAACCCACCCTGCTCGGCGAAACCAATCACGCCACCTACCTCGACGCCACCTCGGCCTTCGGAACAAAATACTCCTATTTCGTTCAGGCCCTCAGCGGCCACACGGAAAGCGACATCGCCGGTCCCGTCGCCATTGAGCCCGAAGATACGTTCCCGCCCGAAACGCCCACCGGCCTCGCCGCCGTCAGCGGCACAAAAACCATCGAACTAAGTTGGACCCGCTCGACGGAAACCAACTTGAAGGAATACCGTGTCTACCGCGCCGTGGGTGACGGTGAGTTCACCCTGCTCGCCTCCGGCATCGTCGCTCCCGCCTACTCGGATTCCGCCATCGTCTCCGGCACGCACTACCGCTACGAAGTCGCCGCCGTCGACACCAAAGGCAACGTCAGCGCCCGCTCGGCCCCCGCCGACGCCACCGCGCCTTAACTCGCCTCCGCGGCCGCCCGGATCGCCTTCAGCCTCCCCCACAGCGCGCCCAACTTCTCCAGCCGCAGCGCGTTCGCCCCGTCCGACAGCGCTCGCTCCGGCGCTTCGTGCACCTCGACAAAAATCCCATCGGCCCCGCAAGCCACCGCCGCCCGCGCCAGCGGCTCAATGAACTTCGGCTGTCCGCCCGAAACGTCCCCCAACCCGCCCGGCAACTGCACGCTGTGCGTCGCATCGAATACCACCGGCCAGCCCGACTCCCGCATCAGCGGAATCCCGCGCATATCCACCACCAGGTTGTTATACCCGAAGCTCGACCCGCGCTCGGTCAGCAACACCCTCTCGTTCCCGGTCGACGCCACCTTCTCCGCCGCACGCGGAATATCGTGCGGCGCCACAAACTGCCCCTTCTTGATGTTGACAATCCGCCCGGTCAGCCCGGCCGCGAGCAACAGGTCCGTCTGCCGGCACAGAAACGCCGGAATCTGCAGAATATCCACCGCCTCGGCCGCCGCCTCCGCCTGCGCCGGTTCATGAATGTCCGTCAGCACCGGATACCCCGCCTTCCGCAGCCCTCCCAGTATCCGCAACCCCTCCTTCAACCCCGGACCGCGATACGACCCCACGCTGCTCCGGTTCGCCTTATCGAAGGAAGCCTTAAACACAAACGGCCCCACCGCTTTCCGGATCTCGCCCGCCAGGAAATGTACGTGCTCCTCGCTCTCGATCACGCACGGCCCGGCAATCAGCGCCAGCGGCTCCCCTTCGCCCCAGGCGATCTGCTCGTTCAGCCGGACCGTCTTCATGCCCGCGTTTCTACCGCCCGAGGCCCCGGCGCATGTCCCCGCGCCGCATTCTTCGCCTTCTGCTTCCGGTTCTTGTACGCCGCCCCGATAAACGCCGAAAACAGCGGATGCGGCTCCATCGGCTTCGACTTGAACTCCGGGTGAAACTGCACGCCTAGGTACCACGGATGCTCCGCGATCTCGCAGATCTCCACATACACCCCGTCCGGCGTCTGCCCCGCCAGCCGCAACCCGTGCTCCGTCAGAACCTTCTCGAACTCGCGGTTGAACTCGTACCGGTGCCGGTGCCGCTCGCTGATCTCCGGCACTCCATACGCTTCCCTCGCAAAACTCCCCTCCGCCAGCAGGCACGGATACGCCCCCAACCGCATCGTCCCGCCCAACTCGTCCACACCCTTCAACTCGCGCAGCTTGTAAATCACGCGGTTCGGCGTCGCCGGGTCGAACTCGGTCGAATTCGCGTTCCCAATCCCGCACACGTTGCGCGCAAACTCGATCACCATCGTCTGCATCCCCAGGCAGATCCCGAAATACGGCGTGCGGCTCTCCCGCGCATACCGGATCGCCTCGATCATCCCCTCCACGCCGCGCTTGCCGAACCCTCCCGGCACCAGAATCCCGTCATAGGCCGAAAGCTCTTCGGCGCACTCCGGCCAATGCAGCCGCTCGGAATCGATCCACTCGATCTCCACCCGCAGGCTGTGCGCCAACCCTCCGTGCAGCAGCGCTTCCTTCAGGCTCTTATACGAGTCTTCATACTCGACATACTTACCCACCAACCCGATCCGCACCTCGTCCACCGGGTTCTGCATCTTCTCGAGCATCCCCGTCCACTTACTCAGGTTCCGCGGCCCGGCCTGTAAGTGCAGCACATGAAGCAGTATCTCGTCCACGCCCTGCTCGGCGAACGTCAGCGGCACCTCGTACACCGACTTCACGTCGCTCGCCGTGATCACCGCCTTCTCTTCCACGTCGCAGAACAGCGCGATCTTTTCCTTCATCTCGCCCGGCAGCGGCTTCTCGCTCCGGCACAGCAGCACATCCGGCTGAATACCGATCGCCCGCAGCTCCTTCACGCTGTGCTGCGTCGGCTTCGTCTTCAACTCCTGCGCCGCCGCAATCCACGGCACCAGCGTCACGTGCACGAACGCTGTGTTCTCCCTCCCCATCTCGTGCCGCAACTGCCGGATCGCCTCCAGAAACGGCAGGCTCTCGATGTCGCCCACCGTCCCGCCGATCTCGACGATCACGACATCCACGTCCTCGGCCACCTTCCGCGCCGCCGCCTTGATCTCGTTCGTCACGTGCGGAATCACCTGCACCGTCTTGCCCAGGTAATCCCCGCGCCGCTCCCGCGAAATGATCCGCTCGTAAATCCGTCCCGAAGTGAGGTTATTGCTCTGCGTAAGATGGGCGTGCGTGAACCGCTCGTAGTGCCCCAGGTCGAGGTCGGTCTCGGCGCCGTCGTCGGTCACGAACACTTCCCCGTGTTGAAACGGACTCATCGTCCCGGGGTCCACATTCAGGTAGGGATCGAACTTCTGCAGCGTCACCCGCAGACCGCGGCTCTCCAGCAGACAGCCGATCGAGGCCGCCGCAATCCCCTTTCCGAGCGATGAAACCACGCCGCCCGTGATGAAGATGTATTTCGTCATGCGTCCCTCACTCCGCCTTTCACCCTCGCACCAAGGCCGCCAGCCGCGCCTCGGCCCTCTCTAAATCCTCCGGCGTGTCCACGCCGAGCGATTCGTATCTTGTCTCTTTCATCCGGATCCGGTATCCGTTCTCGATCGCCCGCAACTGTTCCAGCCGTTCGGCGCGCTCGAGCGGCCCCAGCCGCAACCCCGAATACCCGAGCAGAAATTCCCTCCGGTACACGTAAAGCCCGATATGTTTGAAACATTCTCGCGCTTCCCCGTCGCGCGAGTACGGCAGCGGCGACCGCGAGAAATAAATCGCGTCCCCGGCGTTGTTCACCACCACCTTCACCACGTTCGGGTTCGTGATCTCGGCCTCGTCCTCGATCCGCTTCATCAGGCTCGCCATCGGCGCGGCTTCATCCTCGAGCAGCGCCTCCGCCGCCGCGTCGATCGCCGCCGGCTCGATCAGCGGCTCATCGCCTTGAATGTTGACAACGAGAGTGGCATCGTCGGCCGCCGCCACCTCCGCGGCCCGGTCCGTGCCCGATGCGTGATCGGCCCGCGTCATCGCCGCGCGCGCCCCAAACCTCCGCGCCGCCCCGGCGATCCGTTCATCGTCGGTCGCCACCACCACTTCGCTCAAACACCGCGCCTGCCGCGCGCGTTCCCACACGTGCTGCAGCATGGTTTTACCGGCAAGAACGGCGAGGGGTTTTCCAGGGAAACGGGAGGAGGCAAACCGGGCGGGAATTACACCCAGAACTCTCGTTCGCACGATCGATCATACCACGCTCGCACCCCCACGCCCGTTCGCGCGCCCTCGAAGGCTAAGAATAGAATCGCTCGCGCTCGCTCGCGCAGTCGCCCCAGCTCCGCCTTGTTGTGTCGAAGTTGTTCGCAGTCCCAAATCCCGTAGGCATCCGCGCGGCATTCCTCTGCCATCGCTCGCCCAATCTCCTCGTAAGTGCCGAGGCGGGCGCGCTTCAGATCCTCTGGCTCACCGAAAGCGCCGAGGACAAAGACACGATCGGCAAGGTCCAGCGGGATGTTCTCCTGAAAATTCCCCAACCGATTGCTGTCGCCATCGAAATCCACGAGAAGTACCACCATCCTCTCGGGATAACGTCTCATGTCCGCCATGTGGTCCCGCTGAAACGTCCTCAGAACCTTCCGCCATCCTCCCACCGGAGGCAGCACCTGTAGCCTCCGGCCACGCTCCGGATCGAGCCTAAGCTGAAAGCCATTCGCAACCTGCCGGTTAGCATCGTCCTCCGGAATGACGAGCACATGGGGCAGTTCCGCGTTGCAGCTCACGGCCTAACATCACCGCGAATCAGAGCGCCCACGAGGTCCCCCTCAATCCCTGCCTCCCCAAGCGGGCGAAGCACCGTCGGTTCAAGGTGAGAACGTCTGGACAACACGAACGTGTTCTCATCGGAGAAACTCCGGATCGCCTCGGGATTGTGCGATGTCGCTATCAACTGTCCGCCCGGCTGGAAAGCGCGCCGAAGATCGTGCACGAAGTGTCCAACCTCGGAAAGCGCCAGGTAGTTATCCGGCTCGTCCCAGAAGCACAGCAACGGACCGTATGCCTGATTCGCAGCGAGAACAACAGCACAAATCATGAAGCATTTTTCGCCGTCCGAGAGGTCGTCGAATGCAAGTCTCAGGCTGCCACTCTCCTTGGCAAAATGTACCTCAAGGCTTCGTGAATCCTTGCCTACCAGCGGATTCTGGATGTCCTTAAAGTCCGGCATCACCCGCTTCAGGTAATCGTCGATCTTAGCGTACGCAGAGGGTGTGTGAGCGAGCAAGCCCGTGAACCAGGCGGCGAAGTTAGTCACATCCTCACTCGGCTCAAGCGTACCCTCTGCAGATTCCCCAGGAATTCGCGCGGGCGTCGGCCTGAGAATCAGCATCCGGGCGAGCCACTGCTTGAACACGCGCAGCGGGTCGTCCTCGGATTGTTGCTGTATGATCGGCAGGGCAACGAGGTGCCAGTCGATCCGGAATTCCGCGTCGCCGCTCTTGCCCCGCTTAGCTAGACTTACCAGCGCCTCCTTACGGTCGTATATCGTCTGGCCGGCCGCGGACAATCGCTCCTCTCGCACACGGAGTTCCTTGAATCCCTTCGGAAGCTCGAAAGCGAGCGCATACGCATAGGACCGCCCGCCAATCTCAGCTTCGATTTCAAACCGCATCGGCGCCTCGGTGCGCCCCCCGGCTAGGTCGCTCGGCGCAACGAGTTCGCCAACCCGGTTCACCCCCCTCGCAATCCGCTGCAAAACTCTAAGTGCAAATGCAACCGACGATTTCCCACAACCGTTTTGCCCAATGAGCAACACCGACGGTTGACCCTTGATCTCCAGGTTGAAGTTCCCCAGACACCGGAAGTTGTGCACATAGAAGCGGCTGACCACAGAAAGATCATAGCGCCATCTCCCTGAGATCGGCGCCATTCCGTTCATGCGGTCCCGTGCCGGACCTTCCTCCGCCCCCCTTGCTACGATCCGAATCAGGAGGTCCCTAATGTCCAGCACACGCACGACGGTCAAAACCGCCACGCACGAAAAGGATAGAACCGGCGCGGTCG
Source organism: Bryobacterales bacterium (assembly GCA_027459465.1). GTDB lineage: Bacteria > Acidobacteriota > Terriglobia > Bryobacterales > Bryobacteraceae > JAJYKC01. Next base: position 5,899 of record DAIDIH010000296.1, on the reverse strand, counting down.
TTCCCCACCTCCAGCGCCAACTTGCCAACGCGTTCGTCCTCTATGCGAACCACAAACACTACCATTGGCAAACCTTCGGCCCCCTGTTCCGGGATCTGCACCTCATGTTCGACGACTTCGCCGGCCAAACCCTCGGCACGATCGACGAATTCGCCGAACGCATCCGCATCCTGGGCCACGACATCCCGATCATCGAACTCCGCCAACTGCAGGAGGCCGCCACGGCCCACTCCGCGCGGCCCGGTCAAACCATGCGCGAAATGCTCGAAGAGGCCCACGCCAACTCGCTCGCCGTCATCAAGGAAATGCGCGACGCGATCGGCGACGCAACCGCGGCGAACGACCCCGGCTCCGCCGACACCTTCACCCGCTTCATCCAGATCCACGAAAAGCAGGAGTGGTTCCTGCGCCAGGCGCTCCAGAAACGCGACGGCCTTACCGCCTGACCTGCTTCGCCGGCCCTGGATAATTCGGCGAATACAACTGGCTCGTATGCCGGACCCCAAGCCGGCCATTCACAACCCAAGGCGCGCCACGAGGCGCCAAGTGTGCGATCATCCTCCCGCGCCACTTACTCAACTCCGCCGCATACCCCGCCTCACCGGCAAGGTCCGTAAGCTCATACGGATCTTCCGCCAAGTGGAATAACTGCTCCTGTCCGCTGTTCGCCAGATACACATATTTCCAAACCCCATCCGTCAGCGCGTTCCAATGATTGTCCGGGTTGTACACAATGTCGTGCTCCAGGTCGATCCACTCCCGCCACCCGCTTCCGCCGCCCCGCGCCAGTCCCAGCAGACTCCGCCCCTCCACGGCCTCCGGAACCTCGACTCCCGCCGCATCCAACAGCGTCGGCAGCACATCGCGGATCTCAACCGGGTTCGAAATCACCCGCCCCTTGCCCGCGTCTCCCAGCCCCGCCGGCCAATGCACGATCATCGGAATCCGCGCCGCCGGCTGATACGCATAGCCCTTACGCCAAAGATACTCGTCGCCCAGCATGTCCCCATGGTCGGCAAGAAACACAATCGCCGTGTTACTAAGTTGCCCCTGGGAATCCAGCGTCTCCAAAATCCGCCCGATCTGTTCATCCACAAAACTGACTGAACCGTAGTAACCCTGGCGCGCCGCCCTCACCCCCGCGGCCCCGATGTCTCCATGCCAGATATCCGGCGAACTCCGGTCGATCGGCCTATACTTATCCGCCCACTTCCCCGCCCGCGCCGGCGGAAGCTCGGCGTCCGCATACCGGTTCAGCCACCGCGCCGGCGGATCGTACGGGCTGTGCGGCCGCTCGAACGACACCTTCAGAAACCACGGCTCCGGACGCTGGTAACTCTTCAGGAACCGGATCGCGGTCTCTCCGATCCAGGCCGTCGGGTGCAGCCGCTCCGGCAAGGGAAATGCCTTCGCCTGATACCCGTTCCAGCTAATCCCGCTTGGCTCCGGATTCGCCAGCGGCATCTCGGAAAACAACCAGCTCCGGTAATCGCTCCGGAACCCCTCGGACTCCTCCCGCCCCGATTCATCCAAAATCGTCCGGTCGAACCCGTGCAGCGTCCGCTGCGGCGTCCAGTGCATCTTGCCGATCCCCAGCGTGTAGTAGCCCGCCTCGTGCAGCAGGCGTGGCAACTCCACCGGATAATACTCGGCCACCCGCCCGTACCCCAGCATCCCGTGGCTCCACGGCGACATCCCGGTCAACAGCGCCGCCCGCGCCGGTGTGCACGTCGGCGTCGAAGAGAACGCGTTCCGGAATCGCACGCCGCCCTCGGCCAGCGCATCCAGGTTCGGCGTAACAATCGCCTTGTTCCCGTCCGCGCCCAGCGCATCGCCGCGGTGCTGGTCGCTCATCAACAGCAAAAGGTTCGGCCTCGCGCCCGCGTTCGCCGCGCCACCAGGCATCGCTGCCGCCGCTGAACTCATCTTCAAAAACGTCCGCCGATTCATTCTGCCCCGCTCTCTGTGATACACCAGTTGGGATCGTCATGCTTCGCCACGTCCTCTTCGCGCTCACGATTCCTCTCGCCGCCCTGGCTCAAACGCCCGTCCAGGCGCCACCCGCCCCTCAGCACCGCCAACGCCCCGTGCCGCCCACCCGCGATCCACACACCCCCAGCTTCGTTGAAGCCAAAGACCTGCCCGACGGCGCCCTCCCTCCGCCAACCCAAGACGGAAACTTCATCATCGGCCCCACGCACAACCCCGCGCCCGAAATGGCCGTCCGTGACGACGTGCCCCACGGAACCATCTACACCTTCACCATGCCCTCCGCCGACAGTAAGTACTATCCCGGCATCGCGCGCGAACCCAACACCTTCGGCACGCCCGACCCCACCAACCCCGCGAGTCTCATCGTCACCACCAGCCACCCCGCCCCCTACACGCGCCATGTGTCCGTTTACGTCCCCAAGCAATACGTCCCTGGCACGGAAGCACCCTTCATCGTCGGCGCCGACGGACCCGACCACTACCTCTTCCTCGCCCTCGACAATCTGATCGCCGAACATCGCGTCCCCGTGATGATCGCCATCTCCATTGGCAACGGCAGCGGCGACGCCCAGGGCAGCGAGCGCGGACTCGAATACGACACCATGTCCGGACGCTACGCCGAGTTCGTAGAGCACGAAGTCCTCCCTCTCGTCGAAAAGCAGTACAACGTCAAGCTAACTAAGGACCCCGACGGCCGCGCCACCATGGGCGGTTCCTCCGGCGGTTCCTGCGCGCTCATCATGGCCTGGTATCACCCCGAACTCTACCACCGCGTCCTCACTTATTCCGGCACTTACGTCAATCAACAATGGCCCTGGAACCCCGAAACGCCGCACGGCGCCTGGGAGTTCCACGAACACCTCATCCCGAATTCACCCGTCAAACCCATCCGCATCTGGATGGAAGTCGGCGACCGCGACCTCTACTTCCCCAACCTCATGCACGACAACATGCACGACTGGGTCGCCGCCAACGAAAACATGGCCCGCGTCCTCGCCGCCAAAGGCTATCACTACCAGTTCGTCTTCGCCCGCAACGCCGGCCACACGGACCGCGCGGTGAAACAGCAAACCCTGCCCGAGGCCCTCGAATACCTCTGGCAAGGCTACTCGGGACACTGACCGGTCAAGCAGGAAACAAACCCGCCGTCGCCCCCACCCACTCCATGTCCCGGTTGTGATCGACGCCCATCATCTTCCCCCGCCCCGTCCGCACAATCGTCGTCATCGCCTCCGGCCCCGGCGCCCCGTCCAGCCACACGTACATGATCCGCACCTCGGCCTGCGTCATCCCATGCGGCGTGTCAATCACCGGCCGGAACCGGATCCGCTCCTGCAGAATATAGTTACTCGCCTCCACCCCGCGCACCTGCTCCGCCGTCGGCCCCACCACCACGCCTAACCCAGCAAACGAATACAGCGGCTTCAGCACATAGTTCTCTAAGTCCCCGGGTAACTCATCCATCTCCGCCAGAAACCACGTCCTCGGCGCCGCCTCATGCCGCAAAAACGGAATCGAGAACTTACTCAGCTTGAAATACCAGTTCGGATGTCCCGCCCACTCGACGTCTAGATCCGCGCGCAGATCGAACGGAGGCTCCACTCCCTTCCGCTCCAGTTCATCGAATATCGTCCGGTTATAAATCCGCCGGATCGGCGCCCCGTCATGATAAAGCCGGTTGCCCCGCTGCTCCACGTCCCGCAGGTTCACCGTCCGCACGCCGAAAAACTTCTCGGTGAGCCGGAAATCCGGCAGCGTCTTCTGCTCCTCCGGGTCGATCTCGAGCAGCACCACCTCCGCCGGGTCGTGCCCCGCGCAGATCGCCTGCTGCATCACTTCCCAATACTGCGGATGTAGCTGGTGCTCCAACCCCTCCAGCCCGAACACCTCGCAGTAAGCGTCCCCAAGCATCGGCTGAAACGCGTACAGTGACGGAAATCCCTGTATCTCAACCAGCTTCGGCTCCAGCCGCTCATCGAGCCCGAAATCGGCCTGAATGAACATCGGATGCGGCGCCTCGTTCGGAATCCGCCACCGCGCCGGAATCGCCGCGTCCGCACGCTCAAGATACTTACCGTCCGCCAGTAACTGCGCCACCATCTCCGCGCCCGCCCGCGCCATCCTCTTGAGCAACGCCCGTTCGAAGAAACACGGCGTCTCCGAATTGCGGAACTTCACGTGCGTCCCGCTCCGCCGGTCGATCGTATCGAGAAACTTCCGGTATAACTCCGGCGTCCACCGCCGGTTAAACTCGCGCCTCAACTCCGGGATCATCGCCGCGCGCCGGCCCTCACGAAATCAGAAACCGTCCCCCGGCCATGATCTGCCGGTCGTCGGCCCAGATGTCGAATTCCCGCCCCACCACGTCGATATGCGTCGAAGAATACCAGTCCGCGCCCGTGTGCGCGCCATACGGATTGCCGAACGCCATGTGAATTCCCGGCAGCTTCTCGTCCTGCAGGATGTTCCCGATAACCCCGTGCACGCCGATGTTCGTCCCGATCGCAAACTCGCCCACCCGGTCGCTGTTTTCGTCCGTATGCGTGTACCGCCAGAACTCCTCGCGCAGCTCCTGGTTCGCCGACTCCGCCTCCACCAGCCGGTTTCTCTCCACGCGTATCCTCAGTGGCGTCTCCCGCAGGTCGCCGTACTTATCGCACAGATAGTCCCCCACAACCCCGTCAATGACAAACACCCCGTTCACTTCCAGCGGCGTCGTAAATACTTCTCCGCCCGGAAGATTTCCCCACTTATTCGGACTAATAATCCCGCTCGTCTTGATCCACCTATAATTCGGCGTCAGCTCCGCGCGAATCTCCGTCCCCGCCTTCGTCGCCGCGCGAATCACCCGCGCCGCCGTCGCCACTTCCCACACTTTCACGCTCAGCTCGTCCACCTTCAGAAAATCCGCGCGCATCCCCTCGAGCATGATCCGCTTGTCGATGTTCACCATGTGCGCGTGCCGCATCTTCCGCCGGTTCACCACGTCCGTCATCTGCATCCGGGTCTTCAGTTCATTGGCCTGCGCACGCACAGCGAAGATGCTTACATGGCTCGTCTCCATGTCTTCGAGAATCTCGCGCGGCATATCCACGAGCGGCCGCCTCGCGCAATCCTCGAGCACAAACGCCCGGTTCGCCGCCCCAACCTCCCGCAACTCCCGCGCCAGGCTCGCCGCAATCTCGAGACTGGCCTCATCCGTGATCAGCGTCACCTTCTCCCACGGCTCAACCCGCAAACACACCCGCACCGCATTCCGCGCCCCCGGCGTCAACTCCGGATCGAACGCCACGCCTTCCAGTCGCCCCCTCATCCGTTCGCCTTCATTTCCGCCGGCGCCGTATCGAACAGCCCGGCCTCGGTCTCCGCAATCATGTAATCCACAACCTTCGTCAAATCCCCGGTCTCGTGGAACACCCGCAACTGCCGGTCCGCGCCCGACCCGTCCTCAAGCATCCGCCGCACATATCCAATCTCTTCCCGCGAGCCTAACTCATCCACCACATCGTCCACCAGCGCCAGATACTCCTCCATCAAGTCGCGCAGCGGAACTTCGGTCCGCTTCCCGAAATCGATCAGCTTCCCGTCCAGCCCGTACCGCAACGCCCGCCACTTGTTCTCCATGATGAGCGCCCGCCGGTACAACCGGAACCCCTGGTTCGCCGCGTGCAGCTTATACAACTTCGCCACCGTCGCCTGTATCAGCGCCGCCAGCGCAATCGTCTCCTCCGCGCGCATCGGCAGGTCGCAGATCCGGAACTCGAGCGTCGAAAACGTCGGATGCGGCCGGATATCCCACCAGATCTTCTTCGCGTTGTCGATACAGTGCGTCTGGATGAGTAAGTTCACAAAATTCTCATACTCGCCCCAGCTCATGAAGTAATCCGGTATGTTCGTCCGCGGGAAC
>DAIDIH010000295.1 GCA_027459465.1 Bryobacterales bacterium | reverse complement strand
CGAAATCCTACAGGTCCTAAGCGTCACGCTGTTCGAGCAACTGCCCATTCTACAGGCCTTCCACGACGCAGAGTCCCAAGAAAAATTGGGTGGAATTTATAACCAGTTGAACCTGTGGGACTTATAGCCGGACGCTAGTGGCGTGTAGGCATGGAGCAGGTTGCGAAATTGCGAGACAAAATCCGTGCAGCCCGGCGCGTCGTCATAGGCCCCGAACACGGCGGCTAACTCCGGATCCCGCTCCAGCGCCGAGATCATCCGCTCGACCGCGACGGAGTGGGCGAGGCAATCGGAGTCGACGAAGACGATGACGTCGCCGCGTGCCGACTCCACGCCGGCGTTTCGCGCCGCATACGATCCCTGGTGTTGCCGACGAAGCAAGCGGCAGCCTTCCGGCAACGACGCAGCATCGACCGGCGGCTCGGAGCCGTCGTCGACGACGACAAGTTCGGCCGGACGCACCGACCCATTCAGCAGCGCCGCCAGGCACTGGCTCAGATGCCCGCGGTCATTGTGAACCGGGACGATGACCGATACGGTCAGTGTTCCCAGCTTAACGGCGCGCCGGGCTTCCCTTTCCGGTCCCGCGGCCGCACGAATTCCCTCCAACACCAGATCCACTTTCCCCCCTGGCACGTCCTGTTCCCATCTGGACGTCCGACCCCCTGTCAGACGCGCAGTGACCTCCAATCAGGATACAGCGGAATTTTGCGGCGAAGGAGGTCAGGGGTGAGGAGGCAGGAGTGAGGAGCCACTTGAAACTGTGCTCCGGTTGTGATGTGATGCCTGCGCAAGAACGGAAGACAGAGGAGGAGCAATTATGGCATCGAATCGCGGCGTGGCTTACATGGGGACGGGCAAGGTGGAAGTTCAATCCATCGATTTTCCGAAACTGGCACTCGGTTCGCGGAAGTGCGAACACGGGGTAATCCTGAAGGTGGTGACGACGAACATATGCGGGAGCGACCAGCACATGGTGAGGGGCCGCACGACCGCACCTCACGGCCTTATCCTGGGCCACGAGATCACCGGGGAAATCCTTGAAGCCGGGCGCGACGTGGAGTTTTTGAAAGTGGGCGACCTTGTGTCAGTACCCTTCAACATCGCGTGCGGGCGATGCCGGAACTGCAAGGAGCGCAACACGGGGGTGTGCCTGAACGTGAACCCGGCGCGGCCGGGCGCGGCGTACGGCTATGTCGATATGGGGGGTTGGGTGGGCGGGCAGGCCGAATATGTGATGTGCCCGTATGCCGACTTCAACTTACTCAAGTTCCCGGATAAGGCGCAGGCCATGTCGTGCATCCGCGACCTGACGCTGCTGTCCGACATTTTCCCGACGGGTTACCACGGCGCGGTGACGGCGGGCGTGGGCCCAGGCTCGATTGTGTATGTAGCGGGCGCGGGGCCGGTGGGCCTGGCGTGCGCGGAAGCGTGCCGCCTGCTGGGGGCGGCTGTTGTGATTGTGGGCGATATGATTCCCGAGCGGCTGGCGCAGGCGCGTAGCTTTGGGTGCGAGACGATCGACCTGCGGCAGAAGGCGTCTTTGGGGGAACAGATCGCCCAGGTTGTGGGCGTGCCGGAAGTCGACTCGGCGGTGGACTGCGTCGGCTTTGAAGCGCGCGGCCACGGTGCGGCGAGTGCGACGGAACAACCCGCCACCGTTCTCAACTCGCTGATGGAAGTGACGCGCGCGGGCGGGGGCATCGGCATTCCCGGCCTGTACGTCACTGATGATCCCGGCGCCGCCGACGCCGGCGCCAAGTCCGGCGTCCTCGGGATCCGCATTGGACTGGGTTGGGCGCGCTCGCACTCGTTCTTTACCGGTCAGTGCCCGGTGATGAAATACCACCGTCAACTCATGCAGGCGATTCTTCACGGACGGACGGAAATCGCCAAAGCGGTGAATGTGCAGGTGATTTCGCTGGACCAGGCGCCGGCGGGATATCGCGACTTCGACAAGGGTGCGGCGAAGAAGTTCGTGATCGACCCGCACGGGCTGGTTGCGGCTTGAGGGCTCAGTTTGTGAACGGGCCGAGGACGGCGGTCTTGACCGTTGCAGTTCCGATGGACATTCCCGGAAGGAAGGCGCTCACGTTGAAGACCTTATTGAGAGCGCCGGCGGCGGCGTCGAGGGTAACAGCGACGTTTGTGAGCGTGAGTCCATAGCCCGAGGCCGGTTGAATCGGCAGACTTACACCGGCCAACTCGAGATCGAACAGGGGAAGGCGGCCCAGCAGCGTGCCGTTGACAGCGACCGCGCCAGTCAGCATCGGCTTCGACGTTGTGTCGATGGTGAAATTGAAGAGCTGGACTACTGAGCCGCCCGCAGTGAATGACAGGCCGCCGGAATGGAATATCTCGCCTTTTGCGGTCGTCAAATCCAACTCGCCCGCGGTGATCGGAAACGAAGCCGTGGCGCCGTTCAACTGCCCTGGACCGACGGCAGCGATCGCAACGCCCAGCCCTCCCAGCGCATCCACCGCGGCGAAACTGAGGCTGACGGAGGTGGTACCAAACATCATCTGTTTCGTTTGGCCGTAAGCGGCGGTCTGCAGCAGCGCGAACGCAGCAGCAACCCCGGCGTGGGCCAACATTCTTGTAACTCGCATCGGAATTCTCCTCTCACTGTGTTCTTGTAGCCGTCGAACCGGCCATCGGTTTTCTTTGATTCGGACGCGTTTGTGGCGGATCTAAAACCTGAGTCCTCGCTCCGGCCTTCGAAGCACTACCCTGGAAGTGTGGCGCCCGTCCTTCGATTTCGGAATTCGCTTTTCCTGTTCTTGATCGCCTCGCTGTCCGTCTCTGCCCAATCGCTGAGCGTCGTGCTGGCGCCCTCCGTTCCGGCCCCCGCACCGGTCGGCACACTCGTCGGATTCACGGCGATCGTTTCCGGCGGAACGGGCTCGTTCTCATACCGCTTCCGCGTCGCCCGGCCCGATCTTCCCCTGCGCGTCATCCGCGATTTCAGCCCGTCGAACCAGCTCAACTGGACGGCCTCTCTCGCGGAGGGAACTTACCAGATCGAGGTGACGGCGAGGGACAACAACACGCAGTCGACCGCCGTTTCCACGCTGTCCTATCCATTCATTCCGGCCGTCACGGGTTCGGATCCCGTGATTTCGCCCACGGCCAATCCTCTGGTTTTTCTTTACAGCGCTCCGGTTTGCGCGGCGGGCGCGAGGATGCGCGTGGAGTTTCAGGCGCCCGGGGATGCCGCCCACTTCACCCCGTACCAGAACTGCAGCCCGCCCTGCCCGGAGAGAAGGCGAATCATTGCTTCTTCCTCGCACCATCCGGTGCGGCAAGGGGTTCCCTTTACGTCTTGTCCCGCGCCGACAACGATGAATTTCTATCTTGCCGGACTCCGTCCCGATACTACTTACCTGGTGAACCACGTCATCGAGACTCCCAACGGCGAACAGACCGGGCCGCAATTATCTCTGACTACTCCGTCCTCACAATTCACTCCTCCGGCTCTCACTATCTCTCAACCCGCTCCCCCCACTTCCACCGGATTACTGCTTCATAGCAACTTGTACGGTCCGTCCTTCGCCACGGACCTCGCAGGTAACCTGGTCTGGTATTACGTGACACCGATTACGTTCCTTACCCAGCCTGAACAGGGCGGGCGATTCCTGAGCCTTACGTGGAACCCGAGCGGCGCGCCGGTTGACCAGATTTTCCGCGAGTTCGATGTGGCCGGCACGACGCTCAGGGAAACCAACGCGGAACGGATCAACGAGCAACTTACCGCGCTTGGCGTCCGCAACATCACCGGGTTCCATCATGACGCCCGGTCGCTGCCGGGCGGCGGGGTGGTGTTACTGGGAAGCACCGAGCAGATCATGACCAACGTGCAGGGTCCGGGTCCGGTTGATGTGATCGGCGACTTAATCATCGCGCTGGACCAGGACTTACAGGTGGCGTGGACGTGGGATGCTTTCGACCATCTCGATCCGCACCGCATGGCGACGCTTGGGGAAACCTGTCCTGGTTCGGGCTGTCCTCCCTATCACCTCGCCGCAAAGGCGAACGACTGGGTGCACGGAAACGCCCTGCAGTATCTCGACGACGGCAACTTACTCTACTCCAGCCGCCACCAGGACTGGGTGATGAAGCTCGACTACGAAGACGGCAAGGGCAACGGCGACGTGCTCTGGCGGCTCGGCCCGGACGGCGATTTTCAAATGATCTCCTCCGATCCGTCGCCGTGGTTTTCCCACCAGCATGATCCTGACTTTGTTCCCGGGGACGAAACGGTGCTCACGGTATACGACGACGGGAACCTGCGCGAAGCGGTGGATCCGAACGCGCACAGCCGCGGCCAAGTGCTGCTTGTCGACGAAAAGGCCATGACGGCCACCCTTACCGTGAACGTCGACTTAGGCGCGTTTTCGTTTGCGTTGGGGTCGGCGCAGTTTCTACCCGACGGTAACTATCAGTTCGGCGGCGGGTGGATTGTGCCCTCGAACACTTCGAATACGTTTGAAGTGGATCCTTCGGGTAACTTTTTGTACTCTCTGCACGCGGCGATTCCAGAATTCCGGACATACCGCATCGCCGACCTGTACAACCCGTAAGAAGACCCCTGCGTTGGTCCGGCGACCGGGTTACGCGGGCCCCAAGCCGTATGCGCCGGTTCGGACTATTGGGAGGGATCTGGCATGCCGGTGCGAGCTCGAGGCTCCCAAGGACTTCGTCCGGCGCGGCCCAAAACTGCTGTCACTTCCCGGTCCGTGCCGCCACGAATGGGTCTTCCGGGTCAACGTTGCGGCCCCACCGGATTTTCCCTTGTCCTACAGACGGTAGGCCTCACGGGAGGTCAGACGCGCCGGCCGTCCTCGTGCCGGAAGTGGCGTGACACGGGGCCGCAAACCCTTGATAGACTGGGCGAGACACGCGACTGAATGCCTTTCCGGAGCTATTTCGGCCTCTCAGTGGGATCGCCCGACAGCGCCATCCTACCGTCCCTGTGCTGGACCGTCGATTCAGCGGGCGCCTACACCGTTGTGAACGAGGCCGCGGCAGCATTTTTCGGACAGCCCGTAGAGGCCCTCCTCGGGACATCCTGGCTCGAATGGGTCCATCCATCGGACCGGGGCGCCTGCCGCGACGCGCTCTCCAAGGCCCTCGAAACGGGCGAACCTTTTCACTGCGAATACCGCCTTCGCCGCCGCGACGGCGAGTATCGTTGGGTAATTAACACTACGACTCCGGCATCTTCCGCCACTCCATCCTTCACGATGACGTGCTTCGACGTCACATCTCTGCACGAAGCGGCGGAGCGTCTGAAGATTTTCGCGCTCGCCGCCGAGCAGAGTCCGATCTCGATTGTCATTACGAACGCCCACGGCGACATCGAATACGTCAATCCCAAATTCACCGCGACGACAGGTTACTCGCGCGATGAAGTCGTGGGAAAGAACCCGCGGATTCTCAAGTCAGGAGAAACGCCGCCCGAGGGCTATCTCGCGATGTGGGCCGAACTTACCGCCGGGCGCGAGTGGCGCGGCGAGTTTCATAACAAGCGGAAGGACGGCGGGTTATTCTGGGAGTCTGCGGTGATCGCCCCGGTGCGCGACAATGAAGGGAAAATCACGCACTACTTCGCGGTGAAGGAAGATATCACGGAGAACAAGCGGCTTGCGGCGATGGTGGCCGAGGCCCAGCGGCGCGCGCAAGCCGCGCAACGCGCCAAGAACGAGTTCCTCAATAACATGAGCCATGAACTCCGCACGCCGATGAACGGAATTCTGGGCATGGCGTACTTACTCCGCGAGTCGCCGAACGATCCGGAACGCGATACATACCTTCGCGTGCTGTCGGAATCGACCGAGGCGTTGCTGGCCTTCATGTCACAGTTGCTGGATCTGGCGAGTCTATCCGAGGGCGCCACCGTCCTCCACGCCGCCCCGTTCGACGTCGCCCACTGCTTGCATGATGCAACCGGTCTGTTTGCGGCCGCCGCCGCGGAGAAGGGGCTTACGATCAAGACCCGGGTCGAGGCCGGGGTTCCGCCGATCGTCGTGGGGGATTCGCTGCGTTTAGGACAGGTTCTGGCAAACCTTATCGGCAACGCGGTCAAGTTCTCCTCGAAGGGCACGATATCGGTGAAGGTCATGCTTGATCCGTCGTCCGCTTCCTCGTCTTCCGCCGTTGGGATGCTATTTTCCGTGCAAGATGAGGGCATCGGCATCCCTGCCGATAAACTCGACATCATCTTCGAACCATTCGAAAGAGCCGACACGTCGTCTTCGCGTAAATTTGGCGGCGCCGGGGTTGGTCTTGCGATCGCCCGCCGCCTGGTTGAAGCCATGGGCGGCCGGATCTGGGCCGTGAGCCGTGCGGGCCACGGCTCGACATTCTTTTTCACCGCGCAGTTTCAACCGCTGTCAGGGGCAAGGATCTAAAACCGCAGTTTTAGCTGAAGGAAGATGCGGCGGTTGTCGCCGTACATGGCGTTCATCGGCCCGGCGGGTGAAGCCATCCAGTTAGAGACGCCGAAAAGCGGCGAACTCAGGTTACCGACCGGCAGCCCGGGGTTGAACCGGTTAAGAGAGTTTCGTGCGATTACGGCGACAACCAGGTTGAAGCGGTGATCGGTGGAGGCATCGTGCACTTTGCCCTCGGCGACCGACCCGGACGGCGCAGCGACAATCATTCCTTCGGCCTCCGCGCGTTTCTTGGACTTCTTCCCGTGGGTTCGTCGCTCGGTCGATCCGAAACCGAACGTCCGGCTGATGCGCATGTTCAAGGTCACGAACATCGGGCCTGTGCCATAGTTCCGCGGAATCAGCGCCGCGCCCGCAGCCGGACTGGTCTCGAAGAGACCGAACGGTGTCGGCATGACACCGGGAGCGCCGGCCGAACTGCCGAAAGCAGGCCGCGCGTTGAACAACAGGTCGCCGTAGGGGCTTGTACCGGTTGTAATGTCAAACGGCGCTCCCGACCGCGCGATGAAGAACGGGCTGAAGAGGATATGGAAAGGCCCCGAGTAAGTCGCCCCGACCACGACGCTGTGTGAAATGTCGTAGGCGGAACGGCCATAGTCTGCGTTTGCATTGTACGGATTGGACACGAACCAGTTCGGGCCGTCCGTATTGCTCATGGCATGCGTCCAGGCGTAGTAACCAAAGATGCTCAGCCCATTGGTCATGCGGCGGGAAAGGTTAATCAGAAGCTGTTGCTGGTTGAAAATGCCGGCCGACTCATACTGGTAAATGTCGTTCGGGCCATAAGGCCGCAGGCCTTTTTGCGGCTGCCCCGCGGGGTAAGTTCCCGGCAGGGGGGCGTTGATGTCGCGCGAACGAAGGAGGTGATCTCCGTGGGAGTCGATAAACGTTGCGGACAGGATCGTCTTCCGGCTCAATTGCCGCTCCACGCTCAGGGCCGCCTGCATCAGCGCCGGCGCTTGCAGATTCGGGTCCAACTGCTTCGTGATTTGGACGACGCCCGGGCCGGTCAGCGCCGATGCCGGCGGAGCCGCCGGATAGAACAGAGGATGCCGTACGACGTACCGCTGTTGCAGCGCACCTGAAAAGCGCATCGCGTCGAGGGCGATCGTTGCCGGGATGCGGTCATAGAATACGCCACCGCCGGCGCGGATCACGGTTTTGCCGTGCTTGCCCGGCGACCAGGCCAAGCCGAAGCGCGGGGCGATGTCGCGCCAGTCGGATACGTTGGACTGCAATTCGTACCGAAGTCCGCCGCTTAAGGTGAGATTCGGACGTAACTTCCAGTCGTCTTGCACGAAGAGTCCCGCATCGGCTTCCGACAGGGCCGCGTAAGGGATGCCGCTGTTGAGCATGAATTGCGAGGGCCCTCCGCCCAGCGCGCGAATCTGGCTCGCCGAGTATCCGGCGTTCTGAAGCTGCAGGGTCCGCTGGTAGTTCTCGAGCGAGGTCAGCGTCACATCGACCGGAAGGCCGCCGGGGGCGACCACGGGTTGGTTGAGAGCGTTAAGTTCCGGCGCGACACCGCCCGCGAAGATGTAGGTACCTCCGAAGTTACGGAAGGACGTATCTTGTAACTGGGTTTCTCTGACTCGGCCGCCGAACTTGATTTGGTGATTTCCCCTATTCAGCGACGCATAGCTGTGTAACTCGTAACCGTCGGTCACGTTTGCCGATGGTCCGATGGGCGACCCGCCGCCGGTAAACGAATCGAGCACTCGCAGCGAGGATTGGCCGTAGGCCGTCTGGTAAGCGATCTGATCGCGGTTGAATTGGAAGCCGGTCTCGAGGACAGTGTTCGGCCCCATCACGGCCGTCTCCGTCATCTGGACGGTATGGTGCGCGGTGTGGAGGTCGTAGCCGGCGGAAGGCAGCGCGAACTGTCCGATGCCGTCGTTCACCACGCCGGTTCCGAACCAGCTATAGCGAATCGTCAGCGTATTACTGCCGTTGAGTTGAATATCGAGGCGGGGGTCCACCGTGGTGCTGGCAAACGGAGCCATGACGGCCTCGCTCACGGCGTAGGGCTGCAACGACGGTGTCAGCGCCGTGGCGCTCACCACGGCGTTGTCCTGCACGTCGCGCCGCTCAAAGTCCACAAACCAGGACATCCGCTTGCCGAGGGAACCGCCGACGTCGCCGTCGCCCTGCTGCGAGCGGTAAGGCGGCTTGATGCCGGCCAAAGGATTTCGCGAATTCATGGCAGCATCGCTCATCCGATACGACACGGAGCCGTGAACGGCGTTCGCGCCGGGCTTCGTGAACACTTCGATTCGCCCGTAGCCCAGCGTGTCGTACTCGGCCGAGAACGGGTTCTGATTGATACGCACTTCGCGGATCGAGTCCTTCGGCGGAAGCCTTCCGCCGCTGAAGCCGTCGAGAAACACCTGGCTTGTCATGGCGCCGGCGCCGGGTCCGGCGATGGCCTTGAGGTCCGTAAGCAGGTCGTCCGGATCGTCCGGCAGGGTGTCGAGGTCGTCTCCGGTGAGAACAATCGCGTTCGCGTTGTCGGCCGGATCGACGCTGAGCGAGTCGGCCTGCGAGCTCACGGTGACCTGATTCTGAACGTCCGCCAGCAACAAATGGAGGTCCAGTTGCGCGGCCGCGCCTGAAGTTACTTCTACTTCCTGGCTTTCGAACGGCGCGAAACCCTCGTGATCGGCATGCAGGGTGTAGCGTCCGGGTTGCATGCCCGGCATCTGATATTCGCCCTGCTGGTTGGATACGGTGGAGTAAATTTTCCCTGCCGCGCCAGTCGCGGTGACAGCAGTGCCGCTCACGACCGCGCCTGACGGGTCCCTCACCACTCCTCGAACCGACCCAGCCTGCTGCGCTCGCGCCGTTGAAGATGACCCCAGGCAGGCTATGGCCGACAAGGGAAGCACGCACTTGAAGAGGAGTCTCTTCAACATGCCACGCTCCGGCGGTAGCCGAAGTAACTGCGGTACCACTCGACAAACTTCGCGAGACCTTCCTCGATGGTCGTCGCGGGCTGGAAGCCGGTGTCCCGCTCGAGGTCCGCCGTGTCGGCATAGGTGCAAGGCACGTCGCCCGGCTGCATCGGCAGATACTGCTTCACGGCCGTTTTGCCAAGGCACCGTTCGAGCGTACCGATGAAATCCAACAACCGTACAGGCTGATGATTGCCGATGTTGTAGATCCGGTAGACTGCCTGGCTCAGCGATTCTTCCGGATGCAGAGTGGAGTAACTCTGCCGGGGAGGGTTGTTCAGTACCCGCACGACGCCTTCTACGATGTCGTCGATGTAAGTGAAGTCCCGGCTCATGTCGCCGTGGTTGTAGACGGGGATCGGCCGCCCGGCCTCGATCGCCTCGGCGAATTTGAAGTAGGCCATATCCGGCCGGCCCCAAGGCCCGTAGACGGTGAAGAAACGCAGGCCGGTTACCGGCAGTCCGTAAGTGTGGCTGTAGGAATGAGCGAGTAATTCATTGGACTTCTTGGTTGCGGCGTAGAGCGACACCGGATGGTCGACGTTATCCCGCGTAGAGAACGGCGCCTTTCGGTTTGCGCCATATACGGAACTCGACGAGGCGAAGACAAGGTGCCCAACTCCTGCCTGGGCGCATGCTTCGGCGATGTTCACAAACCCGGCGAGGTTGGCCCTGACGTAAGCGTGAGGATTCTCGATTGAGTAGCGGACACCCGCCTGCGCGGCCAGGTGCGCCACGGTGTCGAACCGCTGCGAGACAAACAGGCGCTCAACGGCTGGCGTATCCGCCACATCGAGACGATGGAACCGAAAGCCCGGGAGCGGGCGCAGACGTTCAAGCCGCGCCAACTTCAGAGTTACGTCGTAATACTCGTTCAGGTTGTCAACCCCTTCCACTTCATGCCCCTCGCGCAGTAAACGCTGGGCGAGGTGAAATCCAATGAACCCGGCCGCGCCGGTGACAAGAATTTTCATGCGGTAAACTCCATGCCGGTCTCGTCCGGACCGGGAATCGACAGATTCAGGGCCAGCAGCGCCGCCGGCGAATGCGGTCCGGCATAATGCACCACTGTGAAACGGCCGGGTTCGAGCCTTGCGGCGCGCACCAACGGCGCCGGCAGGCGCGGCAGCCGAGCCAGCACACCGTCCAGTTCGTTCGCCGTGCCGGCCAGGGCGACGGTTGTCAGCGGCCGGGCGCCGGGAAGCGGGAGTCCGGCGATCAACCTGCCGCATTCTTCCGAACAGGCTTCGACGCGCTCGGCGCCGTTCAGGCAGCCGGAAGCCTGGCGCCGGTCCATGTCCGGCGCAAGAACTACGCGAACCCCGATCGCACCGGACTTGGGCTTCGGGAGCCGGGCGCGGATGTAGCCGGTGGCGTTGAGGACCCGAAGCCGTGACTCCCGTTCGCCGGAGGGATATTCGAGGACACTTACTCCTAGGTTATTTTGCTGAATCGTGTGAAATGACTCCGGCCCAAGTCCGAGCGCCGACAGCAGCAGCGCCCGTCCCATTCCGTTGTGAGTAACTACCAAGACATCTTTGCCCGGATGATGGCCTGTCAATTCGGCTGCCAGGCCGCGGGCGCGGTCAAATGCCTCACGAACGGGATAGCGCCGCGCACCTCGCTCATCTTCGAGCGAAAACAGCGCGGGTGCGTGAACCCAGTCGCCATATTGATCGGGACATGAGTCACAGATCTCGGCATACCGCCGGCCCTCCCAGCCGAACAGGCTTATTTCGGCCAAGGCGGAATGCGAAATGACGGGCACTGCAAGTTTGCGCGCCGCGGTCACCGCGCCCGCGGTTTCGATGGCGCGCGACAGCGGGCTTGTGTACACGGCGTCAAACGGGATGCCGGCCAGTGCTTCCCCGGCCCGCCGCGCGTCGTTGAGGCCTTCTTCGGTGAGGTGCGAGCTGTTCGAGGATCCCTGAAAGCGACCCTGGCGGTTATAGGTGCTTACCGCGTGGCGCAGGATCCACAGCCGCGTGACTGGCTCATTGGCATTACGCATCGGCCGCCACCATCCTTTCCGATGGCGCGCCGGACTCCCGGCGGCGCCGGAGGTAGGCTTGCGCGTATCTTCCGTTGCGAGCCATGAGCTCGTCGTGCGTTCCGCGCTCGGCGATCCGGCCCTGTGCAACGTAGAGGATGACGCCGGCTTCGCGCGCTGCGTCCAGATCGTGGGTAATGAGGATGGTGGTTCGCCCGCGCCACAGGCGCTGAAGCCCGGCCTCCACCTCGCGCGCTCCGGCTTCATCGAGCCCGGTGGACGGCTCGTCCAGCAGCACGATCGGGGCCTGACGGATCGCGGCCCGCGCGATGGCGATGCGCTGCCGCTGGCCGCCGGAGACCGTCGCGCCTCGCTCGCCAAGTTGTGTCTCGTACCGCTCCGGCATCCGGGAGATGAACTCATGTGCATTTGCGATCCGTGCCGCTTCCTCGACAGCCTCCCTGTCAGCCGACGGAACGCCCAAGGCGATGTTCTCGCGCACGGAGGCGGCAAACAGGACGCTCTCCTGCATAACGACGCTGATCTGCCGCCGCAGGGATTCGATGGTGAAGCGGTCGATCGGTACTCCGTCGATCAGGATGCGTCCCTGCTGCGGATCGTGAAACCGGAGCAGTAGCCCGGCGAGGGTGGACTTACCACTGCCCGAGTCGCCTACGATGGCGACACGCTCGCCGGGCTGCACCTCGAAGCTTACGTTGTCGAGGACGGTCTTGCCGTTTTCGTAGGCGAAACGCACGTTCTCAAAGCGGATGTGTCCGTGAAAGGCCGGCGCTTCCACGGCGCCGGGACTGTCTTTGACTTCCGCCTCCGTGTGCAGCAGGTCGAGGACGCGGTCCCCGGAAGCCACGGCCTTGGCCATCTGGCCCATGTACTTAGCGAGTTGCCGAAGAGGCTTGAAGGCTGTCCGAAGATAGCTGAGGAACACGATCAGTTCGCCCGGGGTGATGGCTTTGTCGAGCACGGCATGGGCGCCGGCCCAAAGAACCATTGCGCCGCTTGAGGCGGCGAGTAACTCGGCGGTTCGCTCGAGGCTGGCCGACAGACGTACTGTCTCGACGCCGCTACGCAGACTCCGCGTGTTCGATGCGGAGAAACTCCGGCTGAAGAAGTCCTGCAGCGAGAGGGCGTGCACGACGCGGATCGAGCCGATCACCTCGGACGTGGTCGCAGCCATCACGCCGTCTCTCTGGCGCTGGACGCGGGTGGTTTCGCGGATCTTACGGGTGAGCCGCGTCACGACCAGGAGGAAAAGCGGAAACGTGATGAGTGCGATCAGCGCAAGGCGCCAGTTCATCCAGAACATGACGCCAAGCATTGCCACCAGCGTCAGGCCGTAAGAGACGAATGGCACCACGGAAGTAACCAGCACTTCGCGAATCCGGTCGATATCGAAAATCACCCGCGCCGTGAGGTCGCCGGTCCGGCTGCGGTTGTGGAACGAAATGGACAGGTGCGAAATATGGGAGAACAGCTTCAGGCGGACGTCGGCCAGCACACGCGATGCCGCCACGGCCAACAATACGGAATTCAGGTAGTTACTGAGCGCCCCCAGACCCGCCATCAGAATCATCGCCGCCGCCGCGGAACTGATGATCTGCTCCGGACTCCAGCCGGCGAGGAACCAGGCGGTCCGCGCGTGGTGATGCCCGAAGGCGCCAAAGAGCTGGTCGTAAATGAACTTCAGCGGCCATGGTTCGAGAAGTTGAAAGACGGCGCTCATCAGGACGGCGGCGGAAGCGGCGGCGAACAGCTTCTTCTGACGCGCGACCTCGGGACGAAATGCGCGGAACAGCCGGAGGAAGCCGCCGACTAACTCGCGAAAGGATGGATTACGCCCGGGCATCGAGCACCTCTTTTCCTCCTGTGCGCTGGTTGGGGCGCTGTCCGCCGACATGTGCGGCGAAAATATCGAAGATGCGTTTGGAGCTCGTGTACATTTCGAAGTGGGCGAGCACCGTCTCCCGGCCCTGTGCGCCAAGACGCGCGGCGAGAACTTCGTCTTCGAGCAATAAGTCCATCGCTTCGGCGAGAGCCGTCACGTCGCGTTCTGAAGCGAGGATCCCGTTATGTCCGGGGCGGATCAGCTCCGTGATTCCCGAGACGGGGGTCGACACAACGGGGACATGCGAAGCCATCGCCTCAAGAAGAACGTTGGGAATCCCGTCGCGGTCGCCGCGTTCGGTGATCCGGCAAGGAAGAACGAACATCCGCGCGGACTGGTACTCGCGCGCCAGTTCGGACTGGGTCATCTGGCCTTCGATCCGGACCATGGAAGAAAGCCCAAGCGACTCGATCCGCTTTCTGAGTTCCGCTTCGAGTGGACCGAAGCCGATGATCCGGCATTCGAAGTCGCGCCCGCGATCCCGGAGTATCTTACAAGCGTCGATCAGATCGGGGAAACCTTTCTTCTCGCAGAACCTTCCGACGCTCAGGATCCGCGGCCGCGCGGCCGGCCTGGCCAGCGGAACCGCGCCAAACAGCCCTACGTCGATTCCGTGATAGGCCACCGTCACGGGCGCGCCGGGATGGATCCCGCGCAGGTAACTTTCGTTGTATCCGGTGCAGGTAAGAACAAATTTGGCTCCCGCCATCTTCCGGCGGAGATCGGCGGCCGGGGAGAGGTAGATATCCTTTGCGTGGGCCGTGAAGCTATACGGGACTCCGCTGAGCCGGCTGGCTATCTCTGCCACGGATGTGGGTAAGTTGGCAAAATGCGCGTGTAAGTGGGAGAATCCTTGCGTCTGCAGCACGCCGGCAAGATAGCCGGCCTGCAGGAAATCCTTCAACGGATGCTGGGACCCCTGGCTGCGCGCGAAGCGGGCGGCGCCGCGGTAGTGATTTGGTCTGGATACCGCAAATCGAGTGTGATGCCACATCACGCGTACGGCATCCGCGGGGTAGGAACGCAGCCCGAGACCTGGAACGTAAGTGACCGGGGCCTTCACCTGAGCGACCTTTGGATGCACGGCTTCGGCCCCAGGGCGGCGAAGCGAGAAGATATGCAGATCCAACCCGAGCCGCTCCAGGCCCAGAATTTCGTTCAGGATGAAGGTCTCCGAGAGCCGCGGATACGTTTTCACGAGATAGGCGATTTTCGGTTTGTTCGCGATGGGCATTTAGTAAACCCCCTCGGGAAGAGCGAACGGAGCAAGCGCCGGGAGCGGAACTTCGGCCTGTGCCTGCACAATGGCGCGGATGCGAGGCAGCGCTCCCATGTCGAGCAATTGGGAAGGGGATTCGGGATCGGCGCCGCGGGCCAGTTCCGTCTCGACAGCTTTGCGCAGCGCGACCGGTTCCAACTGCTCCTCCGGGATGGCGCGGAACAGTCCGAGATCGGCCATACGCTCCGCGCGAAGCTGCTGCTCGGCGACCGGACGCGCTCTCGGCACCACGACGGCGGGTTTGCCGAGCGTGAGGAGTTCGCAGACGGTGTTGTAGCCACCCATCGACACAATGCAGTCCGCGGCGTTCATGCAACTGATCATGTCGTTGGTGAACTCGATGACGCGAACGTGGCCTGCCTGCGCGGCGGACTGGCGAATCTGGGCGGCCTGTTCGGCCGGCAATTCCGGTCCCGTGACGACGGCGCTGCGCCAGAAGGGAGCGGGAGCGAGCCGCAGCGATTCAAGATAGGTGTGCAACAGTTTGTAGCCGTCCTCGCCACCGCCGGCGGTGACAAGCACGAGCGGTTCGCCGTGTTCTGCGCCCAGGGCGTGACGCATTTCCTGGCGCGGCTGTGCCGGAGGGGTGCGCGCCACATATCCGCAGAAGTGGACCTTGCGCCGCAGGTTCGCCGGGAAAGCATACTCGTCGCAGACGTCGAAGACTTCGCGCGCGCCAAGCACGAGCACGCCGTCGTAACACCAGTCCGCTGTCTCGTATGCGCGGCTCTTTTCCCACTGACGGATCGTCACGCCGGGCTCGTCCAGGATGTCCCGCAGCACGAGATAGGTGCGCGTTTGCGGCAGCACGCGCCGCACCCACTCCATGGCCGGCCGCAGTTCGCCGGCGAGCCCCGCCGGTTTCTTGTCCACCAGCACGACGTCGGGACGGAAACTCGCCACGGTGCTTTGGATGAGCTCCTGCCGGAGCCGCACGATTTCCGCGGTCTCGATGTCGAGGAACCGCACGTCGAGTTCGCCCTCGACGGACCGCTTCAGGCACGGCAGCTTGATGTAGTCGATGCCCTGCAGGATGCGAAAGCCCTGCAGCATGGGAGACCCGCTGATGATGAGGATGGAGGCATCCTTCACCGTTTTGTGGAGATATTCGCAGATGGCGAGCATCCGCCGTATGTTTCCAAGACCGAAGCTATCGTGGGAGTAAACAAGAATGCGCATGATGTGCTTCTCTCCTTGGTTATCTATTGGGGACATCCGGTGGCGACGGGGGCCGGGATCTTCCGCTGGGCTAGTATCTGTTCCAGAATCCGCTTCGTATTCCGTGCACCGTTAAGATCGATCTCGATCGCCGCGGGTTTACGCTGCACGACGCTTTCAATCGCTTCGGTCAAACGCTCAGGCTGAAGATCTTCGCCGCTCAGTACGCTGGCGGCTCCCAACTTCTCGAGCCGTTCGGCGCGCACTTCCTGCTCGGTATCGCCATTGCCGTATTCCGGGTAGATGAGCGCCGGGATCTTCGCGCCGAGCAGATCGAGAACCGTGTTGTAGCCGCCCATGCTGATGGCGAGGGTTGCGCCGCGCAGCCTGGCGCCGAGGTCCGGCGTGAAGCGGGCCACCCGGATGTTCGGGGCTCCGGCTGTCAGCGCACAAAGGTGCGAATACACGTCGTCCGGGGCGAGTGGGCCGGTATAGATTTCAAAGGTGTAGGGCAGCCGGTCCGGGTACTGGAGCGCCGCCGCGACAGAGGCGCGCAGCAACTGTTGCCCCGGGACGCACCGGCCGCCGCCGTTACTTACAACGATCCGCGGTTCGACGGCAGAGGGCGCTTTGTAGCGCTTCGCCCGGGTAACATAACCGGTGTAGCGGACCGGGCACGCCAGATCCCGAACCCGGGAGAAAGTAAGATCCAGGGGGACGAACCGTTCGTCGCCGTGGACCAGCACGAGGTCGAAGTAAGAGCCGATGATGCCGACCACGCGCTGCTCGAACGATTCGGCGTTGGCGCGGTGAACCAGAATATCGCGCACGCTTGAAGCGACAAGGGGCTTGTCCGGCTGCGCCTTTGCCCACCGAAGCATCGGCAGCAATTCGGCGTCGAAGGACTTCCGGCCGAATGGATAGAGTTCAGTGAGGATGACATCCGGCCGCCACATCTTCGCCGCCGCCAGCAGCGGGTTTCCCAGTTCCTCGCCGAGCGCCAACCGCTCGCTCACGCCGGCGGCGGCGGGAAGTTCGAAATAGCGAATCCTGGCGGGCAGCGTCAGGCCCTCGACGCGTTCTCCGCCGAGCGCCATCAGAACGTCGAAGCGCTGCGCCAACTCCTCCGCGATGGACAGGCTCCGGACCAGATGGCCGATTCCGATGGTGTGCCGGCAATAGATCAGGACTCGTTGCACTTGCGTCTTCTCGTCTCTGTGCAAAAGAGCGCCGGCACGGGCGGGGAAATATAGCACGACGAAGGAAAGAAAATTCCCCGGGGGCTATATTTATCGGCCTTCGATCGGTCTCTGTGTTTTTTTGGAGGTGATTATGAGCGGCGACTGCAAGGACGCCGCCACGAGCAGCCGGGCACGTATGCTCATTGTCAACGCCGACGATTTCGGCCTTACCGACGGCGTGTGCGAAGGCATTGTCCGCTCGATTCGCGACGGTATTGTGACTTCAACATCGGCCATGGTGTGCTGCGCGGGGGCGAGGGAGCGCCTTCGCCGCTGGGGGCCAATGATTCCGGGCCGCATCGGCGTACATCTTCAACTCACTACCGGGAGGCCGATACTGGCCGCCGCACAGATCCCCAGCCTGGCGGGTCCCGGTGGGGAGTTCGCACGCTCGCGGGCCGAGATCCCGCCGGTCATCGCCGGCGACCTGTTTCTTGAGTGGCGGGCGCAAGTGAACGTGCTGTTGGAGACCGGCATTGAACCCACACACATCGACACACATCACCACGTGCACGCGCGCCGCGACATATTTGAGGTGTTCTGTGAGGTTGCGGCCCATTTCGGCCTGCGTGGGCGTCCCGTGACACCGGATATGGCCGAACGACTGCGCGGCGCCGGAGTGCGGTGCGCCGAGGTGGCGCTGCTCGATTGGTTTGGCGGAGATCTATCGGAGGAGAGTCTGCTGAGTGTGCTCGAAATGGGCGTGGCGCGGCATCCCGGCGCCCGATGTTTCGAACTGATGTTCCATCCCGGCTTCCGCGATCCGCCGCTCGAAAAAGTCAGCAGCTACATTGGGGAGCGCGAAATCGAACTGCGCACGCTCACCGCGCCGGGCCTTCGCGACGCCATTGCACAGACCGGTCTTCATTTGTCCTCGTACAGCGTCTTCGGTTAAGCGAGGGATGGGGTGGCCGCCATGCTGCGCTACCATACCAGCCCAGTGGCTCTTACTCGCAATCAGGTTCGCAGCTTCTGGTCGGCGTGGGCGGGCTTCGCGCTGGACGGCATGGACTCGTTCCTTTACGCGCTTGTTCTCGATCCGGCGCTCACGTCCCTGTTGCCGCGTTCCGGCCTCGGCGCCACGCAGGCTAACGTCGGATTATATGGCGGCATCCTGTTCGCGGTTTTCCTGACTGGATGGGGCTGCGCGTTCGTCTGGGGCCCGATTACCGACCGGATCGGCCGCGTGCGCACGCTGATGCTCACCGTGCTGTGCTACTCGGTGTTCACATTTCTTTGCGCCTTCGCTTCGAACATTTGGGAATTAGGCGCCTTCCGGTTTCTGGCCGGCATCGGGATCGGCGGCCAATGGACGCTGGGCAGCATCGTAGTGGCCGAGGAGTGGCCCGAAGCACGGCGGGGCCAGGGCGCCGGATGGATGCACACGGGTTACTACTTCGGAATTTTCCTGGCGGCCCTGGTGAATTGGGCCATCGGGTCGCGGTACGGTTGGCGTGCGGTTTTCGCCGCGGGAGGACTGCCCGCGCTGCTTGTCGCCTATATTCGCCACAGCTTGGAGGAGCCTTCGCGCTGGCAAAGCGGGCGGCGGGCCGCGAGCGCGAGCGCGGCCTTCGCATCGCTATTCTCGGAGGAGCACCGGCGGCGCACACTTCTCAATTCCGCGTTGCTGTCGGTTTCGATCGTGGGGCTTTGGGCGGGGTCCGTGTATGTGCCGTCCTCGGTGCGAGCGATCGCGGTGCGTGAAGGCCACGCCGCGGGCGCATCGCAGCTTGCTTCCTACGCCACGATGCTGCTGTCCTGCGGAACAATCCTCGGCTGCCTTCTCATGCCGATGCTGGCTGAAGCTCTCGGGCGGCGCGGCGCGCTCGCGTGTTACTTCGTTGTCATGTTCGGCAGCATCTGGCTCGGCTTCGGGTACCTGTTCTACGCGAGCCTTGCGTGGTTCCTGGTCTGCCTGTTCGTTCTCGGAATTGGCGGCGCTAATTTCGCGGTATATACTCTCTGGTTGCCGGAACAATACCCGACAAGTTGCCGCGGCAGCGCGTTTGCCTTCACGACGTCTTTCGGCCGGTACATCGCCGCCGGCGCGACGTTTCTCGTGGGCGCCGGGGTTTCGCGGATGCACACCATCGGGACGCCGGTGGCGCTTACGTCGATTGCCTTCCTTGGCGGCCTGGTGCTGATCCCGTGGACACCGGAGACGCGCGGAAAGGAACTGCCTGCGTGAACCTCACCCAACTCTTCGACCTGTCGCTGACGCTACGAAAAAGCCGGCCGGCCCTTGAGTTTGAAGGCCATACGTATACGTTCGGCGATATCGAACATCGAAGTAACCAGACGGCTGAGTGTCTCATGCGCCGCGGCCTGAAGGCCGGAGACCGGCTCTGCGTGTATCTTCCGAACTGCCTGGAGATGATCGACCTGTATCTGGCCGCGGTGAAGCTTGGCGTCATTTTCGTTCCGATCAATATCCTCTATCGCGACCGCGAGATCCGTCATATTCTTCACGACGCCGAACCGGCGGTGTTTCTCCGCGAAGAGGACCTTCCGGGTCTGCGGGCCGAGGCGTCCACGATGCCGGGCGGCCGCCCCGCCGTAACAGTGGATGGCGGCGCGCCTGCCGGGATCATTTATACATCCGGGACCACGGGAACGAGCAAGGGCGCGGTGCTAAGCCACGATAACTTCGCCGCGAACGCGATCAACTTACTCACGTGCTGGCAGATCAGTTCCGTGGACCGATTCTTACTGGCGCTGCCGTTGTTTCATGTTCATGGACTCGGCAACGGGCTGCACTGCTGGCTGATGAGCGGGTGCCGTATGCGTCTGCTCCGGCGTTTTGAACATGCGAAGGCCGCCGGCGAGTTCCTGGACTTCCGCCCGACGCTGTTCTTCGGGGTACCGACGATCTATGTCCGGCTTCTCGACATTCCGGAGGCGGAGGCGCGGGAGATCGGCGGCTTCATGCGCTTGTTTGTGTCCGGCTCCGCTCCGCTGCCGGCGCAGGTGTTCGCCGAATTCGAAGCGAAGTTCGGCCACCGGATCCTGGAGCGCTACGGGATGAGCGAAACGCTGATGAACATCAGCAATCCGTACGTTGGCGAACGACGGCCGGGAACCGTCGGCCTGCCTCTGCCCGGCGTGTCGGTTGAAATCCGCGGCGGCGAACTCTGGCTGAAGGGACCGAACGTATTTTCCGGCTACTGGCGCCGCGAGGAGGCGACGCGCGAGGCTTTCGAAGGCGGGTGGTTTCGCACGGGTGACGTTGCCGAGGTTTCCGAGGACGGCTACTACACGCTTCGAGGACGCAAGAGCGACCTGATCATCTCCGGTGGTTTCAACATCTACCCGCGCGAGATCGAGGAGTTTCTTCTCGAGCAGGAGGAAGTCGCCGAAGCCGCCGTGGCCGGTGTGCCGGACCCGGTGCGGGGCGAGGTTCCGGTGGCTTATGTTGTGCTACGACGGCCTGTAGCGGCGGATGTGCTGGCCGAACGATGCGGCGCGGCGCTGGCGTCGTTCAAACTGCCGCGCCGCTTTGTGTTCCTCGATAAACTGCCGCGCAACGCGATGGGGAAAGTGCAGAAGCGCCTGCTCGGGGAATCCTAGCGCTCCGGCGCGACGTTAAAACCTTCGACCTCGATTCGAGGCCGTTCGCCGCGCGTATCCGCATCTTCCACCGTGGTGTGAATGGTCCGATGCTCGCCCGGCATCAGGGCAACATAGTTGTCCGAGTAGAGCGCCGGAAGGATGCGGCCGCCGCTCGTGTCCCGCACGACTTTCAGGCGGACCATCAGCGCCGGAGTCTCCGCGGTGTTTTCCAGCCGGGTTGTGAGGATCCACTGCCCGCCACGGCGCTCCCGGTTCGTTGTGGCTTTTACGACGGCTTTGCCGAGTTGACGCAATGCGCGATAGTCGCCGGGATCGAGGCCGCGCCAGTAGAAGTTTTCCGACAGCACGTCCGGGCCGCGGGCGAGGCGCAGGCGGATGAAGTGAACCGCGGTCAAGCCGGCAGGATACTCCATATGGATCGGCGTCTCGATGCTGTCTTCGCGGCTGGAAAGATCCGCCGACTGCTGCCAGCGCACGCTTCCGTCGAGGTTGCGGATTTCCGCGCTCGCGGTAAGTCCGTCCACGGCGCCGGCGCTGTAATTGACGACTTCGACGGAGTCCGTCACCGGGTTCCATTGGATATGCAGCGGCTCGCAGGCTTTCTTCGCGCCGAAGTACGCGGCGGTGGGATCGAAGTAATAGTCGTAGGTCTGCCAGACCATCGAGGGCCACGCCGGATGGCTCATCCAGATCAGCAGTCCCATGCGGCGCATGCCCTGCGCTTCAAACATGGCGCGGTAGCCTTCGTAGTTGACGAACTGGGCCAGTTCGACCCAGGTGGCGGCATCGTTGGCTCCGCCGTAGCTGTTTTCGATCCGTTCGCGGAACGATGCCCCGCCCTGCGCGCCGTTGAGCGAGAAATCGTGCAGACCCCACATCTCGCCCTGCGGCCACATGCCGGAGGCCGGCATCATGCGGCGCAGACTGTCCATGGTGACGATGTTGGGCATGCCGAGTTCGCTGTGAAACCTGGTGGTGGCGCGTTCGCGGAAGTAGTAATCCGGGCTCATGGCGCGGTAGGGTCCGTGGCCGCTTACCAGGTCGTCGGCGGAACTGGGAATATATTCGATGCCGGGATGGAGTTGCGCCAGCAGGGCGCGGATCGCGTCGTCGAGCGGCTTCGGCGGATAGCCTTCGTTGCGGCCGCAATAGAGACCGATGGATGGATGATTGCGAACGCGGAAGACGGTGTCGCGAGCGTTGCGGAGGAACATTGCGTTGTCGTCCGGGTCCGGGCCGTCCCATGGATTGGCGAGCCAGAAGTCCTGCATGATGACGATGCCGTTGCGGTCCGCGGCATCGTAGAAGGCGTCCTCGCCGATCTGCCCGACCCAGTTCCGCACCATGTTGAAGTGCATGTCACGGTGGTAGCGCATGGCCGTTTCGTATTCCCGGCCGCGGTAGCGGAGCATGGATTCCGAGAAGCCCCAGTTACCGCCGCGCGGGATGAAGCGCCGGCCGTTGATCCACGTACGGAGCGCGCCGCCGTCTTCCGAGTAAGTGAACTGGCGCACGCCGGTTTTGAAAGTAACTAAGCCGGAGTCATCGAATTGCAACTCGACGTTGTAGAGGTTCGGTTCGCCGTAACCGTTCGGCCACCAGAGCTTCGGATTTGCGAGGGTGAAACGATGCTCGACCTGCCGGGACTCGCCGGCGGCGAGTTCCACGGGCAGATCGAAGGCATGGTCGCCGAAACGGCCGCGCAGGTGTCCGGTGACGGGCTGCGTGGCGTGATTGGCGACGGTGGCTTCGATGGTGACTTCGGCGCGGGAAGTGTCCGGGAGCGGAAGCGTGGTGCGCACGGACGGGTTCTCGATGGTCACGTCGCCGGCCGCCTGGAGATAGACGTTGTTCCAGATGCCGCTTTCCCGGCCGTGGATGGTCGGGATCCAGTCCCAACCGATGGAAGCGTGGAAGGTGGGGTTGTCGGCTCCGAGCACGCCGCCGTTGGTTCCGGGACTCTCGAAGGTCTTCTGTTTGAAGATGCCAGGGTTGTCGTTCTTGTAGACGAGCACGGCGAGCGCGTTCGCGCCACCGGGGACGAGTTTCGAGGTTACGTCGAAACGCGCGCGATCGAAGGCGCCTTCGATGCGGCCGAGCTTTCCGCCGTTCAGATACACATCGGCTTTCCAGTTGACGCCGTCGAAGTTGAGCCAGATGTGCTTGCCGGCGGGCGGCGAGGGGAACTCGTCGCGGTACCAGAAGTTCGCGTAGAAGAACGAGTCTGAAATGGCGAGTTGGTTGTCGCCGAAGTTCGGATCGGGAATCGCGCCGGCGTTCAGGTAACTGGCCAGTACAGTTCCGGGCACGGTGGCGGGTAACCAGCCGGCGTCGTTGAAGCCGGCGGTTGAGAGGGCCGCGCCGTCCGCGGTGACTAACGAGTCGCGTTGTAACTTCCAGTTCCCTCCGGCCAAGTCAAGCCGGCGGCCCGAAGCGACGGCGGCCGTGTGGGGGTGCACCACCGGACCTCCGCGTCCGTAGACTTCGAATTCGCTGAGGATGTAGCCGTCGCTGGTTTCCGCTCCCTCGAGATCGAGACGCACGTATTGCGCTTCCACGCTATGTTCCAAATGAATGTCGTTTCCGTCGAGAGGGTGGATGGAAGTCCATCGGCGCGCATCGCCGGAGATGCCGAGCGTCCCGCGTGCCGGGCCGCGGATCCAGGCGAGCTTGACGCGATCGATCTGACAGAGTGCGCCGAGGTCCACGTAGAGCCATTCGGCGCCCGTGCCAGCGCTTTTCCATGCGCTGGTGAACTCGAACGGCCCACCGAGGGGCACGCGCTGTCCGTTGTGCGAGAAGGCGACTTCGCCGATCCGCCAGAGGACGGTGCGCCCAGTGTCGAACACCAGGCGGTAATAGTTGCGTTTCGATTCGTGGACGAAGGGAACGGACGGGTGGATTTCACCGCTGGGACGGGCCATGCCGCTCGACTGGCCGAGTTGATCCCAGTGCCGGCCGTCATCGGAGCCGAGGACTGTTACGGTCCACTCCTGGTTGTCGGGCTCGCGCGCCATGAGAGTGCCGTCGACATCCAGACGGTCGATCTCCGGGGCGGCGTCCCCGGCGATCTCAAACTGGATCCACACACTGCGGCCTCGCTGGTCGACGGTAGTTACCCAGTTATGGTCGAGAAGTAACTCGCGCTGGTGCTTCGGAAGGACGCCCTTTGTGCTTGTGGAGACGGTAATCCACCGCGGCAGGCGCGTGTCGACGATTCCGTCGGTTACAAGTTGGGCGGTGAGGTTGTAATCGTAGCTGCTCGACTGATAGGCGGGACGGTGAAGCGCGAGGTTGCGGTAGGAGGCCGAGTCGATTTCGAGCCGCGGCGACCAGTCCTGGGCCGGGTCACCCGGATAGACACCGATTCCGCGTGTGTAGGGCTGGGCGAGCAGCGAGAGCGGAAGAAGGATGATGGGAAGAATGCGAGCGAGCGTCATGGCTCCTGGTTGGCGAAGGACACCTCCGGCCAACGAGCGTAACACGCGGGGGCATTTGAGGCTTGTTTGAAAGGGGGGTGATGCGGTGGTGCGCCCGGAGAGATTCGAACTCCCGGCCTTCTGGTTCGTAGCCAGACGCTCTATCCAACTGAGCTACGGGCGCGGCTTTTTTTGAGTATAGCAGGAGGAGCGCGGATCAGTGCACTTGTTCGAGGGTGAGGCCGTGCGTAGGCTTTGGCGGCGGGGGTGGTGCGGGCGCGGCGGGCGAAGGGGCACGGTAGGGGGCGATGACGCGGGGATCGGTGTCAGGGGAGAATGACCACGCGGAACGGTTCGGGTAGTAGCGGCGCAGGGCTTCGTCTTCGGCGGGGCCGAGGTCGAGGGCCCAGACGACGCGGGCGGAGTCGATATCGGCGGCGTTCCAGACCCACTCGTTTTGGAAGGCGTGAGAGGGTTCGTAGTGGACGAAGATGAGCGGGCGGCCGGGGAGTTGGGCCACCTTCGCGGCGATGGCGGCGCGGAGGTTGTCGCCGGGGTGGTTGATGCCGTCCCAGGTGTCGAAAGCTTCGAGCGCGCGGAGGCGGGGGTTTGAATCGAGCAGGTGGATGGGATACCAGAAGGCGAAGGGTAAAAGGGCGAGAAGGAGAAGCGCGCGGGCAGCGAAGGCGCCGGTGGCGCCGGAGCGATGGATGCGGGCGAGGGCGGCGACGGCGGCGAGGGTGAGGACGGCAGCGAGGGCTCCGGCGTAGTGGGGGAAGAAGAACGGGTAGAGGTTGCCGCCAAGGAGGAACAGGGCGCAAGGGAAGAGCACGGCGCGCCAGCGGTGTTCGGCGAGAAGGAGCGGGAAGGCGAGGAGGGCAAGATAGAGCGGCGGGGAGAGGAAGAAGCGGAGGAAGCGGACGCGGTAGGCGAGGCGGGCGAGGAAGCGGGCCGGGGTATCGGCGGGGCCGTGGGCGGCGGACTGCATGCGATAGATGCCGGCTTGCGAGACGGTGAGCGCGCGGCCCGGCGCGGGAACAGGTTCGAAGGAGAATGTTGTGGGCACGCCGTACTGGGCGCGGCTTTCGACGTATGGCAGCGTGGTCCAGGAGCCGGTGACGCTGTGGTTTTGGAGCAGTGTGACGGCGATGGCGGGCAGCGTGGCGAGGGCGGCGAGAGCAAGGGGGCGGCGAAGGGGCGGGTTTCTGAAGTGAGGAATCAGGAAGAACAGGACGGCGGCGAGGAGGAAGATGCTTTCGAACGGGCGGGTTAGTAAGTGGAGGCCAAGACCAAGGCCGAGCAGGATGGCGTCGCGGGGGCGGGGACGAGCGGTGAGGCGCGGGAGAGCACCGAAGACGAGGCAACCGGCGAGGGCGGGGAGATGGCCGCCCCAATAGCAGTTGGTCCAGTCATTCAGCGGGCCGAAGCGGGCGAGAGCGAGGGCGGCGCCGGCGAGCGCCCAATCGGGGCTAACCCAGCCGCGCAGCATCCAGTAACAGAGGCTGCAGAAGGCGGCCATGGCGAGGAGCACGCCGGACCAGGGAAGGCCGGTGAGTAGACGGCCGATGGCGAGTAACATGCCCATGCCAAGCGGGTAGATTGAGC
This sequence comes from Bryobacterales bacterium, assembly GCA_027459465.1. Classification (GTDB taxonomy): domain Bacteria; phylum Acidobacteriota; class Terriglobia; order Bryobacterales; family Bryobacteraceae; genus JAJYKC01. The sequence goes on along the minus strand of DAIDIH010000295.1, from coordinate 1,222 downwards.
TGTAAGTGGGCTGCTGGAGGACAAAGATGGTCTCAAAGAACCGGTGCATCGGGTGCACGGGATTCGCGAGACGGCCGTGGAGCAGGGTGCCGGCGACGAGTAAGTGGCCGAACTCGTCGTAGACGCCGGGAGTGGGGATGGGATGGTTGGGAAGAAGCGCGAGGCGGAGAGCCAGCGCGAACGCGGCCAGCAGGGCGGCGCACCAGGCCGGATGACGGCCGATGCGCCGCGCCAGCGGCTCGATGTAAGGACGCCAGAGCAGCAGAGACCCGGCGAGCAGGAGGGCGGCGAGCAGTTCGATCCAGTCGGGGCCGCCGAACCCGAGGGGTTCCGCGAGCGGGCCGGGCAATGCGGCTCCTTACTCCTGGCCGATGCGCATGCGGTAGAAGGACCGCCAAACGAAGTAGACCGAGACGGCGAAGAACGCGGCGGCGAGGGTGCGGGTGATTCCCTCGCCCTGTTTGGCGGCGAGGGAGACGGCGAGTTCGACCGCGAGGAGGCCGAACAGGGTGGTGAATTTGATGATCGGGTTTAGCGCGACTGAGGAGGTGTCTTTGAAGGGGTCTCCGACCGTGTCGCCGACGACGGTGGCGGCGTGCAGGTCCGTGCCTTTCTCCTTGAGTTCGGTTTCGACGATCTTCTTCGCGTTGTCCCAGGCGCCGCCGGCGTTGGCCATGAAGATGGCCTGGAAGAGGCCGAAGATGGCGATGGAGATGAGGTAGCCGATGAAGAAGTACGGCTCGACGAAGGCGAAGGCGAGGGTAGCGAAGAACACGGTGAGGAAGATGTTGTACATTCCCTTTTGCGCGTACTTGGTGCAGATCTCGACAACCTTCTTACTGTCGGTGACGGAGGCCTTGGTGGTGGTTTCGAGATGGATGTTGGCCTTGATGAACTCGACCGCGCGGTAAGCGCCGGTGGTGACGGCCTGGATGGATGCGCCGGTGAACCAGTAGATGACCGCGCCGCCAAGGATGAGGCCGAGCAGGAAGGGCGGGTGAAGGATGGACAAGTTATTGACCAGGTCCGGGCGAAGGCCCTGGGTAAGGGCAACGACGATGGAGAAGATCATGGTGGTGGCGCCGACGACGGCGGTGCCGATGAGGACGGGCTTGGCGGTGGCCTTGAAGGTGTTGCCGGCGCCGTCGTTTTCTTCGAGATACTCCTTGGCGACGTCGAAGCGCGGGTCGAAGCCGAAGTCCTTCTTGATTTCGCCTTCGAT
>DAIDIH010000294.1 GCA_027459465.1 Bryobacterales bacterium | reverse complement strand
CGAGATGATGGGCTGGAGCATCCCCGACAGCCCGGACTCCTACCTCAAACTCATCCGCGCCGTCGACCGCAAAGCCTTCGGCGTCCACCTCGACGTCTGCAACGGCATCAACTGCCCCGAACGCTTCTACCACAACGCCGCTTACATCGACGAATGTTTCTCCAAGCTCAGCCCCCACATCGTCTCCTGCCACGCCAAGGACCTCCAGTGGATCACCGAACTCAACGTCCACTTCCAGGAAACCGTACCCGGCCGCGGCCAACTCGACTACCGCGCCTATCTCACCGCGCTTTCTCGTCTTCCCTCGCCCGCCCCGCTCATGCTCGAGCACCTGAAAACCGCCGCCGAGTACGACGAGGGCCGCGAATACATTTTCCGCACCGGCCGCGCCGCCGGCCTCACGTTCGCATGAACCGGCGCACCAAAAACATAATCATGTCTCTACGTTTCGCTTCTCTCTGCCTGCTCCTCACTGTGCCCTTCGCCGCCGCCCAATCCCTGCCGATTGAAGGCATCGGCCATGTCGGTCTCCTCGTCTCCAATCTCGAACAGGCCCGCTCCTTCTACACCGGCCAACTCGGCTTCGCCGACGCCCTCGAGATGAATAACAACGCCGGAGCCGTCGCCGCCGCCTTCTACAAGATCAACGACGAACAGTTCCTCGAAATCATGCCCGGCGCCGATAACGCCAAATCGGCCCTGCTCACCCACGTCGCCATTGAAGCCTCCGACATCAAGCAGGTCTGGAGCCGCCTCAACGCCGCCGGCCTCCACGCCCCCGAACCCACCAAAGGCGCCGACGGCAACCTGTCCTTCAACACCTTCGACCCCGACGGCTTCCGCATCCAGTTCGTCCAATATCTCCCCGGCTCGCTCCACTCGAACACGAAGGGCAAATTCCTCGACCCCGGCCGCATTTCCACCCACCTCCAGCACGCCGGCATCCCCGTCCCCGCCGAAAAGCTCGATGCCGTGATGCACTTCTATCACGACCAACTCGGCCTCGAAGAATTCTGGCGCTACGCTCCCGGCGGCGAACTCCGCCTCATCAAACTCCTCATCCCCGGACAACGCCGCGACATGCTCGAGCTGATGATCTATCACAAGCCGCCCACCGGCGCCGAATTGGCCTCGATGGGACACATCAACTTCGCGGTGCCCGATATCACCCCGCCCTTCCGCACCCTGCTCGCCCGCGGCGCCGCCGCTCCCTACCCGATTCACCCCGCCGTGAACGCCGAGCATCTCTGGGCCATGGACCTGCACGACCCCGCCGGCACGCGCATCGAAATCCAGGACCTCAAGAAAGTCCCCGTGGTCCGCATCGCCATCGCCGGTCTCGTGCACAACCACGTCGCCGGTCTCCTTCCCCGTCTACCCGGCCGCTATGATGTCGAACTCGTCGGCATCGCCGAACCCGACGCCGACCTCGCCCACCGCTACGCCGGAAAGTACCACCTGCCCGCGTCGGTCTTCTATTCGAGCCTCGACACCATGCTCGACAAAGTCAAACCGCAGGCCGTCGTCATCTACACCGACACGCTCGATCACCTGAAAGTCGTCGAAGCCTGCGCCGCCCGCCACATCGACGTAATGATGGAGAAGCCCCTCAGCGTCGATCTCAAACAGGCCCGCGCCATGCAAGCCGCCGCCCGCCGCGGCCACATCCACGTCATGGTCAACTACGAAACCACCTGGTACGCGAGCAACGCCATGGCCTACTCCGAAGCCAAAACGAAAGGCAGCCTCGGACCCATCCGCAAAATGGTCGCGCACGACGGCCATCGCGGCCCGAAAGAAATCGGCGTCACGCCCGAGTTTCTCGACTGGCTGACCGACCCCGTCCGCAACGGCGCCGGCGCCCTCTACGACTTCGGCTGCTACGGCGCGGACCTGATGACATGGCTCATGGGCGGCGAACGCCCGCTCGCCGTCACCGCCGTCGTCGGCCACGACAAGCCGAATATCTACCCTAAGGTCGAGGACGAAGCCACCGTCATCCTCACCTATCCCCATGCCCAGGGCATCATCCAGGCCTCATGGAACTGGCCCTTCGACCGCAAGGACCTCGAAGTCTACGGCGCCGACGGTTCTCTCACCACCATCCGCGCGGACCGCGTAAGCCTCCACCTGCCCCACGAAGACGAGCAAGTCGTCGAAGCCCCGCCGCTCGACCCGCGCGAAGCCGACTCGCTCGCTTATTTAAGCGCCGTCGTCCGCGGCGACATCGCCCCCTCCGGCCTCACAGGCCTCGAAACCAACGTCACCGTCATGGAGATCCTCACCGCCGCCCGCGAATCCGCCGCCACTCATCGCACGGTGCGCCTGCCTCCCGCGCACACAGGCAACTGACCGTGCGGACTCACGTGAACTCGCACGTCCAACGGCGCACCACCATGCTCGTAAAACCACGCAACATGCTCCTGCACTAAGCTGATCCGCAGCGTCGCCTCACCCCCCGGCGCCTTCGCCGCTTCGGGCGGCACGACGGCCTCAACATTCAACTGCATCGTCTGGCCCGGACCCATCGCCGGAAACGCCCACCGAGGCCCTTCTATCCGCATCCCCGGCCCAGACACCAACCACAGATAACTCAGCCGCACTGGAAACCGCCCCAAGCTCGCCCACCAGTCGTTGCCATCGTTCTCGACCCTGACCGGCACATCCAGCGTCTGCCCCGCCTCCACCCTCGCCTCGTGGATCGAACTTCGCAACGACTGGCTGAAGTTCACCAACGCGGCATTCTCTTCGTCCCTGTCGTGCTCAGGCCAACGAAAGATCAGAATGTCGAAGTTGTCCACTCGCCGCTCCACGCGGGGTTCGCCGAAGCGGCTAAACACAAGACCTCGTTGCTCGGGGCTGACCGGTTCGTCAACAACTACAAAATCCACCCGCGGCGGCCTCCGCCGGTCATAGTAAGACTCGCTGTACCAGGCGGCATTCGACCACCAAAGTTGAGGCTTCATGTCTCCGTCCACCGCGTACGCCCGCACGCCATGCCGCGAAAGCAGCGTGATTAATCGAGCCTCCCAGTACCCCGCCAGCCCCTCGCGTAAGCCGTACTTTGGGGCCAGATCGTCAAGCAGAGCGACCACCGGCGGATGGAACGAAGTGATCTGGGTCGCGGGAACAGGTGTCATCGCCAGGCTAACCGCCGGCGTGGCGACCGCCAGGCCGGCGGCCAGCCACGCCACTCCTTCGCGAACTCCACTTCGCAGGCGCATGCCCCACGACCAGCTCATTAGCGCAGGAACGACGAATAGAGGCAACAAGAACAGCATCGGCAGATAGTGCAGGGTCCACGCATAGTTATGGAACGCCGTCAGGCCGCTCGTTCCCGTGATCAGAAGCGACGCCAGGCAAAAGACGCCCGAGAGAAAGACCGTGATCACGAAAACAAAACGCAGCCGGTCCTCTCGCCCAACCCAAGCCGTGCCATGTATTACGAGCCTTCTTACGAACAGCGCGCCTGACACCAGGCAAAACACCACCCATGTCACCGCTACCATATGCAGGAAATCGTGCGCGGCCAAATTGTGAACCGCCCCGGACAAAAACACATCCGCGGCTGTAAGAAACCCATCAATCGTCCACTCCGATTGCGAGCTGAGCGGCGCCGGGTGGAGGAACAAGCGGCCCGCAAACGCTCCGAGCAACGCGGCCGGGAAGCCAAGCAAAGGAGTCGTCCAGCAACATCTCCAAGGCATAAAACCAAGAAACGCCGCGGCACACAGCGCGGCGGTGAATGGCGCCAGCATCTCGTCGAGAAACATTAAATTACTTGCGCCGGCCGCCAGACAAAGCGCGGCGTATCCGAGGTAAACGGCTCGACGTCCCCGGCCGCACTCTACCTCATCTCTTACCAGCCACAGGGCAAGCCCAAGCGCATAGAGCATATTGATCAGGCTCCCTACATGGTTCTGCGGCGCGAACAGGAGAGAGTAATCGGGAAGCCTGACGTTGAGGTGGCGCGCCGAATACAGAGCGATCAGGGACGCAACCGAAAGAGTAAGAACCGCCTGCAGACGGCGCTCCCCGAGTCCCACGACATTACGAATCAATAACAATGCGCCGATGATCAAGGCGACTTGACTGAACCCCGCCAGCAGCGTCGCAGCCACCGGGCTGCGAGTGACCTCCCAGAACAACGCCGCTAGAAGTAGGTCCGGAACGCAGAAGGGAGCGATAGAAAAATGCCAGCCCGAGATCGGGAAGCCATCGCGCAATACATCGATGGCGACCGCCGTGCCGCCCAACGTGTCGCCGTTCACCCAGTCGTGCACGTCTGGCGCCCTGGCATCCCCCAACCGGAAAAACAGCACGAGCAGGCTCAACGCCAATCCCAGCCACGCCAAAATCTCAGGCGCCGCTTCCCGCAGCCGCCTTCTACTCATCCAGCTTCCTCCACACCGCCATCAGCACGTTGCCCACAACCTCGAAGCTATGCGCGCTCAGCTTGTCCACCGTATCCGTCGGCTGGTGCCAGTATGCATTTCCCGGGCCGTAATCGAAGTCGATAACATCCAGCGCCGCCACGCCCGCATCGAGAAACGGCACATGGTCGTCTTCCACCTCGCCCCCGCTGCTCAAAAAATACCGCCCATACCCAAGCTCCTGCGCCGTCCGCCACACCAGCGCCCGCAGCGAAGCGTTCGATAGCGTCTCCGAAGTGATATCGAGATCCTTATCGCCGATCATGTCCACGTTAATCAGCGCCTTCACCCGCGCCAGCGTCCCGTCCGCCGTCCATCGCGCCGCCAGGTGCCGGCTCCCGTAAAGGTTATCCTCGCCGGCCCACTCATGCCGCACCGCCTCCTCGCCGTCGAACCACACGAAGTAGACATCGTTGATCCGGTTCTCCGTCGCCAGCGCGCGCGCCATCTCGAGCAGGAACCCCGTCGACGATCCGCCGTCGTTCGCCCCCACAAAGTCCGGAAGCCGCTTCGTGTCGTAGTGGCCCGTGAACACAATCGCCCGCTTCCCGTTTCCGGGCAGCTTCGCAATGATGTTCCCCATTTGAATCGGCCCCGCCGGAGTCGATGCCGTGAACTTGTCCTCGCTCACCTGGCATCCCGCCGCGCGCGCCTCCCGCTCGACGTAAGCCCGCAGCCGCGCCAGCGCGGCCGATCCCGCCGGCCTCGGACCATAACTCGTCGCCCGGCTCGCATAAGCCAGCGCGCGCGCCCCGCTGAATTCCGCCGCGCTCGCAAGCGCCGGAACCATGAACCAAACCGTCAACGCGGCGAACGCCGCTCGCACGTGCATATGTAGCCCAGTGTAAAATTTCGCTCGTTGTCCAGCCCATCGAGCCACGGCAGCACAAGCGCGAACGGCGTTACGCACACCAGCGCCAGCGGAAACAGCACGCCCTGGAAAAACTTCAATCCGCCCCACAGCCGCCGCGCCAGCAAACGAAAATACCCTCCCACCGGCTCAATGCGCAACCCGCCGAAACCCGCCTCCGTCAACAAATACTCCAAACCAAACCGCGTGTATCGAAAATAGTCGTGCGGCGCCTGATGCACTTCCCATTCAAGCGGCGCCGCCAGCACCAATCTGCCGCCCGGACGCAGCACCCGCGCCATCTCGCCCAGCGCCGCCTTCGGCTCACGCAGATGCTCCAGTGTCACCACGTTAATGCACGCGTCAAAGCACCCATCCGGAAACGGCAGCCGCTCCAGATCCGCCACTGCATCCAGCCCCAAATAGTTCCACCTCCCGTCGCCCACGCCGAGGTCCACCCCCACGTACCGCTGCCTCCCGAACCGGCCCTTATATTGCCCTTCCCCCGCCCCCGCATCCAGCACCCGAGCCCCCGGCGCAAGCCCCGCCGCCAACTCATCCAGGGCATCCTCAATCGACGCCTCAAAGTGCAGCACCTGCCGCCGCAGCGCCTGAGGCAGCCGCCGCTGCACCCCCGGCATCAGCCGCTCGCTCGTCGTCACCGCTTCCGCGCCTCGATCATGATCGTCGAGCCCGCCCGGCACGTCGCTTCAATCGTCGTGAAAGGCAGCGACCCGACCACCAGCGCAAAGTACAACGCGTCCTTGGCCAGCTTCATCCCCGCCGTCTCTGCGACCCCGCGCAACCGCCGCGCCATCGGGTCCAGCCCCGGCGCAAGCGATGTCGCCAACCCCGCCGGATTATCCCGAAGCGAGAACTGCTTCCGCGCCACCACCTCAAACCCGGACCGTACTAGTAACTCCTCTAGGTCCCTCTTCCGGAAATCGATCAGGTGCCGCGGTATATCCAGCCCGTTCCAGTTCTCCCCCAACAAGAGGAACTGCCAGCACGCCGCGTTCGGAACCTGCACGATCAGCCGTCCCTCCGGCGCCAGCATCTCTCGCGCCCGTTCCAGATACTCGCCCGGCCGCATCAAGTGCTCCAGCACATGAAACATCGTCACCGCCGCGCACCGCCCCGGCGCAATCGGCGAAGCCTCCAGCATCGCGCACACCGCCGGCACCCCATTCCCCCGCCACGCCAGCCTCGCCGCCTGCTCCGAATTGTCCAGCCCGATCGCCTGCCACCCAGCTTCCCGCAGCATCCGCGCAAACAACCCGCCGCCGCAACCCACATCCAGCACCACGCGCCCGCCGCCGGCCCGCCCCAGCGCCCGCCGCACAAACCGCACGTGGTCACTCAATACAATCCGCCGGTACCACCCCTCCAGACGCGCCGCCGCGGACTCACCCTCCGCCCACCAGTAACCCTCCGGATAATACTGCCCCAGTTCCTCCGCCTCCGGCCACGGGTCCAGCCGCATCAGCCCGCAACCCGTGCACTCCACCACGTCGAAACTCTTCGCCGTCGTCCGGTAAAGCCGGTCGCTCCCGCTCAGCAGCTTCTTCGCCGCCGCCTCCCCGCAGATCGGACAGCCCCCCGTCAGTTGGCACTCTCCATCAGTTCCTTCAACCCGATCCGATGCGCCATCAGCAACGCCTTCACTTCCCTCGGCGGCACTCGCCGGATCCGCTCCACTTCCCCGCGCTTGCGAAGCATCTTCGGCAGCATCACCATCGCCTCACACTCGGCTCGAAGCAATGCCCATGCCGCTTCCAGCTTCGCCCCCACCCCGGCAATCCGACCCGCTTCCCCCTTGCCCCGCGCCGCCGCCCACACCCCCGCCGCAATGCGCGCCGCCGCGTAAACCCCGTTCAGCCAAAGCAGACTCCAGGGAAACAATTTCACCGCCAGCAGCACCCGGTTCCGCTCAATCAACCGCAGCCGCGCCCCGCTCCGCACGCCCAGCGTCGCGCCGCGATGATGCCGTACCACCGCCCGCGGCATATACAGACACCGCCACCCCGCGATCCTCGCCCGCAAACCCAGTTCGGCATCGTCGGCATAGGCGAAAAAATCTTCGTCGAACCCCCCGATCTCGTCGATCATCTCCCGCCGGTACATCGCCGCGCAACCGTCCGGCCACAGTACTTCTTCCACTTGGTCGAATTGCCCGCGGTCGATCTGCCCCGTCCCCCGCCCCCGATTCTGCCCGTCGGGATAAATTAAGTGACCCGCCTTATCGATTCGCGAAGGATCCTCCCACACCAGGATCTTCGACGCCGCCATCCCCACGCGGGCATCACCTTCGAACGCCCGCAGCAACTCTTCCAGCCACCCGGGCTCCGCCTCCGCGTCATTGTTCAGTAACGCGATGAAGTTGCTCCGCGAAGCCGCAAAGCCCTGGTTGTTCGCCGCGCAGAATCCCCGATTCGTCTCATTCCGGATCACTTTGAGCGCCAGCTTTCCGCAACTGCCGAACTCCGTCTCCGCCATCTCGGCCGATCCGTCCCGCGAACCGTTGTCCACAAGCACCACCTCAAACCTTCCCGCCACGGTTTGACCGGCCAGTGACCGAAGACACGATCGCAACAGCTCCCGCCGGTTCCAGTTCACAACTACGACGGTGATGGCCGGATCGGCAGTACGCTTACTCACAGACTGTTGTATTATAACGGCTGGTACCCAGGAACTATGCCGTCCCTCGGACAGACACTCAGAGGCGCCCGAATCGCTCGAGGCTGGTCGCTGGATGAAGTGAACCAGTCTACGCGAATCAGCCTCAAATACTTAGAGGCGATGGAGTCCGACACCCGCGAAGCCTTCCCGGCAGCGTTCTTCTATCGCAGCTTTGTCCTACAGTACGCCCGCGCCCTCCGCTTGGATGAAGCGAAAACCAACGCAACGCTCGATTCCCTGCTCGCCTCCGAAGCGCCCCCCGCCTTACCCGGCCAGAACCCCCATCCCCCGATGCTCGCCCGCGATCTCGCCCGCATCCAGGGACCGCAACCCCGCTTCTTCGGTAAATTCGCCGCCTCGCTCGTTTCCCTCGGAGTTGCCCTCGCCGCCAGCTCCGGCATCTACGTCTGGTGGAACCATCCGCATCGCATCGTGCACGCGGCGCAGTCTCAAGTCATATCCCGGCCCAAGCCCCAGCCGCCCGTCCAAAAGCCCGCCGAAGCCGCCGCAACCCATCCTCCCGCTCCGGCCCAGGCCCCGCCGCCTGCTAGCGTCAAAGCCCCCGTCACACTCAACCTCTCCGCCACCGAGCCAACCTGGCTCTCGGTCTCCTCCGACGGCAAGCCCGCTTTCCGCGGCATGCTCCAACCCAACCAGACCAAAGAACTGCTCGCCGAGCAGACCGCACACCTCGTGGTCGGCAACGCCGGAGGCTTGATTGTCGAATGGAATGGCCGCACTCTCGGCCCCATCGGCCGCCGCGGTCAGGTCCGCGTGGTCAGCTTTACGCCTGACGGCTACCGCTTCGAAGATTCCGCCGCCAGTCCCATCTCCAGCGGCGCCACCGAATAACTCCCGTCACTGGACGGCTTTCGCCGCACGCCGATCCTGTTGCTCCCTCATCAGCAGTTCCGTCCTCCGCCGCGCCTTCACCTCGTCGTCGATCTTCCGCCAGAACTTCCGGAAATAGTCCACCGCCGAGATCAGCCCGAACACCATCACCAACAGCAGAAACCCATTCGCCACCGGACCCAGCGCCGCAAATTTCACGCTCAGCAGCACCAGCGTCACCGCCAGGACCTGCCCCACCATCTTCGTCTTGCCAAGCTCGCTCGCACGGATCGTATACCCCTCGGCCGCCGCAATGCTCCGCAGACCGGATACCGCGAATTCCCTGCCGATGATCAGGATCACCACCCACGCCGGCACCCTTTGAATCTGCACCAGCGACACCAGCGCCGCCGACACCAGCAGTTTGTCCGCAATCGGATCCAGCAGCGTCCCCACCGTCGTAATCTGCCCCCAGCGCCGCGCCAGATACCCGTCGAGCAGATCCGTCGCCGCGGCCGCCAGGAAGATTCCGAGCGCCACCAGGTCGTTGCTCACCAGCAGCACACCGTTGTGCCGGATCCCCGCACCCTGCTCGACCAGCACCGCGACGAGCAGCGGCACGAAAAAGATCCGAAGCAACGTAAGTGCGTTCGGAAGATTCATGCGCCCCCAAACAAATTACACCACACCCCGAAAGCCGCCCGGCTCGTCGCCTTTACTTCGCCGCCTCGGCCGGTAACTTCGGAAACGTCGGGTCGATATCCACCGGAAGATCGCTTAACGACCCGAGCGTACGCTCGATCCCCGCATCCGGCGCCGCCCCCGCCGCAAGCCGCCTCGCCGCCGCCGCGTAATCGCCCTGCGCCTCCATCGTCAGCAGATCGTGGCACACCTCCCGCACCGCCCCATCCATTCGCCCATAATTCACTTCCCACCGCCCGTCCGCCCGATGTACGAACGCGCCCTGCGCCTCGAGCGCATGAAACTGCAGCGCCATCCCCCGCGCGTGCGCCTCTTTCAACCCAAACCGCAGCGTCCGGAACGAAGACGCCAAAAACGTCGTGTACAGGCTCCGCTTCGCCTTCTCTCCGCCCGGCAGAATCCCTGTGTCGTAGAAATAACCCAGCATGAACAAACCCGTGATGTCCGCCTTCGCCTCCTCGATCGCGCTGTACATCTCTTTCAATTCCTTCCGCGGCGTCGTCTCCCGCCCGCGCAGGCGAATCTGCTGCGGCCCGATCCCATGGCTCAGCTCATGCGCCAGAATATGCGTGAAGAAAGCATCGAACGATAACTCATCCGGCGCCGCAAGCACCCTTCGCGCCAAAGGCTCGAGCGTCGCCTCGAACTTCGCCTCCTGAACGTTCTTCAGCATCACCCGCTTGCTGCCCTTTTCCGCCACCACCCGCTCATCGTTCGGTAAATTGTACGCCGCCGTCTTCACGCCATGGTCCGCATCTCCCGACGCGTACACCTCATTCACCACCCGGATCGGCGCCTGCGCCGCAATCTTCGGATTCCGGTACCGCGCCTCAATCGGCAAACGGTCCTCCACCGCCTGCAGCCGCGACCCCAGCACCTGCAGCCGCGCCGTCTCCGCTTCGTCGCGCACGTTCACATACGCCTCAAACGACGCCTTGTACCCAAACAATTCGTCGTTATATGTTTCATACGGCCCGATCGTGATATCGATCGGCGCGTCGATGTCCATCCACGCAAGATCGCTCTCGTAGTAGTTGTTGTCCAGAAACGCCGCCGCCCGAAGCTCCAGAAACCGCTTCAGCGACGCATTCGGCGTAAGCTGCGCCGCCTCCCGAAGCAGCGCCGCGCACTTTGCCAGGTCGTCATGATACGCCGTGCTGTACGGCACCGCCTCCATCCCCGTCTCCTTCCGCCGGATCACCGTGAAGAAACCCGTCGCCTCCGCCCGCGCCTCCGGCTTCAGCCTCCGCGTCCACGCCTCGAACTCGCGCTTCGTCATGTCGGCCGGATAAAAATTCGCCCCCGCCGGCCGGTGCTCCGGCACGCCCGGAAGAAACGCGGTGTAACCGTCCAACTCCGACCACGGCCCCTTGTTCAACCAGAACGCCAGCAGCCGCGCCTTGCCCAACGCGCTGGGATCCTGCTCGAGCGCGTCGTACAGCGCCAGATTCCCGCTCCACATCTGTTCGAGGAAAATCCGGTCCAGCACCTGCGCCGCTTCCACCAGTTTCCCCAGCGCCCGCCGGTCTCCCTCGTCAAGCCCGGCAAAACTGGCATGAAGCGTCACCGGCTTCAGCCGCGCGCTCATCCGCTCCAGTTCGTCTATCCCAGGTGCGGCCGAAACCGGAAGTATCGTCATCGCAAGAAGAAAAATCGAGGCGACTCGCATCGCCTCTCATCATAAAGCCCCGCGCCTAACGCGGCAGTAAATCGAGCGCGCCCTGAATCTCGGCGTGCGTGTGAGCGTCGCCCGTCCGCGCCGTCACCTCGATCCCCGCCTCATACACCGCCGCCGCTTCCTCCACCCGCCCGAGCTTCTCCAGCGTCTGCCCGCAGTGAAAGTAAGCCGCCGCATAATCCGGCTTCGCCTCCATCAGCGCGCGGTACTCCGCCACCGCCTCTTCGAGCCTCCCACCGCGCGTCAGCTCCTGCGCCAGCGCGTACCGCGCAAAACTCTCTTGCGGGTTCTGTTCTACCATCGCACGCAGCGCCTCGATGCGGTCTATCGCCATGATCGTCTCCTGAATTGTCCCCTCATGATACGATGCCCTCCGTGCCCTGCCCGTACTTTCACCCTCTCCGCCGCGCGGACTGGCTCGGCAGCTACCCCCGCCTGCCGCTCGGCGCCGCCTGGGCCGGCGTCTGCCGCGCCCCCGGCGAACCCCTCGAGCCTCAGGGCGCGCTCCTGTTCGAGATCTGCAACACCGGTTTCGGCCGCTCCCATTGCCCAAGGTTTCCGGCCGAGTCTCCGCACGACGCCGTGCGCTTTCACCTGCTCGGAAAAAACACCGACGGCGCCCTCCGCATCCGCTATGTCTTCGAGCGCAACTGCTGGCCCGCCGGCTTCGGCGACGCCGAACTGACTCCCGCCCGCGAAACCGTAAGCCTCCCCTCCGAACCCGCCTCCTGCGGCGGCCCCGGCACTCTCAAAGCGCAGTTGCTCGCCTTCGCAGCTACCGCTACGCCTTGTACATGTACTTGATATTCGACTTGAAGATCAGCAGATTCGGCTCGTTGTCCCGGTTAAACTTCAGGCAGCCCTTGTCGTACCACTCGATCACGCCGTGCAGCGTCTCCCCGTCCTTCAGCACGATGACCATCGGCGTCTTGGCCTGCATCTGCTTCATGTAGTAAAAATTTTCTGCGTTGGTCTGGTCCGGCGGCGCGGTCTTCTTCGCCTGAGCGCGTTTGCCGGCCATCTGGTCCTTGATTTCATTCAACGAGGGACGGATCAACTTCCGATTCACAGATTCCACGGCGTGCTCCAATTTTCGAAATACCTGGCGAGGCCCGTCCGCGTCTTTTGCGCGGGCCGCAAAGAATGGTTCAGTCAGGCGATCAGCTAACGACTATTGAATCACAGCGCAATCACCCCGGCAAGGGTTCGGTCTTCCCCTCTCGCCCCGCCCAGAAATCGCCTGACCATGTATACTGATAAAGGTCCCGCATACGTCTTTCCCGCGGTAAATTATGTTCGATACTCTGTCTGACAAGCTGCAAAGGGTCTTCAAAAACCTGCGCGGCGAAGGCAAACTCTCCGCCGCCAACATGGAGTCGGCGCTGCGCGAAATCCGCGTCGCCCTCCTCGAAGCCGACGTGCATTTCCGCGTCGTCAAACAGTTAATCGAAAGCATCCGCGAGAAAGCCATGGGCCAGGAAGTCCTCGACGCTTTCTCCCCCACGCAGCAGGTCATCAAGATCGTCCGCGACGAGCTCATCAAAATGCTCGGCAGCCACCAGTCGCGGCTCCGCTTCGCCAACGAACCGCCCTCCGCCATGCTCATCGTCGGCCTCCAGGGCTCCGGCAAAACCACCAGCACCGCCAAACTCGCCCGCTGGCTCGAAAAAAACGGCCACAGCCCACTGCTCGTCTCCGTCGACGTCTACCGCCCCGCCGCCCGCGAACAGTTGGCCATCATCGCCCGAAGCGTCAAGCTCCCCATCTACACCGGCACGCCGGAAGAAAAAACACCCCTCGAACTCGTCCGCTCCGCCCGCCGCGAAGCTGTCCAAACCGGCCGCGACGTCCTCCTCGTCGACACCGCCGGCCGCCTCCACATCGACGAAACCCTGATGACCGAACTGCGCGAGCTGCGCGACCTGCTCTCGCCCTCGGAAATCCTCTTCGTCGCCGACGCCATGACCGGCCAGGACGCCGTCAAATCCGCCGGCGAGTTCCACAATCAGCTCGGCATCACCGGCATCATCCTCACCAAAATGGACGGCGATGCCCGCGGCGGCGCCGCCCTCTCCATCCGCTCCGTCACCGGCCAGCCCCTCAAGTTCACCGGCACCGGCGAAAAACCCGACGCCTTCGAGCCCTTCCATCCGGACCGCACCGCCAACC
>DAIDIH010000293.1 GCA_027459465.1 Bryobacterales bacterium | reverse complement strand
CTTCCACCCGCGAGGCAGTCCCTCCGGGCCGGTCGCATTTGAGTCGGAGTACTGCACGGTCCCGGTTACCGTAAAGCGCAACTTGGCGCCCGGTCCGCAATCAATCCCCGTGTCAATCCAGTCCCCAGTCGGCTCAAGGTTAATCTGTTTAACCTCGCCCTTCTTGGCGGCCGCCGAGGCACAGCCGACCCCCAGCACGCCCAGCATCGCGGCGGATAGAATCCCGCGCCAGAGTGGAAATCCAGGAGCTAGGAACATAGCCTTTCCCACATTATGGGGCGTTTCCTGCCCAGCCGGCGTTCCCTGCCTGGTTTTGGCGAAAATTGTGAAACGGATTTAACGCTTCTCCGCACAGTAGAGAGCAACTTCCTCCCGCGCCCAGCGTTCAGTTGGGTGTGAGTAGAGTGAAAAAGATCGGGCGCCAGACGGTTGGGGCGCGAGCCTCGGAGGACCGCCTGGCTGCCCGGACGAACGAATTTCGTAAAACAAACGAAGAAATGACCGAGAAGAAGGGGATACCCATGAAAAATTTCGTGCTCGTCGCTACCGCCGGCTTGATGTTCACCGGTGGCGTCTACGCCCAAAGCAACCAGAATCCACCCACCGAGGTGGGCCAACGCCGCGAAAACCAACAGGACCGAATTGCCAACGGGATCCAGAGCGGCCAGCTTACCAGCCGGGAAACCTCAAACCTTGAACACAAAGAGGCCAATCTGAATCACCAGATCGCCGGCGACCGCTCGGCGAACGGCGGCAAATTGACCGGCCAGGAGAAGGCCCAGATCAATCGCGAGCAGAACCGGCTCAGCAACCAAATCTATCAGGACAAGCACAACGCCGCCACACAGAAATTCGGCAACAACCCCATCGGCGCCCGCCGGGAAAACCAGCAGGACCGCATCGCTCAGGGCGTCCGCAGCGGAAGTCTGAACGCCGGCCAGACCGCGCGTCTTGAGGGTCAGCAGGCCCGCATGGCCAATCGTATCGGCCAGGAGCGCAAGGCCAACGGCGGCCCTCTGACCCCGGGAGAACGGCGTCAGGCTAACCGCGCACTCAACCGCTCGAGTCGCAACATCTATCGCGCTAAGCACAAGTAGGCCCGCGGCTCGATTCGCGCAAGACGCCCCGCCCCGGCAGCCGTCCGGATCCGCGGGGCGTTCTGCTTTATTGCACTTTTACCTCGACCGCTGGAATTCCGGCCTCCCGGACCATTTTGTTGAACCTCGCCAGTTCCGGGCCCAACAGGTCTCGTGCCTTCGCCAGTTCCGCGTTGGCCTGTCCCGCCAATCCCTCGTAGACCTGCTCAGACTGCCGTGTCGGGGCCGTGTCGCTGTCTTCCACCGTGCTCTTGAGCGCCGCCAACTTGTTGTTCAACTTAATCGGGAAATTCAGCGGATCTTCGCTCGCCCGGTTCTTGGTCTGATACAGCGCTTCTTCCACTTCGGTCAGTTTCTTCTCGAGTGCTTTTGCCGCCTCGGCCGTCTTCGGTTCCTTCTCGTAGCGCGCCAACTGTTGTTTCGCCTGCCGGATCTCGATTACTGCGCCGTTCACCGCGCTTAGCTTGTCGCGGATCTGCAAGGCCAACTCGAGCTGCGCCGCGTACTCCTGGGGCGTAGTCTTCAGCCTCGGGTCGGGCAGGACTTCAAAACTTTGCTCCTGGCTTTTCCCTTCCGCCGTGAGCCGCGCCGTGTACATCCCCGGAGCCGCCACCGGTCCGCGTACGCCACCCGCCCACAGAATCATCCCCGGAAACTTCGTCGCGTCTTCGTAACGCAGATCCCAGACAAACCGGTTGAGGCCCTCCTTCACAGGCAGCTTCGCGGCGCCACCCCGCGCCCTTGGACCTTCGTCTTCCGAAGGCTCGCCCGCAGGCGCTTCCTTCTTCTCGACGCTCGAGAACTTCTTCACCAGTTTCCCTTTTGCGTCGAGAATCTCGAGCGTGACCTCGTCTTTCGGTTTTGTGGCAAACGAGTAGTAGATCGCCGCCCCACTCGCCGGGTTCTGCCCAGCGGCCATCCCGGGCCGAATCCGGAAGCCGCCCGCGCCACGGTACACATCCTTCGGCTTGTACAGGTGCGCAGTCTCGCCCAGCGTCTGCTGTGAAAGGTCGTACAACAGCGGCACATCGTCGAGAATCCAAAATGCCCGTCCCTGCGTGCCCACCACTAACTCCTGGGCGCGCTTCTGGAACGCCAGGTCGGTAATCGGCACGATCGGCAGGTTCAATTGAAACGGTTGCCAATCCGCGCCGCCGTCGAAGGAAATGTACAAGCCGTATTCCGTGCCCGCCACCAGCAGCCCCTTGCGATGCGGGTCTTCCCGAATCGTCCGGGTGAATGCGTTCGCTGGAATGCCGTTAACGATCGGCGTCCAGTTCTCTCCGTAGTCGTGCGTCACGTACAGGTACGGCCGGAAATCGTCCGACTTGTACATCGTCGCCGCCACGTACGCCGTCGCCGCATCGTGCGGCGAAGCTTCAATCGTGTTGATCTGGTTCCAGTCGGGCAGCGCCTTCGGTGTGACGTTCTTCCAATGCGCACCACCGTCTCGGGTCACGTATACGAACCCGTCGTCGGACCCGCTCCAGATCAGGGCCTTTTCGAGCGGTGACTCAGCTACGGTGAAGATCGTGTCGTAATACTCCACGCCGCTGTTGTCTTTGGTGATCGCCCCGCCCGCGGGCCCCTGCTTCGATTTGTCGTCGCGCGTCAAATCCGGACTGATCGCTTTCCAACTGTGACCCTCGTCCGTCGTCGCGAACAGCACATTTGCTCCTGCGTAGAGCATCCGGGGATCGTGCAGGGAGAACAGGAGCGGGTAGCTCCACTGGAAGCGGTACTTCATACCTTCGGCGCCATAGCCCATCGGGTTGTCCGGCCACACCGTGACATCGCGCATCGATCCCGTCGAATGGTCATAGCGCGTCAGCAACCCGTCGTAGGACCCGGCGTACACAATCTGAGAGTTCTTGGGATCCGGCGCGATCCAACCGCTCTCGCCCCCACCAACCGGATACCAGTCCCGCTCGCCGATGACCCCTTCATCGCTGCGGCTGGCGATGCGAACCGTCGTGTTGTCCTGCTGCGCGCCGTAAACGTGGTAGGGATAATCGTTATCGAGCGCAACACGGTAGAACTGGGCGGTCGGCTGGTTGTCTTCCGTGGACCAGTTCTTTCCTCCGTCGGTCGACACTGTCGCCCCTCCGTCATCGCCTTCGATCATCCGCTGCGGGTTGTCAGGAGCAATCCATAACGCGTGACGGTCGCCGTGAGGCGCCTGAATCAGCGAAAAAGTCCGGCCGCCATCAATTGACTTCCACATCGACGTGTTCAACGCATAGACAGTGTCTGCGCTTTTCGGGTCGGCGAAGATGTGCGAGTAATACCATGCCCTCTGGCGAAGGATGTTCTGCTGGTTCGTGCGCGTCCAGGTCTTGCCTCCGTCGTCGCTGCGGAACACGCCGCCCTCCTGCGCCTCAACCAGCGCCCACACCCGCTCGGGGTTCGCCGGCGAAACCGTAATGCCAATGCGGCCCAGGATGCCCTTCGGCAAACCCTCGTTGTGCGTCAACTCCGTCCAATGGTCGCCTCCATCTGTGGATTTGAAAATCCCGCTTCCCGGCCCGCCGCTTTCAAACGTCCACGGCTTGCGGCGCACCTGCCACAACGTGGCGTAAATCGTGTCCGGGTCTCCGGGGTCGATCGCCAGGTCCACCGCGCCTGTGTCGGCATTCCGGTACAAGACCTTGGTCCACGTCTTCCCGCCGTCCTTGCTGCGAAACACCCCGCGTTCCTCGTTTGGACCGAAGGCGTGGCCCAGCGCGGCCACAAACACGATGTCGGGATTGCGTGGATGAATCGCAATGCGGCCGATCTGATAAGTGTCCTGCAGCCCTACATTGCGCCAAGTCTTGCCGCTGTCGGTGGACTTATACACTCCGTCACCATTCGACAGATTGCCGCGCACGCACGCCTCGCCCATCCCCGCGTAGATCACGTTGGGATCGGTCTCCGACACGGCCAACGCGCCGACGTCCCCGGTCTTCAACTGGCCGTCGGCCACCGGCAGCCAACTGGCGCCGCCGTCAGTCGTCCTCCAGATACCTCCGCCCGTCGCGCCGAAAAAGTACGTGTTCGGTTGCGAGGTCACACCCGCCACCGCCACCACGCGCCCGCCGCGAAACGGGCCGATATTGCGAAACTTGAGTTCCTTCAGCTTGGAAAAATCCACCTGCGCGCCGGCGAGCGACGCCGCGAGAATCACGGAAAGCAGAACGCGGAGACCCATAAGCCCGCGATGCTAACACAGCCGGGCATGCCAAGCTGATACGGTATTGACAAGGTTCTCGCCCCATGCCCCGATCTCTGCTTGCCTTTTCTCTTTCGCTGACCGCCGGGCTTGCCCAGACCTTCGTCCCGCACACCGTCGCCACCGGGCTGAAGGGAGGCTACCAGGTCGTGGTCGCCGACCTCAATCACGACGGCAAGCCGGATCTGATCGCGCTCGCCAGCGGGATGACGGAGCTGGTCTGGTACGAAAACCCCACCTGGACGCGGCACGTCATCGCGGGAGGCTTTCACGGCATGATCAACTGCGCCGCCCGCGACCTCGAAGGCGACGGCATTCCCGAGATCGTTCTCGCCAGCGGCTTCCGCGGCCCGGGCGTCCTGCCCGAAAACGGTAACACCGGCATCCTCACGCTGCTCGAACATCAGGGTGACCCGCGCGGGCCATGGAAAGCCACCGAGATCGGCCGCCTGCCCGCTTCCCACCGCCTGCGATGGTTGATGCTCGACGGCCAACCGCTGCTTCTCGACGTTCCGCTCACCGCCGCCCGCGCCACGGCGCCCCAATTTCAGGGCAACGACCCGCTCACCGTCTTCTACCCCGGAAGCTGGAAGCATAAAGTCGTGAGTACGGAAGAAACCGGCGTGGTCCACGGCGTCTACATCACGCCCTGGCGCAAGCGCAGCGGCGACGACGTTCTGATCGCCGGCTTCCGCGGCATCAGTTGGTATCAACCCCGGCGGAACGGCCGCTGGAAGCGCCATCCGATCACTCCCGGCGATCCCACACCCTGGCCCCACGGAGGATCGAGCGACGTCGCCGCGGGCCGTCTCGGCGGCAATCGCTTTCTGTGCGCCATCGAACCCTGGCATGGCAACCAGGTCGCCGTATATCGCGAGCAAACCCAGTGGCGGCGCGACGTGATCGACTCCTCGCTGACTGACGGCCACACGATCCTCACCGCGAATCTCGACGGGTCGCCGAACGACATGATCGTCGCCGGCTTCCGGGGCGGCGCCGAAAGCGTATATCTTTATCGCGCGACCGATTCAACCGGCGCGCACTGGTGTCGCGAGACGCTTGACAACGGAGGCATGGGCGCGGCCGCCTGCGCCATCGCCGACTTGAACGGCGACGGCCGCCTCGACATCGCCTGTATCGGCTCGCCGACGGCAAACCTCAAGTGGTATGAAAACCGCCCTCCGGCGCGCTGAGAACCGGGCTCACTTCCCTTCGCGCGGCAAGGAAGCCGCGGCGATCTGCGCAATATCCAGCAACTTGGGCCCGTTCATCGCCGCCAACGCGTCGCGAAACATCGTATTGCAGAACGGACACGCCGCCCCAACTACCGTCGCGCCCGTCGCTGCCAGTTCTTTGGCGCGTGTCTCACTCACCCGCTCGCCCTTCTCTTCGCCGAGGAAAGCCAACCCGCCACCCGCCCCACAACAGAACGACCGCTCGCGAGTGCGTGCCGGCTCGACAAGTGGCGCGAATTGACGGATCGTTTCCCGCGGCTCATCAAACACCCCGCGATACCTCCCCAGGTAGCACGGGTCGTGGTAAGTTACCCTCTCTCCGGGCATGGTGTGCTTCGGCAGGCGGTCCCGGCAGCGCGCCAGAAACTCCGTGTGATGCTCGATCTCCGGCGCTTCGCCATACTCCTTCCAGTCCGTCGAAATCGTTCGCACGCAATGCGGGCAGATCGAAACAATCTTCTTCACTTTGCTTTGGGCAAGCGTCTCGAGATTCGCCTCCGCTAGCTGCCCGAATGCCAGGTCGTTGCCGAGACGCCGGGCCGGGTCGCCCGTGCACCGCTCCTTCCGCAGCACGCCGAAGCTCGTCCCCAAATACCGCATCACCTCCGCGAAAGCCGCCACGATCTCTCGCCCCTGCGGATCGTAGGCGCCCATGCAGCCCAGCCACAAACAATATTCCTGCGTGCCGTCGAAGATTGGGAACTGCTGCTTCTGAATAAACTTGTCCCTCTCGCCCGCGGCCATGCCGAGAGCGTTGCCGTTGCGCTCCAGATTGAGAAACAGCTTGGTTCCGTAGTCGTCTTCCCACTTGCCCGTGTTTACGGCGCCGCGCCGCAGCCCGACGATCATCGGCAGATGCTGGACGCCCACCGGACACTGGTGCTCACAAGCGCCGCAAGTGGTGCATTGAAACGCCGCCTCCTGGGACAGATGCCTACCCAGCAATGGCTCTTCGCTTCCTGGACCGAACTCGTTCAGATACCCTCGAAAGCCCAGCGCGATTTCCTTCGGGTTGAGCGTCTTGCCGGTGTTGTACGCCGGACAGTGCTCACTGCATCGCCCGCATTCGACGCACGAATAGGCCTGTAGCGTCACCAACCGCGTCACGTCCCTCCCCGTGTCCAGCCCAAAATCCTCGTCGCCGGAAAGCGGCGGAATCTTGCTGAACCCGTCCCGTTTCAAGAACACCGTCGCCGGGCTCAATAAGAGGTGCAAATGCTTGGTGTGGGGAATCAACGGAAGGAAGGCAAGAATCGTCAGCGTATGCGCCCACCACAGCCAGCGGTTCTCCTCCATTCCGGGGACGAACGAGGCCAGGTACGTCACCATCAGCAGAAAAATCAGCAGCGCGATGATGCCGCTCTCGGGCGAAACCTTGCCGAGCCACCTTGGCCGAACCAGAAACCGCCGCGCCGCCAGACCGGCAATCGCCACCGCCACCGCCGCCGCAAACACCGCCACGAAGCCAAAATAGAGATGCCCGAACCAACCCTCGCGCGGCAGCAGCAACAGGCCGAAGCCTTGCGCGAAATGGTTGATCGTGACCAGTGCGAACGCACAGAAACCCCAGAACACAAAGGCGTGCGCCAGCCCCGGCAACGGCCGCTCGCGGATCACCTTTCCTTGGCACAGCACTTCCCACACGAACCGGTTCACCCGCGGCACTATGTCGCCCAGCGCGAAATCCGCGTCCGCCTTCGAGGCGAATATGTTCCGCCAAACGCGGCTGAACCGGATCCAGAAGCCATATCCAGACGCCACCATCAGAGCGGCTAAGAGAAGGGTTTCGATGCCGGACAGATGTACCATAGAGGGAGCGGGAAATTAAGATTCGACTGTAACACGGAGGTCTGTTTTAGCTCTTTCCGGCCTCCCGCCTGTGTTGCAGAAACCAGGAGTCCTTGCTTGCGTTATTTGATTTCCGGCGCTGCCGGGTTCATCGGGTCCCATCTTTGCGACGCGCTGGTCGATCAGGGGCACGAAGTCGTCGGTCTCGACAACTTAATTACCGGCTCGCACCGGAACCTTGAACATCTTGAAGGCCATCCACGCTTCGAGTTGCATATCGCCGACGTCACCCGGCCACTCGATGTAGAAGGCCGGTGGGACGGCGTCTGGCACCTGGCGTCGCTCGCTAGCCCGAAGGATTATCTCGACCACCCGATCGAAACGCTTGAAACCGGTTCGACGGCCACGCGGATCATGCTTGACGCCGCCCTCCAGAGCAACTGCGACTTCCTCCTCACCTCGACTTCCGAATGCTACGGCGACCCGCAGGTGCACCCGCAGATAGAGACCTATTGGGGCAACGTCAACCCCGTCGGTCCCCGCTCCTGCTACGACGAAAGTAAGCGCTACGCCGAAGCGATGACTATGGCCTACCATCGGGTCCACGGCTTGCGCACGCATATCGCGCGCATCTTCAACACCTACGGCCCGCGCATGCAGTTGAACGACGGCCGCGTCGTGCCCGCTTTCCTCGACCAGGCTCTTCGTGGCGAACCCCTTACCGTGTTCGGCAACGGCAAGCAGACCCGCAGTTTCTGCTACGTGAGCGACCTCGTCGACGGTCTGATACGCCTGATGGCCTCCGACGAACGCTATCCGGTGAACCTAGGCAATCCGCGCGAGATGACGATCCTCGAGTTTGCCGAACACATCCGAACGCTCACAGGCACGAAAGTGCCGCTCGTGCATCAGTCGCTGCCACAGGACGACCCGCGCCAGCGCCAGCCTGACATTACAAAGGCCCGCCAGGTGCTTGGCTGGGAACCGCGGGTCCCGCTGGAAGAGGGCCTGCGTTACACGGTCGACTACTTCAAACAGCGAATCGAAGCGTCGTCCACGGCCGGTTAGCCGCTACGGCCTTTTGCGCGTGAAATCGTAATCGGCCACGTCAAAGCTGTCATCGCCGTCGCCAACCGGGCGCATCTTCACCGCATCGACGCGGCCGTCTGGCAAAACGTCGAAGCACAAAAATGTTTTCGGTAGCGTGACGTCACCCCACGTCACCCGCCAGGTATCCAACCGCCACGGCTCGGCCTCGCCGGTTGCGCGCGGCAGAACAGGCAAACTCACAGCGAGGCGGCCGTTGACCGCTTTGATGCTCAACTCGCCCAATGCGTCGCTCACGTAGGTGCCGGCACAGTCCGCCGCCGGAATCGCCGTTGCCGGCGCGGGAGCTACCTGTGGCTTTGAAGTCTCCGCCTTCTCTGTAGCCCGGAAGCGCTTCAGCGCCTCGCCGCTCCAGTCTCTGTCTGGCGCGCCGAGGTAAGCATCGATCACGCGCCGCGCCAGACTCCGCTGGATCGGCAGTTCGCCATTGGTCAGCACGACGACACCCAGATGCTTGTCGGGGACCATCATCACCAGCGACGTCATGCCGATTAACGCCCCGCCATGATAAACAATCTTGTGCCCGCGGTATTCACTCAGGTTCCAGCCGAGTCCGTAACCGTGAAACATCGGCTCGGACCCGTCGGGCTCCGGCCTGGTGGCGATCGGCATTTGCACGGTCCACATCTGGCGCGAGGCCGCCTTGCTGAATATTTGCCGGCCTTTGAACTCGCCGCCGCCAAGCTGCAGCAGCATCCACTGCGCCAGGTCGTGCGCCGAGCTGCTGATGCCACCGGCCGGCGCGATGTTATCCGCGTTGCGCCGCTCCACCGGCACGTTGACTCCGTTGACGCGCGCCCACGGCCGCGCCGCATTCGGACTCCCCGCCAGCACACCCGTGCTCGTCGTCGTTGAGGCCATCCCCAGCGGCGTAAGGATGCGCGAGGCAACAAATTCATCCCAACTCTCGCCTGAAGCCGCCGCCACCACCGCTCCCGCCGCGACGAACATGAGGTTCGAATACGCATAACGAGTGCGAAAGCTCGAAACGGGTTTGAGGAAGCGAATGCGGCACACCAACTCGTCACGCGTCAGCGTGGAGCCAAACGCCATCATGTCCCCGGCGAAGGCCGGCAGCCCGCTTCGATGACACAGCAGATCGCGGATGCGGATCTCGCGCGTCACCCACGGATCGTACATTCGGAAGCCCGGCAGGACGTCGATGACGCGTGTATCCCACCCGATTTTCCGGTCATCGACAAGCATCGCGATTGCGGCCGACGTGAACCCCTTTGTGACGGACCCTACCTGAAACAATGTGTCCGCATCGACTGCGCCTTCGTGCGGACCGCCGCGCCTACCGTAGCCTTTTTCGAACACGACCTGGCCGTCTTTTACGACCGCGATGCTTAGTCCGGGTTCCCCCCATTCGGCCACCGCCCGGGCAATATAAGCATCGAGTGCAGGCTCACGTCCTGCCTGGGCCCGGATCGCGGGACGCAAAACGATCACGGTGCATAACACCAGCGCCGCGAATCTCACTTCTGCGCTACCAGATCGAGCTTACGGATTTCATCAAGCTCCGTTTGTACCCTCTGCCATTCCCTCGGCTTCTGCCGTGTCGCAAGCGGCCCAAGCGGATTCTTGTAATAGGCCAGGATGTTGTCGCGCATCGATGCCGTCAGACCGGCAAAATGCTTCTTGGCCAGCAGATCGAGCAGTTGCGCATAGGTCTCATCGCTAAGCGGGTAGATGCCGGCGCGCGAAGGAATGCCGATATCGAAGTTTTCATCCGTCAGATGCAAGCGGCCCGCCCGCAAAGCACGTAGGTCGGCGCGTGTGTGTGTGACGGTGTCGTTGAAGCTCGCCATGAACAAGCGTTCGGCCGAAGGCGTGGGCACCGGAATCTTCAGCTTCTCGATCGCGCCAACTTTCGGCAGCAGCCGGATCAGGAACGCGATGAATCGGGCCCGGACGCCGGGCTTGTGGTAATCCTTGCCCCACTCCCGTTCGAAGCTGGCCCTCGACAGGTTGTACAGAAATTTCTTCTTCGTCATCCCCGGCTTCGTATGAGTGATCTCCTTTTCGTTCTCGCTCCACGCGACACGGGTCATCTCCGGGATCACCGTTCGAACGCTCCAGCGATAGGTTCGTATCGCCATTTCAAGATTCGGGAAAGCCTCGGAAAGTTCGATGCAATAGGTATCCCGAAAGGCGCGCTTCATCAGATCCTGGGCGACCGAGAAGCCTATGAACTGATGGTAGGCCTCCGGAGCGTAATAATTGTGGGCCACTTGAATCACGTCGAAGGCGAACTCCGTACGCACGTGCGCCAACGGCGCCTGGTCGTAGGTCACCTCCTTACCGAACTTCCGGCCCAGCTTCGGATACAACATCGGCACCGCCCGGTTGATCGCCACCGGATGGCCCCAGACATCGGCCGAATAATGCGCCAGCGCGCCCAGGGCGAAAGCGTACTCCTCCAGCGTCCGCGAGTCGCGCAGCATGGCTAAAACAAAGTCGCCCGTTCTTGCATAGTGCGCCAGGTTACTGAAAAACTTGCTTCCGAACGGGTAATAGCCTACGTCCTGGATGATCGACCCGCCATAAACATAGGCGTGCGCGCGCATCAGGTCCGCTGGCGTCGCCTGGGGGAACCGGTCAAGCAACAGGGGCTTGATCGAGTTTTCCCATAGCGTGTCGATGATCGCCTCGTGCGACAACACGGAATACGCGCTGAGCGGTTTCGCTGCAAGCGCCAACAGCACCACGCCGGCAACAATGAGACACCGAAGCCTCATCTTGCTTGATTCAATGCCACGCCGGCAAGTCTGAGCCGGGCGCGTCCTCCTCCAGCCGCCATTTTCGCTCGGGGTCACTTCCCCAGCGACGGAATCGGCGGCCAGTTGGTTTCCGAGCCTTGATAGAGCGCCTTGCATACCTCTAGCCGTTTCTCACCATCGTGTACGGCGAACCGGTGGGGCCTCTCCGCCGGGCCGCTCCACAACGCCACGCCCGCGTAAGCTCCGTCCTTGCGCAGCACGTAGTACGTCATCCCGATAAAACGAAGCTCGTCCATGTTGTTCCGGTGAAAACGGGCAATCCGGCGCAGCGCGTCCATCCCGGCCTCCTCCGGGCTCATGCCGTGGCGCATGTTCTCGACGATCGTGTGTGCGCCGGCAACCTTGATGTTCTCTTCGCCACTGCCGGTCGCCCCCGCGGATCCGACATCCGGATCCGTATAGCAGCCGGCGCCGATGATCGGCGAGTCCCCCACTCGGCCAGGGATCTTCCACGCCAGCCCGCTCGTCGTCGTCACGCCCGAAACCTCGCCTTTCTCGTTCACCGCCGAGCAGTGTATTGTCCCCGTCGGCGGGTGAAGCACCTTCGTGATGGCCTCCCGGCGCATCTCACGCGGTATGCCGAGGCTCGCCGCCATCTCCTGGAGGCGATCGTAACGAATTATGCCGGAGTTGTCGCGCGACTCGGCTTTGTCCGGGGGCGTCCACCCGGGGGCCCCCACACCGGGCCCCCACCAGTCCCGATTCGACTGCGTTTCCTTCCAAAGCAGCCAGATCTTCCGCGAATGATCCGTCAGCAGATTCTCCCGAGGGAAACCCACAGCCACGGCGAACCGCTCGGCACCCTCGCCCACGAGCATCACGTGTCCAGTGTGCTCCATGACCGCCTTGGCCACCTTGCTGACGTTCTTGATATTTCGCACGGCGCCCACCGCACCCGCTCGTCGTGTCGGACCGTGCATACAGCAGGAATCCAATTCCACGACACCGTCTTCGTTCGGAAGGCCGCCCAGGCCGACGCTGGTGTCGTTAGGATCGTCTTCGGGCCCCTGCACCACCCGCAAAGCGGCGTCGAGCGTGTCCTCCCCGTTCTTCAGCGCCTGGTAGGCCGCATCCAGATAATGAAACCCGTTTGCCGCGCAAATCAGCACGGGGCGTTTCGCCCCCGACGGCCCGCCTTCCTGAGCGCTGCCGGAAGCCGCCACCCCCACAGCGACACCCGCCGCCAAAAGCCCACGCCGTGATAACTCCGCCATATGGCCCTCCTGAAGCCGCGAACTTCAACGGATAGCATTTCGCCTGGCGCTTCGCAAGCAGAATCGGAGGGCGCCTTCGCCGCCCGATGCTATTCTGGATGGGCGGGCTTGGAAAGCCCTCCCGCACGCATTCCATGATCGTACGCGCATTGCCCTTCTTCCTCCTCGCCACCCTCACCATGGGCCAGGAACATAGCGATCTGTTCGACAAGGCCCCGCCGGCCGTCGAAGCCGCCCTTCGCGCCCGAGTGGACGAATTTTACCAGGATCACGTGCAAGGCAAGTTTCGCGCCGCCGACTCCCTCGTTGCCGAAGACAGCAAGGACACATTCTTCGCCATGGAGAAGACAAAGTACAAGAAATGCGAGGTCGGAAAACTCACGTTCTCCGACAACTTTACCAAGGCGATCGCAGTGACCAGTTGCCAGTCAAGTTGGTCCTTTAACGGCGTCCGGATCCCGGCCATGCTGGCTCTCAGCAGCTACTGGAAATTCGAAAATGCCAACTGGTATTGGTACGCGCCCCCGCCGGAGACCGACGTCAATACTCCGTTCGGCAAGTTCCATGTCGACCCCGACGCCGATTCCAAGTCCCCGCTTCCGTCGAATCCCGCCAGCCTAGCAGGGGGGATCCTTGGCCAGGTAAAAGCCGACCGTAATGCTCTCACCTTCACCGTCGGGCAAGCCGCCCACCAGGAGGTGCAGATCGCAAATCATATGCCGGGCTCGGTACGGCTTACTCTCCAGACGCGAGGCTTCCCAGGTCTTAGAATCTCCCTCGACAAGACTTCTCTCGCCGCCAATGAAACGGCAACCCTCACGGTCGCCTACGAGCCGTCTTCGAGCACTCCCGTCCCGGACCTCACCGTCAACATCGCCGTCTCGCCGAGCCAGCAGTTGATTCCGATCCACATCGGCGCCAAGCCGGGTGCCGCCCCCGTGGCTGCGGCCCACTAGGCCGGTAACGCGGCCGGAAGCGTTCCTTCCGCCATTAGTGCAAAAAAACCATTCCTGGAAGAAAAATGCTCCCCGAAGTCCCAGGACCGCAAATAGTAGAGGATTTTTATTGACGAGACACTACAGGTTGGGGCATGATTGGCTTGCACGACAAAGTTGGCAAGTTCAGACTTTGCCGCCTGCAGGAAAGCACCATGGGACAGCTCAGCGTTAACCTCACCACAAAAATCGTCGAAACTGCGGAATCCCCTCGGAACCGCTCCTCCCTACCCGTCGCCGAACGGAAGGGCATCCCCTTCCCCCGTTTCTTTACCCAGAAGCTGCAAGCCGGTGAGACTCCTTACGATGAGATCAAGTGGGAGTTGCGCACCGCCGCCATCGGAAACGACAAGGGCGCCGTTATCTTCGAGCAGAACGACGTCGAGGTCCCGGCCGACTGGTCACAGACGGCCACCAACATCGTCGCCAGCAAGTATTTCCATGGAAAGATCGGCTCCCCGGACCGTGAGTCTAGCGTCGCCCAACTTGTGCATCGTGTGGTCGACACCATCGCCGACTGGGGCATCGCCGGCCGATACTTCGAAACCGGCGCCGACGCCGAAAACTTCCGCAGCGAGTTGGCTCACCTTATGCTCACGCAGAAGGCCTGCTTTAACTCGCCCGTATGGTTCAACGTCGGAGTGAAGGAGGGGAGAGGCTACGGCTTCTATTACGACGAAGTAACCGGCGAGATCCGCAAGCTCGAAAAGGGCATGAGCAAACCGCAGTGCTCGGCCTGCTTTATCAACTCGGTGGGCGATACTCTAGAGTCGATCCTCGATCTCGCAAAAACCGAAGGCATGCTGTTCAAATGGGGCTCGGGCACCGGCACGAACCTATCCCCGCTGCGCGAGGAAGACGGCACGCTGTCCGGGGGCGGCAAGGCCAGCGGCCCGCTGAGCTTCATG
>DAIDIH010000292.1 GCA_027459465.1 Bryobacterales bacterium | reverse complement strand
CGGTTTCAGGTTCATGGCGCGCCCCCGGCCGCCGCCCCACCGCCCGCGCCGCCCGTATCCTGCACGAAAGCATCCAGCTTCACCGTGATGTTCAACAACTGCGCCTGCTGCTGCGGCGTCGCCTGCAGGCCCTCGATGATCAACAGCCGGTCCGAGTGGTCGACCTTGTTCACGAACTGAATCAGGTTCGCGTACGATCCGGCGTAGTTCGCCGTCACCTTCATGAACTGCAGCGTGTCGCTGCCTTCCACCGGCTCGATGGTGAACGTGCTCTCGCGCGCCTGAATCCCGGAGTCCTTGGCGTCGGCCACCAGTTCGGCCAGAATTGTCGAATACGCGGTGCGCCGCGCCAGGAAATACTGCCCCAGGAACTGCTCACCCTCCGTCCGGCCGGTCTTCACTTTGTTCAGCAGCGCCGTGGTCCGCGTGATGCCGCCGAGCTGCAGCCGCAGCGAAGAACGCAGATTCGACACCTGCTCGCGCAATTCTTCCGGCGCCCCCCCCACCGGCCGCACCAGCAGATACGCCGCCGCCAGGTTCGCCAGCGCCAGCACCGCCACCAACAGGCGCAGCCAGCCCAGCGGCGCGCGCGGATCGAGCCATGCCGGAATGTTAAAGCTTCTGGGCATAGTTCACGCTGATCCGGTACCGAAGTAGTTTCTCCGTCTGCGTCGGAGGTAAGGAGTTATAAACCGAAGCCGGCCCGAACCGCGGCGAGGCCTCGAGCTTCCGCAGAAGGTCGAGCACCGGTCCGGGGTCGTTGGCGCCGACGATCATGTCCAGCAACACACGGTTGCGCGCGTCGATCTGCGGCAGGCGCACCGCGATCAGGCGCACGTTGTAGGGCAGAACTTCTTCGAGATCCGCAAACAGTTTCGTCCAACTGATCGCCTTCCGCGCGATGAGCTGGTTCAGAAACAGGTTCTGCTCGAACACCACCTCGTTGCCGGTCTGCCGCACGGCCGCCTCCAGGCGCGCCTGCCGCTGCTGGGTCGCGGCCAACTGCGCGTTCAGTTGCGCGATCTCGGCGCGTTCGTGTGCCGCTTGCCGCCGGTCGTTCCAGGCCAGAAGAAGCTGCGCGGCAAGCGCCGCCACGAGCATTGCGGAAACCGCGCTCAACGCCACAAGCTGCGCCCGCCGCGGACGGAACGGCTCGCTCGAAAGGTTGACCGGTACCCGGATCATGCCGCTTCTCCTTCCAGCAGCCCCAGCAGCCCCGCGTCGCCCTCGCCGGCGGCGCCGTGGGGCGCGCGCAGCGTCTCGACCGGTATCCCCCAGCCCGCGCTCCATTTTTCGCCGCGCCCACCGAACCCGCACAGGACCACACGATCCGCCGGCTTACCCAGCTTATCTTCCACGTACACGAACGTCGGCTCGAGCACCGCCGACACCTCCGGTTCACTCACCTGCTCGAGCTCCACGCACCGCACCAGGCGTACCGCGGTTTCTTCGATCACCGCCACCGTCAGCACCCGCCCGCTTAGCTTCACCAGCACGGACACGCCGCCCGGCTTCATCAGCCGCAGCGCCCCGAACAGCGACGGCACGACGAGGCCGACCTGAAAACCGGCCGCCCGGAACGGCGCCTCGTACCGCGCCAGAATTTCCAGCGGCATCAGCGCCGCCACCACGTCTACTCTTCCGCCGGCCGCCGGCTGTGGGTGAAAGCTCAGCGCCGCCGCGTCGATGTCGAACGGCACCGTCTTCTTCATCCGGAACCGCACCAGCATCGCCTGCTCGGCCGCCGAGCCGGGAAACGTCTGAAAATCGAGCACCGAAATCCGCGCGCAAAAATCCGGCAGCACCAGCGCCGCCTGCCGCTTCCGCCCGCCCGCCGCCGGTCCGCTCAACAGATTCACCGCCGCCTGAAATGCCCCCTGGTCAGCCACGTTGTCTTCAAGCGGCGTCACCTTCAACACGCCCTCGGCCAGATCGGCGTGCTTCAACTCCGTTTCGCGCCCGTTGCGATGCGCCGCCGCAATCGCCCGCCCGGACACCTCGAAAATGTCGGCCGGCGGAGGGTCCGCGACCAGGCGCCGGCACACGCTCCAGATCGAACTAGCCTTCAATGAACGTCACCTTGTTGATCTCGCGCAGGGTTGTCGTGCCCTGCAGCGCCTTTTCCACAGCCGACTCGCGGAGGAACGTCATCCCTTCATCGCGCGCCGCCCTCTTGATTTCCGACGTCGGCCGCTTGGCCAGAATCATCTCCCGGATCCGCTCGCTCAAATCGAGCAGTTCGTGAATCGCCGTCCGCCCGCGGAAGCCCGTGCCCCCGCATTCAAAACACCCGGCGCCCTCCTGAAACACCGTGTCGCGGTATTTGTCCGGATCCAGCCCGCCCTCGGCCAGCACCTCCGGCGGATACGTCGCCGGCTTCTTGCAGTGCTCGCAGATCACGCGCACCAGCCGCTGCGCCAGAATGCAGTTCAGCGCCGAGACGAAATTGTACGGCTCGACGCCCATGTTCAGGAAACGCCCCAGCACGTCGAGCACGTTGTTGGCGTGCACCGTGGTGAACACCAGGTGCCCGGTCAGCGCCGCGTTGATGGCGATCTGCGCCGTCTCCTGGTCGCGGATTTCGCCCACCAGAATCTTGTCCGGGTCGTGCCGCAAGATCGAACGCAGCCCGCGCGCGAACGTCAGCCCCTTCTTCTCGTTCACCGGAATCTGCGTGATGCCCTTGATCTGGTACTCGACCGGGTCCTCGATCGTGATGATCTTGTCCTCGTCGTTTTTGATCTCGCTCAGCGCCGCGTACAGCGTGGTCGTCTTGCCCGAACCCGTCGGCCCGGTCACCAGCACCATCCCGTACGGCTCCTTGATGTAGCGCCGGAACTTCACCAGGTCGTTTTCCGAGAATCCCACCACGTCCAGGCTCAGCTTGGCGAACTTCTCGCTCATCGACTCTTTGTCGAGCACGCGAAGCACGGCGTCTTCCCCATGCACCGTCGGCATGATCGAGACGCGGAAGTCGATCAGCCGGCTCTTGTAGCGCACGCGGAACCGGCCGTCCTGCGGCACCCTCCGTTCGGCGATATCGAGCTCGCTCATCACCTTGATGCGCGAAATGATCGTCGAGTGCCAGTCCTTGGCGATCGGCGGCATCGCATAGTGCAGCACGCCGTCGATGCGGTACTTGATGGCCACTTCCTGGTCCCGCGTCTCGATGTGAATGTCGCTCGCCCGCCGCTCGAGAGCGTTGAAGATCGTCGTGTCCACCAGCTTGATCACCGGCGCGATGTCGCTTTCGGCCGACGTCAGCTTGTCAATCGACAGCGTCTCGTCCGGGTTCTCCTCCTCGCCCACCACGTCGAGCGTGAACCCTTCGGTCACCTCTTCGAGCACCCGCGAGCTCTGCTCGGTCTTCTTCAGCAGATCCGAGATCTGGCTCAGCGTGGCGACCTTCACCTTCAGCTTCTTGTTGAGCAGCATCGACAGCTCGTCGATGAGGCTCAGGTTCCTCGGATCGGCCAGCGCGATGTCCATGCTCCCGTTGCGCGCCAGCAGCGGGACGAAGTTGTAGCGGAACATCAGGTCCACCGGCACGGAGTGGAACAGGTCGTGGTCGATCCGCTCCTCGCGCAGATCGACGAACTCGCAGCGGTACCGCTCGGCAAGCGCGCGCGCCTGCTCGGTCTCCTTCACCGGATCGGTCACCTGCAAACGATTGGAGGCCATAACCGCAGTTCCTCAGCGCAACGAATCGGCCAGCGAGAAGATGGGCAGGTAAAGGGCCACCAGCACGAACGTCACGAACATCCCCATGAAAATCATGATCGCCGGCTCGATCAGCGACAGCGCCGCCGTCATCCGCGTGCTCACGTCTTCCTCGAAAAACTCCGCCACGCTGGTCAGCATCTGCGGCAGCGCGCCGGTCGATTCCCCCACTTCCATCATGTCAATCGCCAGGCCGGGAAAGATTTTCGTCGTCTGCAGCGACGCCGACAGGCTCTTGCCCTCCCGCACCATCCTCCCGGTCGTGCTGAGCGCCTTCCGCATCACCGACGTCCCTAGCGAACTCGAGGCCGTGTCCAGCGCCTGCAGCAGCGGAATGCCGCCCACCATCAGCGTGCTCAGAATCCGCGAGAACTGCGCCACCTCGTACTTGGTCCAGATCTCGCCCGCCACCGGCAGCCGCATCCGCATCCGCTCCACCCACTCGCGCCCCGTCCCGGTTCGCGACCACATCCGGAACGCGACCACCCCGAGCGCCAGACCCACGAACCCGCTCAGCACATAGCCCCGCGCCGTCGTGCCCACCGCGATCAGAATCTGCGTCACCATCGGCAACTGCGCCGACATGCTGTGGTAAAGCTCCGAGAAGCTCGGCACCACGTAGGTGATCAGGAACACCATCAGGCAGATCACCAGCGTGATCAGCAGCGTCGGATAAACCAGGCTCAGCAGCAGCTTCTTCTTCACCGCCAGCGCCATCCGCTGATAGGCGATGTAGCGGTCCAGCACTTCGGCGAGCGACCCGCTCCTCTCCCCGGCCAGCACGCTGGTCACGTAAATCGGCGGGAAAACCCCCTGCGCCTCGAAGGCGTCCGACAGCAGCGCTCCGCCCCGCACCTCGTCCCGCACCACCCGCACGTACGCGCCGAGTTTGGGGTCCGTCAGCCGGTCCGCCAGCAGGTCGAGCGACTTCAGAATCGGCAGCCCCGCTTTCACCAGAGTGACGAACTGCTGGTTGAAGATCAAAAACTTTTCCAGGTTGATCTTCTTCCGCCCGGTCCCGCCGGTCACCGCCGCCGCCACCCCGCCCTTCGGCTGGACGGAATAAATCAGAAACCCTTGCTGCGTGTAGCGCTCGCGCACTTCCTTCTCCGAAGCCGCGACGGCCACCTGCTGGTGCACCTCACCCTTCGGATCCGCATACCGCAGCACCCACTCCGCCATGGCTACTCGCCTTCCTCCTCGGCGAACTTCGCCCCTTCCGGCATGTGGAACCGGAAGATCGTGTCATCCACCCGCGGGTTCACCCGCTCGCCGTCGAACAGAAACGTCAGCAGCGACCCGTCCTGCCCGGTCACCACGAGTTTCTTGATCCGGTAGTCCGGCGTCACCAGCATCTCCATGCTGTCGTAGGGAAGGTTCTGGCTCCGCGTCTTGGCCGTCAGATCATAATCCGCCCCGGCCGCCTTCCACTGAAAATCCTGAAACTCGCGGGAAAAGTCCAGCTTCCCCAACAGGAACGCCAGCGGCGCCCGGTAGTCGTCGGTTTCCTTCAACTTCATCCGCTCGACTTTCTTGTCCTGCGGCGTGTACAGGTAAACCTGCTTGCCGTCGGACAGGAACAGCTTGCCCGGCGGATTCTGGTAGTCCCAGCGCATCCGCCCGGGCTTGCGCAGCGTCAGCGTGCCGGACTCGCTGGGCCGCTGCCGCCCGCCAACGCTATATGACTCATTAAAAGAGACTTGCAGAGATTTTGCGCTGTTGTACCGCTGCTCGATGCCCTTCAGCAGACGCGCCAGGTCGGCGTCGTTGGCCGGAAGGGCCGGCGCCGCGTACAACAGGATCAGGGTTCCGGCTGAGACAATTCGCCCCACACAGATGATTGACGGCCTTTCGGCCCGATCCGTGCAATAGAAAACCGGGAGAGGCCGCTTCCCAGCCTCTCCCGGTCTTAGGGCTAATCGGATGTTTCGGTTACCGCCGGCCTACCTTACCCCTTCAGCAGGGCGAGGATCGCCTGCGGAGCCGAGTTGGCCTGGGCGAGGGCCGCCACCCCGGCCTGGAGTTGAATCTGCTCCTTGGTCAGGTTGGCGGAGGCTTGCGCCAGGTCGGCATCGCGGATGCGGGCCTCGGCAGCCGAGAAGTTGGTCAACTGCGACTGCGCGAGGTTCGATGCGTAGTTCAACTCGTTTTCGCCCTGGCCGACTGCGGCCTGCGCCCGGCCCAGCAGCGTAACGGATGTGCCCAGAGCCGCCACCGCGTTCTGCGCCGAGGTGATGTTGCCGATGCTGGCCGTGCTCCCGGTCCCGTACACCGCCGAGGACTCCACTTCGCCCTGCACCGGCGAACCGGTCGAGTTGTCGTACAGCCCCTGGTTGCTCGGCGCCGCGCCGATGTTGATCTTGAACGTGGCCGCGGAACTCAGGAACCGGATCCCCACCGCCGTGCCGGCGTTGTTCACCTGCTCCACCGCCACCATGCTCTGCAGCGTCGAGTCGTTGGACTGCTGCAGCGCCGTGTTGATCGCCGCAACGGCGCCGCCGATATTCGCTGCGTTCGTGTTGGTCAGGTTCACGGTCAAGGCGTGCGCCCCACCCGTGCTGTCGAGCGCCGTGATGCCGATGGTCTGGGTGTTGCCCGAACCCACCGCCGTGAAGCTGTACACATCGCTGTTGGCGCTGGTCACGCTTTGGTTGGCGCCCTGGGAGTTGAAGCTGTTGTTCAACACCCCGGCGGTCGTCGAGGAAACCCCAAGCAGGTTGCCCGTGTCGCCCGACGCCGTCACCGTCGGCGCCGTCGTGTTCGGGCTCGTGATCACCAGGTCGCCCGAGGAGTTCAGCGAGGCCGTGTAGCCGGCCAACGCCGACACGCCCGAGATCGCCGCCTGCACCTGCCCGAGGATGGTGCTCACCGTCGCGTTCGCCGCAATGTTGAACGAAGCCGTGGTGTGGCCGTCGATCGTCAGCGTCACGCCGTTTTCGGCCGACGAACCGTTGGCCGTCATCGCCGCCGCGCCCGTCGTGGCCGCGCCCGCGCTTGTCGAAGTCCCGCTCTGAAGATTGCCCATCAGAGCGTTCGACACCGCGTCGCCCGCCTGCACCTGGAACGCCGACGTCGAAGAGCTGAACGTAAGCTGCGTCTTGCCGGTGGAGTCCACGTTCAGACCGGCCACGATCCCCGCGTTCTTAAACGCCGTCGCCTGCTGGCTGCCCGCGTTGCCTTCGGCCTGGATCGCCGCGTTGATCGCCGTCACCAGCGAGTTGGCGTCCGTCACCCCGTTCAGGTTCACCGACACCGAAACTTTGCCCGACCCGGAAAGATTGGAGAAGCCGGGGCCGTAGAAACTGAACACCGTGTAGCCGGCCTGCGCTTCCGTCGCCGTGTTCGCCGAGTTGGTGACGATCGACGAAACGCTGCTATTGGCCGACCCCGTCCCGATGTCCGTCCCCGCCACGCCGATGGCCTGCACGCCCTGCAACCCGAGGCTCTTGGCGTCCACCGTCGCGTTCGTCAGGTTGATCCCGATTGAACCGTTCTGCACCGCTGTGGTGCTGCCGAACGCCGTGCCCCCGCCGATGAACACCGACAGGTTTTGCGCAAACTGCCCGCCCGTGTTCAGACCGATCGACTGCGCCTGCCGGTTAATTTCCTGAATGATCCCCTGAAACTGCTGGTCCAGCACCGTGCGGTCGCCGCTGAACGTGCCCGAAGCCGACTCGGTGGCCAACGTCCGGGCCTGATCCAGAAGCTGGGAAATGTTGCTCATGCCGCCGTCGACGATCTGCAACTGGCTCAGACCGTTGTTGGCGTTGAGAATGCCCTGCGTCAGAACCGCTTCGTTCGACCGGTAGCCGTTGGCGACCGCCAACCCCGCCGCGTCGTCGCCGCTCGACACAATGCGCAGGCCCGAGGTCACCTGCGAAATCGTCTGCTGCTGGGAGGCACTCGTCTGCTGAAGGTACATCTGGGCGTTCAGCGACGCGATATTCGTATTGATGTAAAACGACACGCTTCTCTCCTTGAGGAAGAAACGCAAGCCGGGAATCCTTTCCCGGCCCGGACGATAGGCCCCACAATCGGATTCGCCCCGTCCCTCGGGCCTTCTCGCTGGCAGGCCCGCTGGCGATCTTCACCATCCTTATCGCCGCGCGGGGAAAGTCCTTGAGAGCTTTTCTTCTCCCAGCGCCCGAATCAGCCTCGGCAGGGCTTCCTCGGCCACGCCCTCCGCCGCCGCCCGGTTCTCTTCCGCCGCCGCCCGAATCTCCTTGCGCAGCACGACAATCTCACGCGGCGCCCGGATCCCCAGCTTCACCTGTCCCTGCCCGCACTCCAGAATCTCAACCTCGACCTCTTCGCCCACGAGAATGCTCTCGCCTACCCGCCGGCGGATGATCAGCATACCCCCTGGCCTTCCGCGCACCCGGCTAATACATGACGCGCCCCATACCGCCGGTCCCGCCGCACCGCTTGCACCGCCTTCCGCCGGGAGGCGTGCACCACCACCGGCGCCATCAGATTCGCCGTCGCCGGCTCGCCCTCCCGCCGCGAAATCAGCGCCAGCACCTCCAGATCTCCGCGACCCTCCCCCGCCGCCAGACCCAGCGCCGCCGCGTCTTCCTCCCCCAACTCCACCTCGTAGGACGCCTCCACCTCTCCTACCGGTACCGCCAGAAAACACAACCCCGGCGTCCATACGCTCTGCAGAAACACCACCGGCGCGTGCGCCTCGTTCCGGATGAACAGAAACGGCCGTTCCTCGTCGAACCCCGGCAGGCCGCCGGGAAAGTCAATCACGCTGGCCTCGTCGTACTCGATCCAGCCCAGGTATTTCGTCAGCAACCGCGGCATAACCCTCCGGTCCTCTATCGGCGGTTTCCCGCCGCGGCTATAGGGCTTCCCGCTTACCCCTCTTACTTGGTCCCGCGCATCATCCGCGCGTTGTACTCCTCCGATTTTCCCCGCGCAACGCTCAACGTCTTCCACTCCGACGATCGGAAATGCTTGGCCAGCATCACAATCTGCCCCACATGCAACGCCGTGTGCGCCACCGTCCGGTTGATCGCCTGCATCACCGAATGCGCCTCGCCGCGAATCGTCACCGCGGAGGAAAGTTGCCGCTCACTCAGCCCGTCCAGCGTCGCAAACAGCCGCGACCACCCCTCCTCCCACTGAGCCAGCAACTCGGCCCGCTCCACCGGAGCTGCCTCGAACTCCCTGTCGCGCCTCCGGTCCGGCTTCTCCCCGTCGCTGGTCAGAAAGTCCGTCCACCGCGACTTCATGTTCCCCGCCAGATGCCGCATGAGCACCGCGATCGAGTTCGACTCCTCGTCCAGCGCCACGCCCAACTCCTCGTCCCTCACCTGCTCGAGCGCCTTCTCGGCCATCCGCTTGTGGTTGCGCAGCAGCGTCCTCGCATCCTCGATATACGACACGGTGAACTTGTGGGCCATGCCTTGCATTTTCGCTCAAGCCCGCGGCGGCCGGAAACACAAAAGGGGCGCCGGACCCTCGAGCCCCGCGCCCCATTTGAACCACCCTTTGGCTTATTGATTGTCTCCGGCGTGGCCGAAGTCGAACATGTCCATCAGGTCGCCGATCGCGGGACTGTTGGAAGGCACATAGGCGCTCGCCGCGCCCGGCGCCGGATTCGGGTAATTGTCCCGGCTCCGGTTCGTGATCGGCGCGAGGCGCCAGTTCCGCTCGATGAACTTCGCAATCGAGGCGTGGTCCGTGTAGGTGTGCACCACGCGCCCGCCGCGCGAGTACGGCGAAACCACGATCAGCGGAATCCGCGGACCGTCGCCGAAAAAGTCCAGCGGCTGAATGTAGCCCGAGTCGTAATAACCGCCCGCCTCGTCGGTCGTGATGATCACCGCCGTGTCCGCGGCCAGCTTCGGGTTCGCCTGCAACCGGGTGAGGATATCCTTCACGAAACCCTCGAACAGGTCCCACTTCGACGACGCCGGGTGCCCGTCCAGGAACCCGTCGGGTTTGGCGAAGGAAACCGCCGGCAGCGTCCCGTCTTCGAGGTCTTCAAACAGCCCGTTCTCTCCGGTCACGTCCGCCAGGTGAGACGTCCGCACCTGCGCGTTCGCCATGATCGAGGTCGCGTAGGCGAACGGATTGCAGATGTTGCAGTAGCGGTTCATCGGGTTCTGATACTCCGGATCGTTGACATACAGGTTCCACCCTTCGCCGTAATACTTCCACGAGATGTTATTCTCCAGTAACTCGTCGCCGATCGTCCGCAGCGTCGACGGCGGAATCGTGTAAGTATCGGCCGTATTCACCGTGCCGTTTCCGAAATAACCCGGATTGTAGTTATTCAGAAGATAGTAAGCTCCCGGCGCACAGCGCGAAGCCGGCTTGGAAGGCAGCGAATTGAGATAGGAAAGAATTGGCTGCACGCCCGGCTGCGTAGGATCGGAGCAGTTACTGTAGCTTCCACCCGAATAGCCGTCCTGCGTGTACCAGTTATTCGTTCCCGCCTGCGGGTTCGGATTTTCGATCTCATTCGACGGAGGCGTCGCCACATTGCCCTGTCCGTCGCTGTACCAGATTGCGTCCGCCGTCCCGATCGCCACATGGTTGGCGCCCGTGCCGCCCATGATCGCCTGATGATAGTTGTCGGAAATCGTGTACTCGTCCGCCAGTTCCCGGGTGAACGCCGCGTCGCCCTGGCTCATGTTGTAAAAGCCCATCGACGTCGCGCCTTCATGCGTGGACTCGTCCGTGAACCCGGCCGGCTGGGTCTTGCCGTTCGTCCCGGCGCCCACCGTCACCTCCACCCACGGATACAGGTCGTTCCGGCACCCGGACGGATTCTGCGGCGTCGCCTGCGAAATATCGCAGTCCGACTGCTGCCACATCTGATAAAAGCGGTGCACCGGGCTGTTGGCATATGCGTCGTAGCCCACCGAAGGCGTCAACGGGAACGGCCCGTTGGCGAGCGTGGCGTAGTTGGCCACCCGCGTGTCGAGCGTCCCCTTCGGCAAGCCCGTCGCCCCTGTCAGCAGCAGTCCCAGATCGCTCGGCAACAGCGCCGGTTCGGCGGCCGTCGCGGCGGCGAGCGTCGCAAACGGCGCAGGATTCGTGTCGCTGGCGTACTGCGGCGCGCCGCCCGTGTTCGGCGCCGGCAGCGTCGTGTATGCGGTCTTGCCGGCCGGGCTCAGTTGAAAGGTGGCCGTATCCTCGGCCTGCATCTGCGCCGCCGCGGCGAAATTCGGCCCCGCCGTCCCGTCCGCGTTCACAATGCCCTCGGAGTACAGATTCAGGACCGTCTGTCCTTTCTTCGGCACGTAAGTGGCGAATAAGTTGTCGAAACTGCGGTTCTCGCCGATGATAACTATTACATGGTGGATCGGCGTGGTCGTTTTACGATCGCGTGAATTCTCATCTTGGGCCGGTAGCGGCCCGGCCGCCGCGTTCAGCATAAGCAACATCGCCGGGTACGCCAAACAACGCTGGATTGTGCGCCAGTGTATGAACACAATAGTCTCCTTGCCAGGAATGGTCTTAAGTCTCCGGATAACTCCGGCCCCCGTTTCATCCCTGAGCGGCCTGAGTGATTGGAGCTTCGCCTTACCTTATTCCTGAAGTTTTAATTCCGGATGAATAACGCGTAAATCTACGCCGCTTTTTTCGCGCCCCGCCCCATCGCGTTGCGCTTCCCCCTCCGGCCAGCGTCTAATGGTTCCTGTCCATGCTGGGCCGCGCCATCCTCCGCCTGCTCGCCGCGCTCGGCTTGTTGGTCACCGTCGTCACCTTCTGCCCGCCGCTGCTCCGCGCCTGGACCCGCCTCCTCAGCGTCCCCTACCGCGACCCCAAGGGCGACACCCTCATCGTCCTCGGCGGCGACCGCCTCGACACCGGCGTCATCGGCGTCACCTCCTACTGGCGCTGCATTTACGCCGTCCTCGCCTGGCGCTCCGGCTCATTTCACCAGATGCTCGTCTGCGGCGGTCCCCCCAAAGCACCCGTCTCCGTCCCCATGCGCGACTTCCTCGTCGGCCAGGGCATCCCCGCCGCCGGCATCGTCCTCGAAACCAATTCCACCTCCACCCGAACCAACGCGCTCGAAGCCGCGCGCCTGCTCGCGCATACCCCCGGCGTCAAAGTCCTCCTCACCAGCGACTACCACAGCCTCCGCGCCGCGCGCGCGTTCCGCAAAGCCGGCCTCGACGTCCTGCCCTGCTACTTCCCCGACGCGCTCAAGCGCGTCAACTTCTGGCCGGACCGCTGGCGCGTCTTCTGCGACCTGTCACTGGAAACCACAAAACTCGCCTGGTACAAACTCCACGGCTGGATCTGAGGCGGCCTTTACGTGCGCGCCATCGCGATCTGGGTGTGCGAAAGCCGGTGCAGCCGCTCCCACAGCGAGTCCGGATCGTCGTCGAACACCAGCCCACTCTTGGCCGTCAATATCCGCCACGCCCCCAGCTCAACTTCCGCCTCCAGTTGCCCCGGCGCCCATCCGCCGTAACCCAGGTACACCCGAAAATGCTCCGCGTCCCGGTTCTTGGCCAGAGCCTTGTCGAGCAAAGGCTTCGTCGCAACCACGTAGATGTCATCGCTGACGTGCCGCGCGCCCTCCACCTCCGTCGCGGACCGCATTAGCGCCAGCGCTGTCGAACTCTCCACCGGCCCGCCCGAATACACCGGATCCGAGCCGATCTTCGAACCCGCCGGAAGCGCCAGCACCTTCTCGAGTGTCGCCTTCGTCCGCCGGTTGATCACCAGT
Organism: Bryobacterales bacterium; assembly: GCA_027459465.1. GTDB lineage: Bacteria > Acidobacteriota > Terriglobia > Bryobacterales > Bryobacteraceae > JAJYKC01. The sequence goes on along the minus strand of DAIDIH010000292.1, from coordinate 6,801 downwards.
CCCACCGTGCCCTGCCCGTTCATCTCGATCAGCAGCACCACGGTCTCGGCGAAGTTCGGATCCCGCAACGCGCGCGAAGCGACCAGCAGTCTCCCCTGGCCGAGGCTCTGCTCGCCGGATTCCTGGGCTCGCACCAGACCGCCCAGCACCATCCACAACAGCGTCCTTCGCCGCATCTTCCGCCTCCCGCGCCTTTGAAGCGCCTGACGCCTATTTTTCCACTTCGAGCGCAACCGTGACGGTTGCCTGCACCTCGATCTGTCCCACCTGCACCGGCGTCTCCGCCTTCATCATCGCCATCGGCGCCGCCATCATGACCGGCCGCGGCGCCGCTTCCCCGCTCTCGGCCTCCGCCAAGCCGATCACACGCACCCCCAGCGCCGCCGCGATCGCCTCGGCATTCGCCCGCGCCCGCTTCGCCGCCATCTCGAGCGCCTTGCGCCGCAGCTCGCTGTCGTCCTTCAATTCGAAACGAATCGACTGGATTTGGTTTGACCCCGCCTGCGCCGCCGCGTCGATCACTTTCCCTACCTTCGACACATCGTCTATCGTCACTTCCACCGTGTTGCTCGCCCGGTATCCCCGGATCTTCGGCGACTCGTTCGGCTCATAGGAATAGTTCGGCGCGAGCGAGTAGTTCACCGTTTGGAGCGTTCCCGCCTCGCCCACCAGCGGCTTGTATTTCTCGATCACGGCCGCGCTCAGCTCGGCGTTTTTCGCGGCCGCCTCCTCCGCGGTCGGCGCCTCCGTCACCACGCCGATGTCGATCCGCGCCCGGTCCGGCTTCGCTGTCACCACCGCTTCTCCCGAGGCCCGCACCGCCCGCAACCGCGGCGCCTGCGCCGCCGCGAGCAGCGGAATCGCCAGCAACCACGCCACGCTACGCATACCACCAGCCTACTCGAACCTTCCCGCCGCGCGATACTGGTGTCGATGTCTCGCGCGCGCCGGGCCAGGCTGCCCGCGACCCTCCTCTTCTTTACCGCCGCCCTCGCCCCAGCGCTCCTGCGCGCCCAGGACCCCTGCGCCGGCACCGCTGCAGGCTCTTCCTGCGACGTCGTCCTCGACTTCAGCCCCGCCGAAGCCACCGCCCACCCCGACCCCTACCGCGACCTCGAAGTCTACACCGAACTCCGCTCGCCCCGCTTCACCACCTACCGCATCCCCGCCTTCTGGGACGGCGGCCAGAAAATGATCCTCCGCCTCACCCCCATCGTCGACGGCGTCTGGACCTACCGCATCTCCGGCGGCCTGCCCACCCTCAGCGGCTCCGAACGCAGTTTCCAGGCAACCCCCAGCAACTTCCCCGGCTTCATCCACGCGGCCAACGTCCACCACTGGCAGACCGACAACAAAAAAGCCCACCTCTGGCTCGCTGACGTCGCCGACCGCCTCGCCTTCGTCCCCCGTTCCCAGTTCGACGCCCGCCTCGCCCAAACCGTCAAAAACAAATTCACCCATCTACGGATCTCGCTCCTCGGCAACGCAGGCGACCGCGCCCTCGTCTTCCAAAACGGCCGGCCGAACATCGACTTCTTCCGCGAACTCGACCGCCGCATCCGCGCCATCAACGCCTTCGGCATCACCGCCGACCTCCTGCTTGCCGACACCCCGGCCGACCTCGCCGCCCTCGCCCCCGACGCCGATTCCCGCCGCCTCCTCCTTCGCTTCCTCACCGGCCGCTACGCCCCCTTCAACGTCACCTGGGAAGGCTTCCGCGAATTTGAAAACTACCCCGGCAGCCGCGCCCTGCTCAAGGAACTCGGCGAAGACCTGAAACAGTTCGACGGATACCAGCACCCCCGCTCCACCGCCGCCCTTCGCACCTCCGCCCCGCTCCTCAATGACGGCTGGATGACCTTCGTCATCGAGCGCAATACCGAACCCGCCGACGACGCACTCGCCCAGATCGAACACCAGCTTTACCCCGTCCCGTTCGTCGGCATCACCACCGCCGCGCGCCTCTGGGACGCCACCGCCGACGGCCAGTACCCGATGTTTGAAGGCCATGAGCAGTTCGAGGCCAAGTTCTGGTACGACTTCATCTCCGACTCCCGCCACTGGGAACTCGAGCCCTACTACGACGTCGACGGCGGCCGCGCCATCGCCCTCGAAGGCGTCGAGTATATCCTCTTCATCGACCACCCCGGCCCCCCGGTCGAAATCGAGGTCGAAAAACACAGCTACGACGTCGCCTGGCTCAACCCCCTCACCGGCGAAACCCAGTGGGAAAAAAAGAAATACCACGGCGAGCACTACACCGGCCAACCGCCCGATAACTCCCACCCCTGGGTGCTCCGCGTCTCGCGCGAGGGCGAAAAGGAATCGATGCTTCAGTCCTACTACTTCGAGTCGAAAGACATCGCGATGCAGGAAGTGGAAGGCAATCCCGACAAGCTCGTCTATCAGATCGTCCAACCCTCCGCCGACACGCTGCCCACCGGCAAGCCCATCCCCTTCGAGGCCCACCTCACCCGCCAGTCCCGCGCCACCCGCACCATGCTCTACCTCTGGACCGGCGAAGTCCCCGGCCAAGGCGACGGCTTCCGTGTCCTCTCAACCGGCGCCCAGGGCGAATTCACCATCCCGCCCCACCTCGGCGTCGAATACCCCGCCAACATGATCCTCCGCCTCTACGGCCTCAACGCCAACGGCAAACTCTACGAAGTGGACCGCGGCTACGGTCTGAAGCCATGATCCTCTCGCTCGACACCGCCGGCGAATTCGGCTCGCTTGCCCTCTACGCCGAAGGCGCCGTCCTCGAAGAAATTCCCCTCTACGCACCCGTTGGCTTCAGCGGCATTCTCTTCCCGCGGATCGAAGCCCTGCTCGCCCGCCACGGCGCCTCGTACCCGGATATCCGCTGTTTTGCCGCCGTCTCCGGTCCCGGCGCCTTCACCGGCCTCCGTGTCGGCCTCGCCGCCGCCAAAGGTCTCGCCGAAGCCACCGGCTCCCCCGTCGTCGCCCTCTCCCGCCTCCGCCTGCTCGCCTCCTTCGGCACGCATCCCCTCCGCGCGCCCCTGCTCGACGCCCGCCGCGGCCAGATCTACGGCGCCCTCTACGACGCCGAAGGCAACCTCGTCACCCCCGAAACCGTCGACGCCTTCTCCACTTGGCTTGAAACCCTTCCGGCCTCCCGCATCGAGTTCCTCGCCCACGACTTCACCCCTTTCGCCTCCGCAATGGAAGGCACGCCCTTCGCCAACTCCCCCGTCACCCTCGTCCCCCGCTCCCTCGCCGGCGCCCTCGCCACCCTCGCCGCCATCGAACTCTCCCGCGGCCGCGCCCAGGATCCCGCCGCGATTGACGCCAACTACGTCCGCCGCTCCGACGCCGAACAGATGTGGACGGCCTGACCTCTGTCTCCCCGTTCTATATTGGAGACAGCGAAAGGCTGTCTCGCCCTTCGACGCATGCCTGGCCGCAAAATTCTCTCCACCGAACTCCGGCGCCGCCCCACGCGGTTCCTCCTCCTCGCCGCTTTCGGCGGACTCCTCCTCCTCATGGCCGTCGCCGGCTTCGATTCCATCGAGGTCCTGCGTGAAATCCAGACCCGCAACGACGCCATCCGCCGCGACTTCCTTCATCGCAACCGCCTCCTGAACCAGATCCGCTCCGACCTCTACCTCTCCGGCACCTACGTCCGCGACTACGTCCTCGAGCCGGAAAGCGAAGATGCCGAAAGCCACCGCCGCAGCCTGTCCCGCGCTCACCACGACATGAACGAGGCCCTCGACGCCTATGCCCGCCTCATCTCCCCCTCGCTGACTGGCCCGTTCAACAACCTGCGCGAGGAAATCAATGAATACTGGCGCCTGCTCGATCCCGCGCTGAACTGGGACGTCGCCGAGCGCCGCGCCCGCGGCTATCACTTCTTAAGCGACGAGGTCTTCCCCCGCCGCACCGCCATGCTCGATATCGCCGACCAGATCGCCGCCGTCAACGAGCAGCAGTTGAACGCCGGCGACAGCCAGGTCGCCGAACTCTTCGCCCAGTTCCGTATCCGCCTCGGCCTCACCCTCGCCGGCACCCTCCTGCTCGGCCTCGTGCTCGCCGGCTACAGCATGAAACGCATCCTCACGCTCGAAGCCGAAACCTCCGAGCGCTTTCGGGAAATCGCCCACGCCCGCGAAGAACTGAAGGAGCTTTCCGCCCGCCTCGTCTCCGCGCAGGAAAGCGAACGCCGCGCCATCTCCCGCGAATTGCACGACCAGGTCGGCCAGTCGCTCTCCGCTCTGCTCGTCACCCTCGGAAACCTCGCCGCCGCCGTGCCGCCCGAGCTCGCGCCCACCCTCGACCCCCAAATCGCAGCCATCCGCAAACTCGCCGAAGGCACCGTCGCCGACGTCCGCAACATGGCGCTCCTGCTCCGCCCCTCCATGCTCGACGACCTCGGCCTCGTCCCCGCCCTCCAGTGGCAGGCCCGTGAAGTCGCCAAACGCACCGGCCTCCGCGTCCATGTCGCCGCCGCCGGCCTCGCCGAAGATCTCCCCGACGAGCACAAAACCAGCATCTACCGCATCGTCCAGGAAGCCCTCCACAACTGCTCCCGCCACGCCGAAGCCACCACCATCCGCATCGTCGTCCGCCAGGAAGCCAACTCCCTCCTGCTCACCGTCCAGGATGACGGCAAGGGCTTCAACCCGCAACTCGAGCGCGGCCTCGGTCTCGTCGGCATGGAAGAGCGCGTCGCCCACTTAGGCGGCACCCTCCGCATCGACTCCCGCCCCGGCCGCGGCACGCTGCTCTCCGCCGAACTCCCGCTCCCCCGCCCCGAACCCGCCCTCTTCCACTTCGAATGACAAACATCCGTATCCTTCTCGCCGATGACCACCGCGTCCTGCGCGCCGGCCTGCGCCTCCTGCTCGAACGCCACCCCGGCCTCCAGGTCGTCGGCGAAACCTCCAACGGCCGCGAAGCCGTCGAAGCCGCCGCCGAGCTCAACCCCGACGTCGTCGTCATGGATGTCGCCATGCCCGTCCTCAACGGCATCGACGCCGCCGCCCAGATCGCCGCGCGCTTCCCCCACATCGCCACCATCGTCCTCAGCATGCACTCCGACGAGGGCTACCTCCTCCGCGCCCTCAAGGCCGGCGCCCGAGGGTACCTGCTCAAGGACTCCGCCGAAGCCGAACTCGTCCAGGCCATCCGCAGCGTCCGCGAAGGCAAGGCCTTCTTCAGTCCCGCCCTCAGCCGCATGCTCATCGACGACTACATCCGCCAGCTCCAGCAGCGCGGCGGCGAAGACAGCTACGAACTCCTCACCCCGCGCGAGCGCGAAATCTTCCAACTCCTCGCCGAAGGCCGCTCGAGCAAGGAAGCCGCCCAACTGCTCAACCTGAGCCCCTACACGGTAGAAACCCACCGCGGCAACATCATGCAGAAACTCAACCTGCACAGCCTTCCCGAGCTCATCCTCTACGCCGTGCGGAAAGGAATCATCGCCTGAGCGCCCGGGCGTCCCTTTTCGCGCCCGCCGCGCTCGCACTTGCCGCCCGTCTCCCCCTCCGCGCCGCCGCCGCCCTCGGCCTGCCCCACGAAGCCCTCGTTCTGCTCGACTCGGCGCGGCTCGCCTCCGCTCTCGCCTGCGCCGCCTTCGCCCTCTGGCTCGTGTTCCGCTCCGATTCCCGTCGTCTCCCCTCGGCCCGCGTCGTTTCCGCCGCATCCGCCGCCGCCCTGCTCGCCTTCGGCCTCGCCCAGACTTCGCTCCTCGCGGCTCTCATCCTCGGCGCGTTCGCCGGCCTCGCCGCCGCCTTCACCGCAAAACCCCGCCCCGCCGCCCGTTCCTCCCTCTGGATCCTGGCCGCCGCCCTCCTCGTCGCTCTCTGCCCCACCGCCCCGTTCGAACGCGCCCTCGCCGCCCGCCAGATCGCCCGTCTCTCCGCCCAGCCCAACCTGGGCCGCCTCATCGCGTACCTCGACACTGCCGCCGCCAACGCCGTTCCCGCCCCGCGGTCTTCACTCCACAACGCTCTTTCGAACCTCATCGCGCAATCCGACGATGCGAACGAGGATAACCTCCCCTGGCGCGCCGCCACCGCGCTTGTCAATTACCGCTGGGACGCCATGCCCGCTTCCGTGCCGTCGCCCCCGCCCGGCGCCCCTTGGCGGCCTTCCGATCTCCCCCGCTGGGGCACGCTCGAGTTCGACGTGCTCGTCCCTCCCGCCGGAACCAACGCGCCCACATTCTTCGCCCGCGCCCGCCGCCCCGGCCTCCTGCCTCTCGACGGCCTCCAACTCCGCGACACCGCCCTCTCCCGCATCCCCGTCTTCTACAATGGCGGCCCGCTCTCGCTCGACCGCGTCACCTTCAATCACTGCCGCATCCGCATCCAGAACACCCCCGGCGGCCGCGCCTTCGCCTCGGCGCTCCTGGCGCCCGAGGTGAATTTTCACTTCCCAGGGAAGTTCCGCCCCATCCAATACGGCAGCAGATAGTCGATCCCCGCCCCTTCGATCGTCCCTTCCCCTCCACCCCAGCTCTGATACGGGCTCCGCTGCCATAGAAAATCGGTCGGTACTCGCTCGTCGATCGGAACCATCGCGCGCGTCTCGCCCGCGCTTCCGCACACCACCGCGCTCCCCCGCAAATCCACCGGAAAATCCCGCCGCGGCCGATCGAGCCACGCCTCAAGGCCCCGTTGCGCGCGGGCGTCTCGATCTGCCGCCGGCCCGTCCACGGCCTGTTCGAGCATCGCGAAAAACGGATTCCCCGCCGCCGGCACGGCCCACGCGAGCGCCCGGAACGCCGCCCGGTAACACGCCCGCCGCGCCGGCGAATCCTCCAGCCGGATCAGATCG
>DAIDIH010000291.1 GCA_027459465.1 Bryobacterales bacterium | reverse complement strand
GACTCGATAGTGCCGTAGGAAGGCGGCGCATAGCCGTTGAAACCGGAATTTCCGGCGGCACACACGACGGTCATGCCGCTGGCGACCGCGTTGTTCACCGCCTGCGCGCGTGGGTCGCACGCCACGCCGCTGTTGGCGCCGCACGTCGAACCGGTGTCGTCGGGGCCCCACAGCGCCGGAGAACTCACCGAGAGGCTAACAACGTCCATGCCGTCGTTGAAGGCGTCTTCAAGCGCCATGAGCACGACATCGTCGAACGTGGTGTCGTTGACGCCGGGCGAGCCGAAGATCTTGTAATTGCCCAAAAACGCCTTCGGCGCAACGCCGGTGATCTGCGCCAGCGGAGCGTTGACGGTTTCTCCCGCCGCGATCATGGCAGCCGCAGTGCCGTGCCCGACGCGGTCGCGCGGCGAAAGATCGTCCGGGCGGGAGATGTCTTGCGTATCGCCCGGTTGGAAAGGAAGCACGAGTTGATCCACATAGCTGCGGGCGACGATGATTTTGTTGTTCACGAAGTTCTGCCAATTCGTCCCCGCTCCCATCGGATAGCCACTCGGAGGCGAAAGCGACGGATCCCGAAAAGCGGTGTTGCTGTTATCGATGCCCGTGTCGATGATGCCAATCTTCATGCCGGTTCCCGCATTGCCCTCGCCCCCGAGCACGTTCCAGGCGCCCGGGACCCCAACCAGACCCAGCGCGAGATTCAGATTCCGGTGCACAGGCTGCATGCGCACCACCCGCGTCACTCCCGGAAACTGAAGCAACTGTTCCACAGTTTTTCCCGGAGCCGACACGTACACCGCGTTGAGCAGTTCCTTGGTCGACCCCAGCACACGGATGCCCCTCCCGGCTGCAAGCGCTGATTCAAGCGTTGCCTGCGCGGCGTCGATGTTGCGGCCCGCCTGCATCGCGGGCACGCTGTGCATCCGGCGGCGCGAAGGAAATTGCGCAGCCACTGGCATATCGCTCAGAATCAGCGCGAACCGGTCAAGACGTGCCGACTTGATTCCTGCGGTGGCACGCCCGGCCGGCGAAGTTGCGTTCTGCATCGAAGCAGGCGGCTTCGGGTGCCGCATTGGAGTGAACTTACGGGGATTGGGCGGAACAGTAATGCTTTGTGCTGTGACAAGCAGGGTAATTCCGAGCGCCGTTCCCACGATTCTAAGGGCTACTGCGTGCTCATTCACGCAATTCTGGACGCTTCGCATAGACATAATGTTTCAAAACCACTCCAGCACAGCAGGTTGCGTCTTGCCAACCAACACCAGATGGCTACATACGTGCTATGATGAAGGAAAATCAGGAGATTTCCTCCCCTTATGGCATCGAAACCCGCATTCGCCACGGGCGCTCAAGTCGAGCACTCCAAGTTCGGCCTCGGCTCGGTTGTATCCTGCACCGACGAATATATCGTCATCAAGTTCGACGAGCACGGCGAGAAGAAGTTCGTCTTGTCGATCGTGCTACCTGCGTTGAAGAAGAGCGACCGGCAACCACCGGCCGAGAAACGTCGCGCGAGCAAGAAAAAAGCGGCTCCCGCTACCACCGCCGCCGAATAGTCAGCGCTCCAGGATGCTCGGGACCTGGGCATGGCTTGCGGGTGCGATGTCCGCTGTTGCGGGATAGGCACCCCGGCTCGAGAGCAGAAGCAGCAGGACGGCGAGCAGCACGGTTGGAATCGCTTCAATCAGGTGTTGTTTCATTCGGCTCCTGGACATCTCCTAGCCATGTAACGCCCAAACCGAACCAGAAGTGTCACTTCGCCTCGTAAAGAAAGGTCACGCACGCGCGGCGTACGAGCTATCTACAAAACTTTACGAAGAGAATGCGCTTGGGGTGTTTCCTGCCGCGCTCCGGATACGCCTATTTGTCTTGCCGGACCAAAAAAGGAAACCGGCAGCATGCTCACGATTCCCGCGACCCCCTGACGCGAGAATCGTGTTCCGGGCGCCGGGTTCATCCCCTGGCCGGCGCCCGGCTCTCCTCATTCCTCTCACTCGACCTGGTTCCATGTGTCGTCCGGATCGTATAACTTGACCGGCGCGACCGTTCCGCCCGATGCGGAGCCAAGATCCTTTTCGTAGATCGTACCGTCTTCGTTTACGACGAAGGTATCGATGCCAGTAACGCCGTAAACGGCTGGCCAAGCGACAAGACCAACCCCACCGATTAGCGTGTCCTTCACTTCATATGACATCGCTCCCCCGCGTGCGTGCGTTCCCTGCGCGGTGAGTACACGGAAGTAGTACCCATGGTACGGCCTTAGTTTGGCGCCGGAGGGGCGTGGTTCATCCGCGACGGCCTCGGCGAAACGCTTTGGCACCAAAGGGTCCGGACCATCCCAATAAAGCCCGTCATGCTTTCCGGCCGTGCTTAGGATGCGCTTGGTGTACTTAGGCAGTGGATCGGAGTCACGCCGCTCGGAAGCGTACTCCTTCTCGGCCTCCACAAAGCCTGCGCACACTTCCGCGACGTCGAGTTCGTCGGCGCCCACCCGTCGCGCGCGCATTTCCCAACGGCCTTCGTTGGTGGCGAAGATCCACCTGCCATTTTGCTCGACGATTGGAACCGGAAACGGCCAGTCCTCCTCGCCGATAGTAAGGATCATCCGCTTCTTATTCATCGGATCCGGTTCCAGGTCGTGCTTGTCGGTCGCCAGACGGCTGAACTCGGCGAGCTCCTCCTCATCGTGTTTCGGATCCCCGGAAGTCAGAATGGCATGCCCTTGCGGGCCGAAGATTCGCCCCAGCTCGGCCGTATCGTTATGCGCGACCGCGTCGAGCAGCGCCGCTGCGGCGGCCTGAGCCGTGTTATAACTCCGCTGCGTCGGCTGCGCTTTCGCCGCGACGGGATGAGTCTGGGAAAAGCAATAACTGGCGGCTCCCAGCAAGAGAGCTGCGGGGGTGAGAATTGCGGTTTTCATGAATTATCTCCTGGGACCAGCCATCCTGGGCATCGCCATCCGGCCTCCGCCAATACCACCACGGAAACCTCCCCCGCCGAAGCCCCCAAAACCACCGCGATTCATCGCCGCAAAGCCATGATCGCTCTGAACCCGCGCGAAGCCACCCTCGCGCACTCCACCGAAAACACTGTGCGGCATGGAGAAGTCCCGCTGCGGAATCTGTCGTCCGCCAAACCGGTCGACGCCTCCCTGCGGCATGCGCCCCCGCCCGAAGAAACCGCCGCGGCTCTGCATCATCGGATCCGGACGTCCGAAGTTCGGACGCTCGAAGTTGGGGCTGCCAAACCTGCCTGGGCCGCGGACCACTGGGCCGACCGGACCGCGACCACCGAAGTTGCCCGCCATCCGGCCCTCGGGACCAACAAATCCCCCGCGGCGTCCGAATCCTCCCGGAACCGGGCCGCCATACCGTTCGGCAAGCGCACGATTCGGATACGGTACGCCCCAGCGATGCATCGGATCGTGCTGCCACATACTGGTGCCCCACATCGGTCCACCGTGATAGTCATTAAATCCGTAGCGGTGGAAGAAGTAGTTATTCACAACTACGCCACCGCCCCCGTACCACTGTGGCGACCATCCCCATCCCCCCCAACCGCAGCACGAGCCGAAGTAGAGGCCCAGATTGCAGCCCAGCCCCCAGCTAATCCCAACATCGGCGCCAGGGTAGTCGAGCGGCGGATAGGCGATCGGCGGAGGTCCCCAAACCCAGTAAGGGTTGTAATCGGGGGCGTAGATCACCTGCGGGTCCGTCGGTTCGATTTGAATCACTGTGCGTCCGTCCTGCGACTGGGTTTGCACATCTTCCTGCGAATTGGAATTGAGTCGGCCCCTCTGCTGGGCTTCGTATCGCATCTGTTGCACAGCGTTCATCACGTCGCCTTGCTGGGCAAGGAAGGCGTCGCCAAGCTGAGTCATCCAGTTGACGTCGTTGCTAAGCGACTTTAATACATCCGGAAATGCGGCAAGCGCCTGAATACTGGGATCCCAGTTCTGCTTCTTTGCCTCCTTCATGAGCTTCTTGCCCTTCCAGTTCGGGTGTTGCTGGACCCACTGGTTTGCCTCGACGACCTCGAGAGGATAAGTACAAGCCACAAGCACCTGGCTAAGTAGAGGGTCCGGATACAGGGCGATCGGCGAGACCAGACTGTTCAACTGATCGGGCGTAAGTTTCGCTGATTGGTCCGCAGGCGGCGGACTTTGATTTTGAGCGGCTGCAAAAGCGACGACGAGCGCCGCCGCAAGCCAACGTCTAAGTGGCATAAACCTCCTGCTGGGAAACATAGCGCAACTCTGGCCGGCGAGGAAAGTTTTCGACTCAAATTGTCACGACATGTAAGACAAGTCCGGAGGTAGGGATTACTTATCACCGGCCGCGATGCGCGAACGTCCCCGGGGCCTATCAATCACGTTTGACTTACTTCGCCGTTGCGAACTCTTCCAGCCTCTCGCCGGTTTCCTGTTCGATTCGCGCGTGCAGACTGTTGCCGTGCGCGTCCATCGTTACGATTGCCGCGAAATCCCGGACTCGAATGTGCCACATGGCCTCGGGAATACCGAACTCCATCCAGTACACGCCGAGAACTTGCTCCACCGTTTGGGCGTAGAACTGTGCGGCGCCACCAATGCCGTTCAGATACACTGCCCCGCATTCTTTCAGCGCAGCTAGCGTCTTCGCACCCATGCCGCCTTTTCCAATGACCGCGCGAACGCCGTAGCGCCGCAGCACCTCCGCTTGGTACGGCTCCTCGCGGATGCTCGTTGTCGGCCCGGCGGCTTTCACCTTCCAGCTTTCGTCTTCCTTCAGCATCACCGGTCCGCAATGGTAAAGCACCGCCCCGTGCAAATCCGCGGGAGGCGGGTTCTTCATCAGATGCGCGTGAACAGCATCGCGTCCCGTGAACATCTCCCCGCGAATCAACACGACATCGCCGACCTTCAATCTACGCACGGTGGCCTCGTCGAGCGGTGGCGTCAGCATGATCTCCCGCCCGGTGAGCGGGAAACCAGTATCGCGCGCCATGCGGATCAACGGCTCGGCCGGGTCCCGGTACAGCCAGCCCACGATCGAACCGTCACGCGCGCTAAGACGCACCCCAAGACGCCGGAATGCCCAGCACTCATACGCGACGGAAACGAAGAAGCTCGCGGGCAGGCGGTTAGCGGCGGTGATCTTGCAGCCGATCAATGACGTGTTGCCGCCAAAGCCCATCGCCCCAATGCGAAGTTGATTTGCGTCGTGCATGATCCGTTCTTCCAGTTGGGCGAGTTCCGAATTCGGATTGACGTCGTCAATCGGCCGGAGTAGCTGCTGTTTGGCCAGATCGTAGCCATGGGCCCGGTCGCTTCCAATGCAGACACCGAGCGCGCCTGGAGCGCAACCTTGTCCCTGAGCCTGCCACACGGCGTGCATCAGGCACTTCCGCACGCCTTCCAGGTTGCGGCCGGCGGCGCCGAGATGATCGAGCGTCGCCGGCAGGGAATATTGGATGTTCTTGTTCTCGCAGCCGCCCCCCTTCAGGATCAACTTCACTTCGATCTCATCCTCTTCCCACTGTTCGAAGTGAATCACCGGCGTTTCGGCGCCAAGATTATTCCCGCTATTTTTCCCGGTGAGGGAATCCACGGAATTAGGTCTCAGCTTGCCTAAGCGTGTCGCCTCGGCGACAGCCTCGTTCACGGCGCGCGCGATCGTGATCTGGTTGACAGCTATCGGGGTATGAATGTAGAACGTAGGCATGCCGGTGTCCTGGCAGATTGGACCGCCGTCATCGGCCGCCATGTCGATATTCGAGGCGATGATCGCCAGTGCTTGCGCTGCCTGCGTGGAAGGCGTCTCGGCGGCCATTGCAAGACCCATCGCCCGGCGAACATCGGGCGGCAGGTTTGTCGAGGTCTGGGAAATGAGTTCAACAAGGCTTTCTTTGAGATGATTCATGGGATTTTCTCCGGCAGGCGCCTCAGGGCGCCGAAGGCCGCGTCACAATCAAGCGAACGCGCGTGCCGGGCGTCATTTGGGAATTTTGGGATTGGAAGGCGACGATAATGCGCCCCCCGGTGCCGACCTCCCGAATCAGACCCCGCAGTGGAACTGCCGCCGGCCCGGGAATGTCAACGTCGGCCACAAGACCGGGCCGTAGCCAGCTCATCGCCGCAGGCGGCGCCACCGCCATCGCGTCCAGACGATGAAGATCGGTCGCGATGCGGAACACCGGTCCCGTTTGCAGATCCACGGCGTCACCCGCCCGGGCGACAGGCGCCATCACGATTCCTCCGAGAGGGGCACGGATATCCAGCTCGGCGGGCGGGAGCCCGTTTCCGGACTTTTCCATATCCTCGGCCTCGCGGTGGGCATCCGCCGCCGCGTGCGACAACGCCCCGACGCGGTCATGCGCCTGTCTCGCCAGTGCGGACAAGCTCTCGCTGTCGGCAAGCGCCATGCGGAAGGTCCGCTCCGCACTCTCAAACTCCAGCCGCGGAGTCACACCGTTTTGATAAAGCATCTTCTGCTTCTGGTACGCGTTGCTGGCCGCCGCGACAGCGGATTGGGCGCGCGCGGCATCCTCATCCGCGCGGGCCGCGTCGATGCGCGCCGCACTCAGATTGCTGTCAGCTTCCCGGGATCGCTCGCTCGCCGAGCGGGCCTGCCGCTGTAGAGCAAGGTTCCTGCCGGAAAGCGGGGAACTCTCCAGCCTCGCCAGCACCGCGCCAGCCTCCACGCGCTGGCCCTCGGCGACGAAGCACTCCTCGATCGTCCCTTCGATGGGCGTCATCACATTCACGACCTCTTGTGGCTGAACAACCGCCGTCAACACGAGTGGAGGGGGCTGCCCGATCGGAAAACCGCTCGACCCGAAATCAGCGCGGCGCAGCACGACCACGGCCGCCGACGCCGCCGCGGCGGCTAGAACCGCAAACAACAGGAGCCGCCTTGCCGGCATACTCCGAGTGTAACGCGCCCCCTCCGGCAATTCCCATCCAAGGCTGGAGGCTCATCCCCTGACAAATCGGCGGAGCCCCCCCTGTCAAACGTCGCAGCGGGCCGTCTGCTTCACGAATTGAGCTAACTTGCGTCCTCCCGTCGCGCCTTCCGGATCGCACCGAGCAGTTCTTCCGGCTTTGACGATCCGATCACAACCACACCGCCGCTGGAAAGCTCCAAACGGACGCCCCGGTTGCCGCGGGCGATCATTGCCATTCCCCGGCGCGTCTTTCGAATGCCATAGCCGCGGAAGTCGCGGATCGGATCGTACGTGACAACCTTCATGGATTTGATATCGGCCGGGGTCACGCGCCGCTCGCGCCAGAAACCACGCATGCGCACCCGGATCCGCTCCGCAGTGACATCGGTGGACAGGCGCACGGTCACCAGCCGCAAGTAAATAATCACGAGGAAGACGGTAAGCGTGATCAGCGAAGCGTCCGACGGAGGCTGTTTGCCAATCGTATGTCCAAGCACAACCTGCCAGAACGTAAACCCGGCCATAATGAGCGGCGGGATCGCCAGGGTGACGCGAAGCCGGAGCTGAGGAAAGCTCTGTTCTTCGCGGAATAAGACCGACGCGCCGCTCGCCAAGATAGGTCTGAACCGGCTCCCAGTCTAGCGCAGCAGTCCCTCAGTGTACTGGAGCACCGCATACTCGCTGTGGTAGTCGTACTTCGCGTTGAGGTTTTCGATCTCGGCCTGCGTCAGGTTCAGTTGCGCCTGCGAAAGCTCCACGATCGTGCCCAGCCCAAGGTTGTACCGCCCCTGCGCCAATTGCAGCGAAAGCGACGCCTCGGCAACGAGATGTGTGGTCACGTCTATCCTCTGGAAGGACGTGACAGAGCCGCTCCAGGCCACGCGCACGTCGCGCGTGATGCGCTCCATTTCGTTGCGAAGCCTCTGATCCGCCACGATGGTCTGGTAGCGCGCAGCCTCGCGCCGGGCCGTGAACAGGTGACCGTTGAAAATGGGGATGTCAACGTTAACAGCGGCGCCTTCGTAATAGTCCGATGGCGTTCGGATCGGGCCGTCGTGACCAAACAGGGGAAGGAAACCCGCCGCGCCGATCAGGCTTACCGTTGGGTAAGACAGGTCGCGCTCGGCGCGCTCAAACTTCCGGGCCGCATCGCTGGTGAACCGAAGGCTGGCCAATTCGGGCCGATTCTTGACGGCGGTATCGATCAAGGAATCCACAATATTGGGCGGCGTTGGAGGCATCGGCTCGTCCAGCAGCGCAAACACCGTGTTCTTGTCGATGCCGAGAGCGCGGTCCAGTTCGGCCCGCTGGCTATCAAGCTGATTCTGCGCGCGGATCAGGAGCAGCTTCGCTTCGGAAACGTCCACATCGGCGAAGCTTACGTCCACTTCTGAGCGCAGCTTGTTATTTGCCAGGGCCGTGATCTGATCCAGCAGAAGCTGGCGGGCGGCTACCGTCTCTTCCGCCACTTTCACCAGCGCTTGTGCTCGTAGAACTTCAAAGTAGGCGCGGTCGACGGCCAGAAGGACGTCGTACTTGTTGGTCAGCACATCCTGTTGCGTGGCTTTCTCTTTGAGTTTGGAGTTGGCTACCAAGTTCGGGGTGCGTCCGGAATCCGTGATCAGTTGCGAGAACGTAATACCTGATCCGAAGTGATTGAACAGATACGGCATCGCGAATGAACCGGCCCCAAGGCGCGCGTTCTGGCTTGCCTGTGACCCGGTAAGGTCGCCGTCGACAACCGGATAGTAAGCGGCTTTGTTCTCGATGATGTGCTCGTCGGCGGTCAAAACTTCGTTCTGCGCCGCCACGATGAGAGGGTGATTCTTAAGGGCAATCTCTTCAGCCTGCTTCAGCGTTAAGGGCTGAGGTCCGGCGGCCGCGCCAGGCTGCGGCATCGCCTGAGACTGGCCGTAGCAGGCGACGGCCAGCACAGCGGGGGCAAAACAGAGTGCGACTGGCGTGTTTAAGCGCATGGCTCCTTTCTCCAGACTCGAGTTAGTTTGTTAGTGTCCGGCCGGCTCCGGAAGCGTCGGTGGCACGGAAACCACGGTGCCCGGCCGATTCTTCTTCCCGTAAACCAGCAAGTAAGCCGCCGGCACGATGAACACCGTGAACGCGACGGATGAAGACAGGCCGCCGATGATCGCGCGCGCCATCGGCGCGTACTGCTCGGCTCCCTCGCCCATCTTCAACGCCATCGGAATCATACCGATGATCGTCGCAAGCGAGGTCATTAAAATCGGCCGCAGGCGCACTCGGCAGGCCGTGATTACGGCGTCCGTCGGAGACAGACCTTGTTCCTCGAGACGGTGCGCGAAGTCAACGATCAAAATGCTATTGGAGTCCGCGATGCCGATGAGCATAAGCACACCCATCAACGACATCACGTTCAGCGTCGTTCCGGTGAGCGGCAGGATGACCAGCACACCGATGAAGCCCATCGGTATCGCCAGCATGATGAGGAACGGGTCGACAAACGACCGGAACTGGGCGATCAGGATCAGGAACAGCAGCAGGAACGAAATTGTGAACCCGAAGGCGAAGCTGACGAAGGACGCCTGCATCGATTGCACCATGCCGTGCAAGCTGATACGCACTTGGCTGGGAAACTTCGACTCGCCCAGAAGCTTCAGAATCTCAGTACGGACCCTTCCCAGGTCCTCGCCCTTCGGCGTCACGAACACATCGACGACGCGCTGGATCTGATAGTGATCGATCTCCGTAGGCGTCTGAATCTCCCGGATCTTCACGACTGAATCAAGCGTCGTTGGCTGCGCCAGGTTCGGCGCCCGAAGCGGGATGTTCTTGAGGTCCGCCATGGTATGAATGGCGGGCCGGCCGTGCTCGAAGTACTGCACCGTCAGGTAGTAGTCGTTGCCATTCGAGCGATCAACCCAGTAGTTCGGCGCAATCTGATAATTGGAGTTCAGCGCAGTGATCACGTTGTCGACGACATCCTCCTGGGACAAACCGAGTTCGCCTGCGTGCACGCGATCGATGTCCAGATTCACGGCCGGATAGTTCATATCCTGTGGAATGTAGACCTCCCCAACGCCGGGCATCCGGCGAATCTGATTCGACAGCGTCTGTGCGATGTCGTAAATCTGGTGCAGCCGCGGGCTGACGACCTGTACGTCAATCGGCGCCAGGGCGCCGCTGTTGAGGATCGCGTCCACCATGGAGCCGCTGCTGAAGAAGGTCCGAAGCTCGGGATACTGCTGCTGCATCGCATCCCGAACCCGGTCCATGTATTCGAAACTGCTGATCCGGTGCTCGTCCTGGAGTTGAACCTGCACTGTGGCGGTGTACGGACCGGCATTCGTCGTGTAAAGCGACGAGAAGTCGGGAACCACGCCGATATTGGAGACGACCATCTTGAAGTCGTCGGGCTTGACCACGTGGCGGATCAGATCTTCCACCTTTCCGACGTATTGCTCGGTATTCTCAATCCGGCTGCCCGTCGGCGCCTTTAGATTGATGGTGAACTGTCCGGCGTCCGTCTGTGGGAAGAAGGCCAAGCCAAGGAAGGGATAGATGAGAAGACTGGCGAAGAACAGACCCGCCAGAAATGCCACCGTGAGACCCGGCACTTTGCACGCCCTCCTTACCCAGTATTCGTAGAAGTTCAGGAACTTGTCGAATACCCGATTGAACCATGCATTGAACCGCCCACCCCAGGTCAGTTCCTCCTCGGGCCCGACTTCGCCCGCGTCCGCGCCCTCTTCCCCATGCTCCGTCGCGCCATGGTGGACACTCAGAAACTTCGAGCAGAACAGCGGAATAACAGTCATGGCGACGACGAACGACGCCAGCAGGGACAGACAGAACGCCAGAGCCAGCGCCGAGAAAAGGAATTTACTCACGCCGAACAGAAAGGTAACCGGGAAAAAGTCCACCACGTCCACCAGTGTCGCCGCGAGCACGGCCATATTGACTTCCGCGCCACCCTCTTCAGCCGCCACTTTCGGCGAGGCTCCCATCTCCAGGTGCCGGTAGATGTTTTCCAGCGAAATGACCGAATTGTCGATGACGCGGGACAAAGCCAGCGCCAGCCCGCCCAAAATCATTGTATTGATCGTGGCTCCCAGCAGCGACAGCACCACAAACATCGCCAGGGCCGAAATCGGGATAGAGAGAAGAACGGCGACGGTCGCGCGCAGGCTGCCGAGGAAGATGAGAATCATGATGCTGGTCAGAACCAGTCCCATCAACCCCTCGTGGGCGACCGTCTTTAGGGCGTTCTTCACAAACACCGATTGATCAAAGACGAGCACTGCTTTCATTTGCGACGGAATGTCGTAGAGGTGTTCGGTGAGTTTCCTGACACCGTTCACTACGGCGATTGTGTTTGTATCCCCGCCCTGCTTCATGATGGGGATATAGCAGGAGCGCTGGCTATCGACGCGTACCAGATTATATTGGATCTGCGATGCATCCTCGGCTTTGCCGATGTCCTTTACGGAAACCCAACTTGTGCCAACCGTCTTTACCGGCGCGTCGTCCAATTGCTTCATATTGTCGACGAGGCTGTTGGAATAGACGTAGTAGTCATAGGGCCCTATCTTCACGTCGCCCGCCGGAAGGATCAGGTTGCTGCTGTTGACCGCCTTGACGACATCCATCGGACTGAGTTGCCGCGAATACATCTTGTACGGGTCGACGTACACCATGATCTGCCGGTACTTGCCGCCGAAAGGTGGTGGAATCTCGGCGCCCTTGACCACCGCGATCTGATTTCGGATCGCAAACTGCGCGTAGTCGTGTAACTGCGTCTGTGTAAGTCCTGCGCCTTTGACGGTGACCAGGCAGACCGGAAGGCTCGAGGCGTCGAATTTCAGGACCACCGGCGGCAGAGTTCCGGGCGGCAGCCGCTTCAAGTCGGCCAGCGCTAGGTTCGAGATGCTCGTGACGTCCGAGTCCGCGTTTGTGCCGGGTTGAAAGTATATCTTAATGATGCTGACTCCCAGCATCGAGCGGGACTCCATATGGTCGATGCCGCTGCCGAGCGTGAAGAAGCGTTCTAGCGGATCGGTAATATCGGTTTCAATGTCCTGCGGGGGCATGCCGGAGTAAAATGTCGCCGCCACCACTTCGGGAAGGTTGATGGGCGGAAATAAGTCTACCGGCATGTTGTTGATACTTACTCCGCCAATGACGACAAGCGCCAGGCAGCAAACAATGATGAAGTACGGATTCCGAATCGAAAAACGCGGCATGGACTGCTATTCTCCCGACGCCTTCTGACCCTGATATTGAACGAGTTGAACCGTGTGAGGAGTGACTGATTCTCCCGCGCGCAGACCAGCGCGGTCACTCACGACAACTTGGTCGCCTGGTGAGAGTCCCTCCAGGACCTCGGCGTCCGTGTCTGTTTGAACTCCCAGCGTGAGCTTGCGCTCTACGATCTTCCCGGAAGCGTCGACAACCATGACCGTCGATCCGTTGTCGCCTTTGTCCACCGCCTGCAAAGGCACGGCGAGTGCGTCGTCCTTGCGGTCCAGCGTGAGGGTCGCCTCCGCGTAGAGGCCGGGCATCAGGGTCGAATCAGGATTCGGCACGTCGACTTCGGTATGCATCGTGCGGGTATCCTCTTTTACGTCCACCGAGAACCTTGTCACCTTGCCGGGGAAGTCGCGGTTGAGTGCGGGCACACGAACGTTGACCTGGTCTCCGATGTGAATAAAGCGCACATAAGACTCAGGCACTGGAATCACAAGCCGGAACAGGTTTTCTTGCGAGAGGCGCACCAACGGAAGCACTTGCGTGCTCGATCCCGTGCCGGCCTGCATCAGCGTGCCGTAGTTGGCGTAGCGCTGCGTCACTACGCCGTCGAAGGGCGCGGTGATCTTGGAGTAGTCAAACAAAGCCTGGTCATGTTCGCGCTTGGATTGCGCCGCAGCGAGTTGACTTTGTGACGCTTCGAGAGTGGCCTTGGCGGCCTCCACCTGTGCTGCTGACCCCAACGCCTTCCCTTCCGCGTCATCTACTTCCTGTTGGGCCACCAACCCTGGCTTGGTCTTAGCGACACCGTTCAACCGGTCGAACTCCAACTGAGCTACCTTATGCTGGGCTTCGCTCCGTGACAATTCGTGCTCGGCGTGCCTCACCATATCCTGCGCGTTCTTGATGGCGGCGTCGTCCTGTCTAAGTTGTGCTTCCAGTTCGGGAATCTCGAGCACGGCCATAAGCTGGCCGGTTTTCACGCGGCTTCCGTAATCGACAAACAGCTTCTGCACGTATCCGGCTTCTTTTGCGAATACGTCGATTTCCTGAAACGGCACTAACTCCGAGGACACGGTGAGGGTCCGCCCCAGGTCCTTCTTTCCGATCTTGACAACACCCACCGTCACCGCGGCCGGTTCCGCGCCGGCGGCCTTGGCCGCCTCCGTCCCCGAGCAACCGGACAGCAACGTAGTGGCCACCACAGCCAAGCCGAAACTGCCGTACCAAAGTATCTTCCTAACCATATCAATCCCTCGCATGAAACTCGTCTGACTGGTCTACTAACTCAGCTCCTGGAAGCGGGCCGCGAGCTGATCAAAACTGAACTCGGCTGAGCGGCAAAACGCAAATAACTCATGCTCCCTCCGCCGGATCTCTTCGGCTACCCGCGGAACCTCGGAAGCGATAGCAAGGGGAACAGTCTGCACACCATGTCTGTCCCCATGAATTATGTCTCCCGATTGGATCTTCAACCCCCCGATCTCGACCGACTCCCCAAACTCCACGATATGCGCGTAGGCGTGAGACACGCTCACGCTTCCCGCGAAGAGTTTAAACCCCGTCGCTTCGACCGCTTCAAGATCGCGGACGGCGCCATTCGTCACACAACCGACGCACTGCAGGGCTCGTCCAACAGTGGCATGAACCTCGCCGACGAACGCCCCGATCCCTGGCACGCGATCCACATCCTGAATCACCAGCACTCTCGGCCCTGGCACTGTAAGCAGGTATTTCCACCAATCCATTCGGTTGAAATAGCACCGGCCGGTCATAGGTGGAGACGAGGCGCGGATACGGCACGTGGCCGCGTAGCCGACCATGGAAGGCAGTTCCGGAAACATACAGCGAACTCCGCCCGTAACAAAACCTTCATTGCGGAGCCGGACGTTAAACGTCTCAATCGCGTTCGACACGCTGCAGGAGTCGAGGGCGGCAAGTTTCTCTAAATCATTGGGAGAGAGATGGAGTGTTGGATTCATCGGGCACGCACGGGGTGAAAACACTACAACAGCTTATCGCGACGCAGCCTCCCTACGGTGGGTCTCTGGCCGACCCGCCCAACTCCCGGCGAAGGTGATGGCCCGCTTCAGTTCGTCATAGCGATACGGCTTGGTCACGACATCGTAACCGCGGTGCTGGATCACTTCATTCCAGAGATACTCATCGGCGACGGGCGAAGCCAACAGGATACACGTTCGCTGCGAGAGACTTGTCAGACGCGAGAGCACTTCGCGCCAATCCTCGCCGGGCAGATCGCGATCACAGATAACGAGAGCATACTCTTGACTCTCCAATGCCGCAACGGCCTCATCCGAGGAACGGGCCGAGACAATCCGCCAGCCGTTATCACCGGCGATTCTGCGGAGCTCGATCTCGTTTTCGATGTCAACTGTGATAGCAAGCAGTCGGATTTCCTTTTGCGGCTCCTCTTGTACCTCTCCCGAGTCGCTCCTACCCGCTCTCCAACCCAGAAATAGACGTCTCAGGTCAAACAAGGGGAAATGCTCCGTCGCAACAATTACCGATCACCGGCCGGGGGGAGGCACTCTCGCTCATCCAGAGGCATGGCGTGCGGATGAAGCGAGGTCAAGGGATCCGCCGGACTTTGAGGGAAGTGGCAGGGTGGAAAGGGGGCCTGTCACCTAACGAATCCCTTGCCCTCACAACTCGATACTACCGGCTTCCTCAGTTTCGGAACATACCCTGTGA
>DAIDIH010000290.1 GCA_027459465.1 Bryobacterales bacterium | reverse complement strand
CTCCCCGGGCCCGATGGCCAAGGAGAGCCCGTCCAGCGCCACAATGCTGCCGAAATAGCAGCTCAGCTCCACCAGTTCGACCGCCGTGCCGGCATGCCCGGCATCAGCCGGCCTGCGCCCCGCACCCGCCGGCCCTACGAGCCTCACCGAGGTCGTGGTCGTCGAGCCGGTCCGTCCCGGCGAGCCGTCACGAGATTGGGAAACGACCGTCACGAGCGGCCTCCTTCGAGATCGTTGTCGCGCCGTTCCGCCACGACGGCGCTGCTCCACAGGTACCTCGTCCATTCCGGCACCAGCACGTTCAACTGTGCCGGCCGCAGATGGAGGTCGTCGGCGAGCGCCGCATAGTACAATCCGCTCGACTCCCAGCTCTCGGCCAGAATCCGGCTCGAATATCCCATCAGCGCCGGAAACGTCCGCAGGCTCAGCAACTGCGGTTCAAAAGAATTCGCCAGCGTCGGTTTCGGCGTCCCAAACGCCCGCGAAATCGCCTCCCGGTTTAACTGCCCCGGTGCTTCCTCGGCCTCCCGCCGGATCTCCACCGCCAGGTTCTCCCCCCGGCTCGCCTTCTCCATGCTCATATCCTCGGCCATGAAATACATCTCCGAGGGCATCGTCTGCTCCAGCGCTCCCCGCGCGTTCCCTTCTTCCAGGTCCGCCTCAATGGTCGCCACCCGTACCGGCGCCGCGTACTTCCGCAACTCCTCCAGCACTTCTTTCCTCCGCGCCGCATTCAGGCTCGCCTCGGCAAGCAGCGTCTCGCCGTATTCCATGTGCAGTGATACCCAGTGCATCTGCAGCGGCGTCACCCGCCACCACCGCGGCACCGTCGCCCCAATCAGAATCTCCGGCACCAGGTCGCCCCAGATCAGAGCCTGCTCCCGCGACGGCACCAGGAAATTCTGCTCGGCCTGCGCCAGCGCGTACGGCAACCCGGCAAGCGACCCCAGCAGCTTCCCGCCCGCGCTCGTCGGCCACCCGCTCGCCTGTACATCGGTCATCTTCCACAGCGCGCTCACGCCCTGCAGCCCCACGAAATCGTGGCTCCGCACGAACGCCGGATTCGTCAGCAGAAGCTCCGCGCCCGGCGGCGCATAGTAGGCGTAGTTCAATCCCACCAGCGTGTCCCGGAGAAACGGCGCCAGCAACGCCCCCGGATCGTCCCCCTTCTTGCCCGCTCCGCCCCGTTCCACAATCGCCCGCAGGTTCACCTTCCGCTCATTTTCGATGTGCCGCTCGCTCCAATATCCGAACGCCAGCGCGTTCTTCTCCGGCGCGCTCAGCATGGCCCGCGGCAGAGGGATCTCCGAAATCCGGCTCTGCACCTTCGCAATCGCCGCCGTGTCTACCTTCTTGCCCTGCGCCAGCCCTTCCAATCCCGCTTCCAGCTTGAACAACGTGTCCAGCGGGATCAGCTTCTGTGCCTCGAACACGCGAATCAGGTTCTCCTGCATCGCCATCTGCACGTCCGCGTTCGCCCCGCCCGCTGTCCCGCCCGCCAGCAGGTCCACTATCCGGTCCTGCGCCGGCCCCTCCCCGCCCTGCGCGTTTTCAAGCAGCAGCTTCACCCCCGCTTCGCCTGCCGGAAACACATCGCGCTCCGACGTGATGTCTTCAAACGGCTTCAGTATCCCCGCAAGCGTCTTGTCCGCCGCCGCCGCCGGCAGCGACCCCTGCCGCAGAAAAATCTGCCACAGCCCGATCAGCCCCTGCACTGTCCCGCCCGCGTCGCTCCTCAGCCCCGCATCCCTGATCGCTTCCACCGTTTCCGCCATGTCCAGAAATGACTCGATCGTCGCGTCGCTCAACTCCGGCGCTTCGGCCAGAATCGAATACTGCGCGCCCAGGTCGTGATAATCCCGAGCCAGGTCGTCAATCGTCTTCGGCGCAAGCGGCGTCTTCCGTTGACGCTCCATCTCCGTCAGCGCCAGGAAAATCTTCAGCGGCTCGTTTTCCACCGACTTCCGGCACAACCCGAACAACGCCTCCAGCACATCGTCCGGCTCCCTCCACGCCGACGCCGCCTTGCTCAACTTGTTGTCGTACTTGCCCCGCGGATGATGGATGAACAGTTCCCGCCACACGTTCATATCCCCCGGAATGAACGGCCGCCCGGACGGCAGGATCCACAGCCGCGACGTCAGCAGCAGCATCTCCGTGTTCGCCCGGAACACCGGCCGCGCCGGACCCGGACTCGTCACCCTCCCGCGTATCGCTTCGTAAAAACGCCTCAGCCTCGCCGGTTCCGTCAGGTAACCCTGCACCGGCTCCTCGGCCCGCGCCAGCGAATCGAAGTAACTCGCCAGCCAGCCGTCATCCCGGCTGATCAGCTTGTCCAGGAATCCGGTCGCGTTCGTCACCGGCGTTCCCGCCAACTCCCCCCACATCCGCTCGCTCCGGGTTCCCCCCGGAACCTGCACCTTCCCGTCGCGGATCACGAACATCCCGCCGAAAAAGTCGATCACGTGCGCATAGGCCCGCAGCCTCGGCAGCGGAATCGCCTTCCGCATCTGCTCCGCCGTGTACGGGTCCAGCTTCGCCATTCCCACATACAGCCGGCACAGCGACGGATCGGAAAGGAAATAGTCGATAAACGGCCCGTTCTGCTTCTCTCCGCCCGGCATCCAGTAGTCCGCTCCATACAGCACCGGAATCTGCGTCGAACCATACGGGTAGCGGAACGGACGGTTCGTCCGCAGCGCCACCTCCAGCGCCGCCAGCGGAAATCCCGAGTCGTCCGTCAAAAACGCCCGGCTCGCGTTCACCGTCTCCAGCGCCAGTTCCCCGCCGCAGGCGCCCCGGATCCGGTATCCCAATACCCGCAGCAGATCCCCCGTCGCCGTCGAGTCGCACGTCTCAATGACGATCTCTTTCTTCGCCCCGGCCAGCGCATCCAGTTCCCGCGCCTGCGACAGATAGCGGATCACCAGCTTCAGATACTCCGTCTGCGCCAGCGCCTCGTTGCTGTTCACCGCCTCGTAGCCGTTCGTCACCACGTTCCGCGCCAGCGCCGTCAGCAGCGTGTCGCTCCGCACATCCGGCGATAGCGCCGCCATCCGCGCGAACGAACGCAGCGGCCCCGGCAGCGTGATCATGCTCATCGGTACCCGCGTCGCGCTCGCCGGCTTCCCCGGCGCCTCCAGATCATTCCCGCCCGCGGCGCGGTATTCCCGTAAATCCGCCGCCTCCGCCACCCCGTCCCCGGCCAGTGTGTCCAGGATCACCAACCGCCGCAGCATAACGCGCTTCTCGCTCTCGTTCGCCAGCCGCAGCGCGTTTCGATACGCTTTCCGCGCCCCAGCGTCGTGATGCAGATCAAGAAATTCCGCCAGTGCGCTCAGGCTCTCCGGAGTCGCCGCGGGCGCATTCGCCGCCTGCCGCAGCAACTCCAACGCGCCCGCCGCGTCCCCTTTTCGCTCGAGTTCCCACGCCTTTTGCGTCTCGCCGTTCCCCGCGGCAAGCGCCGGCAAAATGGAAATAAAAAGGACCGTCGCAATACTTCTCACCGGCGCCTCCCTTTCCTTCTGGTTCTATAATCTACCATTCTGTGCACCGCTCTGGAGAGCCACTCCGGCGCGCTCCCGCGCCCCCGCTCTCCTCCCGGATGTCGCCGCAACCCGCCTCGATTCACTTTTTGCCACACTACCGCGATCTGACGGGAACCACAACCCCCATTGTTATATTGGCTCGATGCCCTTCCGCTTTCATTTCCCACTCGCCCCTCTTTTCCTCCTCCCGGGCCTCGCCGCCGCCCAGGTCGCAACCGGTCAGTCCGGCTTGCCCGCCGTCGATTCCGTCATGCAAGGCCTGCTCGCCAAATACAACATCCCCGGCGCCGCCCTCGCCGTCACCCTTCAGGGCCACCTCGTCTACGCCCGAGGCTACGGCTACGCCAACTCAACCTCTAACCAGCAGGTCCAGCCGGACACCCCCTTCCGCCAGGCCAGCGTCAGCAAAACCCTTACCGCCATCGGCATCCTCGAACTCGCCGACCAGGGCAAGCTGAAACTCGACGATCCAGCCTTCAGCTACCTGTCCGGCCTTCAGCCCCCCGCCAACGACATCGGAGATTCCCGCATCGCCTCCATCACCATCCGCGAATGTCTCAACCACACCGGCGGCTGGGACCGCAACATCGTCGGCGACCCCGTCTCCCAAAGCATCCAGATCGCCGAACGCGAAGGCGCCCCGGTCCCGGGTAGCGCCAACTGGTTCATCACTTATATGTGGACCCGCCCCCTCCAGCACGACCCCGGAACCGTCTACGCCTACTCCAACGTCGGCTACGTCGTCCTCGGCGCCGTCATCGAACACGTCTCCGGCATGCGCTACGAAGATTTCATCCGCAAAAACGTCCTCCAACCCCTCGGCATCGTCCGCGCCTATCTCGGCTCATCCATCGCCTCCGATCCCGCCAACGCCGAGGCCACTTACTATCCCTATCCCGGCCAGTCCTGCGAGACCAGCCTATTCCCCTACGTCAACGCCTGCGTTCCCGCTCCCTACGCCCAGCACGACCTCGCCGTCGCTGCCGCCGCCGGTGGCTGGGTCATCGACGAAATCGACCTCTGCCGCTTCCTCAACGGCATCCCCACACTCATCTCCGCCAATATGCTCCAGCAGATGCAAACCGAAACCTCCGCCTTCAACGGCACATCGTTCTTCGGCCTCGGCTTCGCCATGGTCCCCAACGGCACTAACTACGACTGGAATAAGGACGGCTCCCTCTCCGGCACCTCCACTTACATCTACCGCCGCTATAACGGCTTCGCTTGGGCCGTCGCCTTCAACTCCCGCCCCAACCAGACCTCCACCACAACGTCCGGCCAGGAAGGCGGCTCCTTCGAAGCCGACTACGTCAACCAGATCTCCTCCGTCCTCGATAGTTCGCGCTACAATGTCATCGACCAGTTCCCGAACTATCCGAGCACCTTAGTTACTCCGAAAGTAAATGCCGTCGTCCAAAGCGCGGGTGGAGGGAACTCCATCGTCTCCGGCTCCTGGGTCACCATCTACGGACAGAACCTCAGCGTCGACTCGCGCCTCTGGTATCCCAGCGAATTCAACGGCAGCCAACTCCCCCAGTACGTCGACCACACCACTGTCACCATCAACGGCCTCCCCTGCGCCGTTTACTACGTCTCGCCCGGCCAACTCAACGTTCAGGCGCCCGCCGGTCTCGCCGCCGGCCCCGCGCAAGTCGTCGTCACCCACGACGGCCAGTCGAACACCGCCTTCGCCGCCCAAGCCTCCGCCTCCGCGCCCGGCCTCTTTATTTACTCGGCCAACGGCCTCACCCTCGCCGCCGCCCAGCACACCACGGATTACTCCACCGTCGGCATCACCGCCGACACCCCCGGCACGCGCCCCGCCACGCCGGGCGAAGTCCTCGCCTTCTACGGAGGCGGTTTCGCTCCCGCCGCCGCCGGCCAGATCCTCAACGGAAATTCCACCCTCCCCGGCGCGCCTACGGCAACCATCGGCGGCGTCCCCGCCCAGGCGACCTCGGTCTACTTAATCGGCGCCGGCCTGTTCCAGATCAACATCACCGTGCCGCAAGTCCCCGCCGGCAACCAGCCCGTTGTCGTCACTTACAACGGCCAATCGACGCAGTCCGGCGTAGTTATCCCCGTAACTACCCAGTAACTCACCCAACTAACGCTTCAGGATGGCGCGCGCCGCGTTATAACCCGGCGCGCCCATCACCCCTCCGCCCGGATGCGCCCCGCTCCCGCATATGTACAACCCCCGCACCGGCGTCGCATACCGCGCGCTCCCCGCCACCGGCCGCAGGCAAAACATCTGGTCCAGGCTCATCTCCCCGTGGAAAATGTTCCCGCCCGTGATCCCGAACCTCTGCTCCAGGTCGTACGGCGACAGCACCTGCCGGTGAACCACGTGTCCCTTGAACCCCGGCGCGTACTCTTCAATGATGTCCAGCACGCGGTCTCCAAACGGCTCTCGCAACTCCTCCCAACTTCCCTCCCGCAGCGTGTACGGCGCGTATTGCAGGAAAATTCCCATCACGTGCCGCCCCTCCGGCGCCAGCGTCGGATCATACATCGTCGGCACCGTCATCTCGAGCATCGGCGCCTGCGACGGCCGCCCATATTTTGCGTCGTCCCACGCCCGCTCTACATAATCAATCGACGGGCAGATATGCATCGTCGCCCGGTGCTGCGGCCCCGGTGCACCCGGCAGCGCCCGGAAATCCGGCAGCCCGTCCAGCGCCAGGTTGATCTTCGCCGACGTCCCCTCGCACCGGTAGTTCCGGATCCGCCGCGCAAACTCCGGCTCTAACTCGCAATCCCCCACTAACTGCAAAAACGTCCGCTTCGGATCTAAGTTACTCGCCACCACCTTCGCCGCAATCTCGTCCCCGTTCTCCAGCACCACCCCCCGAGCCGTGCCGTCCTTCACGAGGATCTGCTTCACCCCCCCACCCGTCCGGATCTCCGCCCCCCGCCGCCGCGCCGCCTCCGCGATCGCATTCGACACCGCGCCCATCCCTCCGCGCACAAACCCCCACAACCCTCGGCGCCCCGCCACGCCCCCCATCACGTGGTGCAGCAGAATATACGCCGTCCCCGGCGACCGCGGACCCCCATTCGCCCCGATCACCCCATCGGTGGCCAGCGTCACCTTCACCTCCGGCGACTCAAACCACTGGTCCAGAAAATCCGCCGCGCTCATCGTGAAGATGTTCACCAGCCCCGTCATCTCTTTCGGACCCAGCTTCCGCAGCCGCGCCGCCAGCTTCAGATAATCGAGTAAGTCGCCCACCCCCGCCGGCGGAAACTCCGGCGGCGTCTCCAGCAGCAGTCCCTCCACCACCGTCGCCAGTTTCTCCAGATGCGCCTCATACGCCGGAAACACGTCCGCGTCGTGCCGCGAAAACTTGGCAATTTCGCCGAGCGTCTTCGCCTCGTCCTGCCACATAAAGAAGTGCCGCCCGTCCGGATACACCGAAAAGAACGCCGGGTCCTTCGCTTCCACCTGGTAGCCCAGCTTCTCGAGTTCCAGCTCCTTCACAATCCGGTCCTGCAGCAGGCTGCTCAAATACGCCGCCGTCGACACCCGGTATCCCGGCCAGATCTCCTCCGTCACCGAGCACCCGCCCACCAGTTCGCGCTTCTCCACCACCAGCACGCTCCGCCCCGCACCCGCCAGGTACGCCGCCGTCACCAGTCCGTTATGCCCGCCCCCAACCACGATGCAGTCGTATTGTTTGGCCACGCGAGCATTGTACTCCGGCCCGTTCCCCAACCCCTGCCGCACGGCCGCGCTACATTGAGAAACGTGGCCACCCGCTTTGCCCCCGCCGCGCGAAACACCGCCTCGCCCGCCTTCCGCCGCTACGCCTTCGCCGTCTTGATCTACAACGTCCTCGTCGTCCTTTGGGGTGCCGTCGTCCGCGCCACCGGTTCCGGAGCCGGCTGCGGCAACCACTGGCCGCTCTGCAATGGCGTCGTCGTCCCGCGCGACGCCGCCGTCCAAACCATCATCGAATTCACCCACCGCGTAATGAGCGGCGCCTCACTCGCCGCCGTAGTCCTGCTCGTCGTTTGGGCTTTCCGCGCCTTTCCTTCCGGCCACGTGCTCCGCCGCGCCACCCTCTGGGCCCTCGGCTTCCTGTTCCTCGAAGCCCTCCTCGGCGCAGGCCTCGTCCTGTTCGACTACGTCGCCAAAAACGTCTCCATCGGCCGCGTCGTCTATCTCGCCGCCCACTTAACCAACACCCAACTCCTCCTCGCCTCCCTCGCCGTCGTCGCCTGGCTCGCCTCCCAACCCGCGCGCCCCGCCGCCGCCCGCTCGCTCCCCGCGTCCCTCGCCGCCGCTCTCATCGCGGCCCTCGTCGTCTGCGTCAGCGGAGCCATCGCCGCCTTGGGCGACACCCTCTTCCCCGCAACCTCTCTCACCGCCGGCCTCCATCAGGACTTCAGCTCCACCTCGAATCTCCTGCTTCGCCTCCGCCTCGCTCACCCGGTCATCGCGCTCGTCGGCGCGGCCATCGTCGTCTTCTCGACCCTCCGCGTCCTCCGCGCCCATCTCCCCAAACTCCACTCCAACCTCGCCCTCGCCGTCCTCCTCCTCACCATCGCCCAACTCATCGCCGGCGCCCTCAACGTCGCCCTCCTCGCCCCCGTCCCCATGCAGATCTTCCACCTCCTCCTCGCCGACGCCCTCTGGATCGCCCTCGTCTTCCTCTCCCTCGCCGCCCTCCACCCCAACCCCGTGGCGGAGCCACGTCCCTGACGGGCGCCTGCTCTCTCCGAAGTCTGGCGGGAAGGGAACGCGTACGTCTCCCGGTACCTCGAACTCGGTGTCGCCACCCGGGGCGGCGCGGAAGAACACTCCTCCGCCCGCCTGGCGGAAGCCCGGGCTCTCCACTTCGAGCCCCAGCGCCCGCCCCCTACTCTTCCTCTTCCTCCACCCCCGCCTTCGCCGCCTTCGCCGCCGCAATCACCTTCTCCGCCTGTAACTGCGGCACGTAATCGTAGTGGTCGAACTCCATCTGAAACGAAGCCCGCCCCTGCGTCATCGAAATCAGATCGTTCTGGTAACTCAGCATCTCCGCCATCGGCACCTCCGCGCGGATGATCTGCGTCCCCCCCCGCGTGTCCATGCCCGTGATGCGCCCACGCCGCCCGTTCATGTCCCCCATCAGGTCGCCCGCGTACTCCACCGGAGCCTGCACTTCCACCTTCATAATCGGCTCCAGCAGCGCCGGCTTAGCCTGCGCCATCGCCGCCTTGAACGCCTTCCGCGCCGCCAGCTTGAACGCCATTTCCGACGAGTCCACGTCGTGATACGACCCGTCATACACCGTCACCTTGAAATCCACTACCGGATACCCAGCCAGATACCCCTGCGCCGCCGCTTCGACAATCCCTTTCTCCACCGCCGGCACATACTGCCGCGGAATCGCCCCGCCGAAAATACTGTTCACAAACTCGAACTTACCCCCGCGCGGCAAAGGCTCCATCTTGATCCAGCAATCCCCGAACTGCCCGTGCCCGCCCGTCTGCTTCTTATGCCGCCCCTGAACGTCCGCGAACCCGCGAATCGTCTCCCGGTACGGAATCTTCGGCGCCTTCAGCTCCACATCCACGCCATACCGCTTCTTCAACCGGCTGACAATCACTTCCACGTGCTGCTGCCCGCACCCGGCCAGCAAAAACTCGTTCGTCGCCGGATCCCGGTAAAACCGCAGCGACGGATCTTCTTCCAGAATCCGGTGCACCGCGTTCCCCATCCGGTCCTCGTCCTGCCGCGTCTTCGCCGAAATCGCATACGCGATCGAAGGCTCCGGCAGCACCACCGGCGGATAACTCACCGGCGATGCTTTGTCGCATAAAGTATCTCCGGTCAGCGTGTCTTTTAACTTAGCCACCGCCCCGATGTCGCCCGCGTGTAACTCCGTCACCGGAACCATCGTCTTGCCCATCACCACGCTGATGTGCGCCAGCCGCTCGGCCCCGCTCGTTCGCCCGTTCACAATCGTCGCGTCGTTCTTCACCACCCCCGACATCACCTTGAAGTAACTCACCCGCCCGGCAAACGGATCCGCCATCGTCTTGAACACGAACACCGCCGCCGGCCCCGCATCCGTTATCGGCCGCTCCACCTCCGACCCGTTGTTCCGTGCCTTCACCACCCGCCCCACCGGCGCCGGGAAATTCTCCGCGACGAAATCCAGCAGCAGGTCCGTCCCGATGTTATGCAGCGCCGAGCAGCAGAAGATCGGACTGATCCGCCGCTCCGCCATCTCCACCTTCAGCCCGTCCAGAATATGTTCGGCTGGCAGCGTCCCGGTGGCGAAGAACTCCTCCATCAAATCGTCCTTGCCCTCAGCCACCATCTCCACCAGCGCCTCGTGCGCTTCCTTGGCCGCCTCCGCCATGGCCACTGGAATATCAATCTTCTTGCCCTTGCCGTTGCCGTCCGGCGTGTACTCGTACGCCGTCATCGAGATCAGGTCCACCACCCCGCGAAAGTCCCGCTCGCTCCCGATCGGCAACTGCACCGGCACCAGCGACCGCCCGAACCGCTCGTGAATCGACTCCACCGCCCGCGCAAAATCCGCCCGCTCGCGGTCCATCCGGTTCACCACCACCGCCCGCGGCAGTCCGAACTCGTCCGCAAACTCCCACACCCGCTCCGTCTGCACCTCCACGCCCGCCACGCCGTCCACCACTACCAGCGCCGCGTCGGCGGCCACCATCGCCGCCTGCGTGTCGTTCATGAACATGTTGAACCCGGGCGTGTCCAGAAGGTTGATCTTCGCCTTCTTCCACTCCACGTACGCCAGCCCGGTCGAGATCGTCATCTTCCGCGAGATCTCTTCCTCGTCAAAATCGGTGACGGTGTTGCCTTCGTCAACTCGCGTCAGCCGGTTGCTGGCTCCCGCTGCGTAGAGCATTCCGGCCGCCAGCGACGTTTTCCCGGAATGCCCGTGTCCGATCAGAGCAACGTTCCGAATCTCGGAACCTTCATAAACCTTCACGTTTTGCCTCCTGACGAGGGATGCGAAACCCGGATCTTAACACAACTTTCACACGCCACCCGCGCGCTTTCTGCCCCCGCCTGCGGCCCCTCTCGCCCCCGCTCTCCCCCAGCGCCATCCCGGCGCCGCCCCTCAAACCACGCTCATCTCCTGATACCGCCCGTACACCTCCCCGAGCGCCCCGCAGATCTCCCCCACCGTCGCATACGCCCGCACCGCATCCAGCAAATACGGCATCGTATTCGTCTCGCCCCGCGCCGCTTCCTTCAGCGCCCCCAGCGCCTTCTCCACCGCCGCTCCGTCCCGCCGCGCCCGCAGCCTTTCTAACTTCTCCCCCTGCCGCCTCGCCGCCGTCTCGTCAATCACCAGCAGCGGCGGCGCCTCGTCCTCCGCCTCCGCGTACGCGTTCACTCCCACAATTTTCCGATCGCCCGCCTCCACCTCGCGCTGAAACTCGTAACTCGCCCGCGCAATCTCCGTCTGCGGAAACCCCGCCTCGATCGCCGGTATCATCCCGCCTAACTCGTCCACCCGGCGCATCAGCGCCCGCGCCGCCTCTTCTATCTCGTAAGTCAGCCGCTCCAGATAGTAACTTCCCCCCAGCGGATCCACCTCCGCCGGAATCCCGCTCTCATGTGCCAGCACCTGCTGCGTCCGCAGCGCAATCGTCACCGCGTGCTCGCTCGGCAGCGCGTACGCCTCGTCCAGCGAGTTCGTATGCAGCGACTGCGTCCCGCCCAGCACCGCCGCCAGCGCCTGGTACGCCGTCCGCACCACGTTATTCATCGGCTGCTGCCAGGTAAGCGAACACCCCGCCGTCTGCGCGTGCGTCTTCAGCTTCAGGCTCCGCTCATCCTTGGCCCCGAACCGCTCCCGCATCGTCGTCGCCCAGATCCGCCGCGCCGCCCGGAACTTCGCAATCTCCTCGAAAAAATCGCTGTGCGAGTTGAAAAAGAAACTCAGCCGCGGCGCAAACTCATCCACGTCCATCCCGCGCTGGATCGCCCACTCGACATACTCAATCCCATCCCGCAGCGTGAACGCCAGCTCCTGCGCCGCCGTCGACCCCGCCTCGCGGATGTGATACCCACTTACCGAAATCGGATGAAACCGCGGCACATGCTTCGCCGCATACTCCACCACATCGGTGACTAACTTCATCGAAGGCCGCGGCGGGTAAATAAACTCCTTCTGCGCGATGTATTCCTTCAAAATATCGTTCTGCAGCGTCCCGGATATATCCGTCCACTTGGCGCCCTGTTTCTCCGCCACCGCCAGATACATCGCGAATAACACCGGCGCCGGCGAGTTAATCGTCATCGAAACGGTTACCTCATCCAGCCGGATCCCGGCGAAGAGCGTTTCCATGTCTTCGAGCGACGACACCGAAACCCCGCACTTCCCCGTCTCCCCCAGGCACGTAACATCGTCGGCGTCGTAGCCCATCAGCGTCGGCAGGTCGAACGCCACCGAAAGCCCCGTCTGCCCTTGCCCGAGCAGATACCGGTACCGCGCGTTCGTCTCCTCCGGCGTCGCAAACCCGGAAAACTGCCGCATCGTCCACAGCCGCCCCCGGTACATCGTGCTGTGAATCCCGCGCGTGTACGGATACTCCCCCGCCTCCCCCGCCGCCGGCAGCCCCTCCACGTCCTCCGGCCCGTAAAACGCCTTCAGCGGCAAGCCGCTCAGGCTCGTAATCTCCTTCGCCGCCGCCTTACTCATCGCGCTCTCATTCTAGCGCCGCCTTCCAGTCGCAGGTTTCTTGATCCCGTCCAGCTTCGGCGCCGTGCCCTTCGCCACTAGCCCCGAACTCGGACGCCGGTTCTCCACCACGTCCATCCGTCGGTTTCTCACTCGCGAAAACCGCGGCCGGTCCCCTTTGTTTGGCCATACGCAGATTGTGCCTGGTGTCTAGACTTCGCGGTGACGGCCCACGCCATGCAAAGACCGGCGGCGCCGCTTGCTGTGCTACCGTCGGAAGTTTCCCGCGTGCCTATGCCGCGATCGGATTTGAGAACTCGCACGGGATGCCCAGAGACAACCCGGTTCTGGAATTATTGACCACGCTTGGCGGGACCATTCTCGCCGCCTTTGCATTGATCGCCGCCGCAATCGCCGTTCATCTTATACGGTGGATCGCGGCCGGTGGCAAGCACGTTTCAGTCGCTTGGACCGGCGACGGCCTCCCGCCACTTTCGCCCGGCGAAGCGTCGGCCGCCCAGAAACTCCGAACGCGCGACCCCTCGAACCTGCGGCATCGCCCCGGCTGCAACTGTTCCCTCCTGTTCTGGAAAATAGATTCATCTCCAGGGCTCGATTCCCGTCTGGTGAATCTGATGGCGGGCTTCAACGGAGTAGCGCACGTCAGCGTCGACTGCTGCGTCTCCGACTCCAATGGGTCGTGGGTCATCGAGTCCGACGCCGCAGGCTCCGTCGACGGTCCCCATTACGTACCGGTGACTTTCTGGCGCGGACGGATGCGCGCCCGGGTAGATATCTCCGCGCTGATCGACTGCGAAATGCTTTACCGGGACTTGGCCGGAATCATCGCGGATCCCCGTGTGCGCCAGAAGGGCATCCGGCACTGGGCCGATTTTTCTTTGGGCCGCACGGACCCGCACACGGTAACCTGCTCGGAACTGATCGGACGGTGTATTCTACGCCAGCCATCGAGTTCACTGGCCACAGTATTGAGGCAAGCCATGAAAGAACGCCTCACCTACGGCGAGATCGCGCCGAACGATTTGGCGCGGGCCGTCGCAATCCTTCAGGCTGGCCGGCAAGAGGCGCAGTTCACGCAAACTCCCGTCCTCCGCGCTCTCTGGAACGCGCTGCGCTCATTCAGGCGCCACCGTTAAGCCAGCGTTTCAGTTAACATATTGCTAATCGTCGGCGTTCGGAGGCGCCTTCAAAAAATGCAGCTTCGCTCCGCAGCTATCGGCGCCGCCGCCGCGCTCCTCCTCCCCGTCGCCGCGTGGCGAATCGTTCACGCGCAAGCGGCGCAGGCAACCATCCCGTTCCTCCAGGGCATCTCGATCGCCGGCTATTCCGGCTCACTCGTCAGCGGGCTTATCCGAAGAGCCGATAACAGCTTTGTAACGCTTGGGTACAGCACCAGGCAGCCTTATTCTCTGCTCACCTCGACGGCGACCGTGGCCGAACTGCTCTCCGACGGCCTGAAAAACCTGGCCGCCCGTCCATTGGCGCCCGCCGGCGTCGGACCCCAGTCGCAATTGGTCGAACTGGCGGACCTGGATAACAACGGCTCGATCGGAGCCGCCTACGGGGCCGGAAGTATCGTCACTGTATATCAATTGAGTCCGGGCATATTGGTTCAAGCGGCTAAGTCCTTCACCATCGGACAAGATGTCAACAGCGTTTTCTTCGCCGACTTCAATGGAGATCACTTACCCGACTTAGCCGTCGCCTACGATGGCGCGGCCGGCGCCGGCGGCATTGCGATCTTACTGAACAAAGGCGGCGGCGCTTTCTCCAATCCGGTTACCTACGCGACAGGAATTCCCGCCACGCATTTCGCCGTGTTGGACTTCAACCACGACGGTCATCTCGACATCGCCGCCGCCGCGCTCGGAGGCAGCGTGGCCGTGATCCTCGGTAAGGGCGATGGGACGTTCGGTCCTCCGGTGACGTATCCCGCGCCCCAAAGCTCCGGCCAGTCGATCACCGCCGCCGACGTTGACGGCGACGGAAATCCGGACTTGATCGTCGGTGGCGCCACCGGAGTCCTGCTCGGCAACGGCGACGGCACGTTCCGGCCCGGCACGCCTCTGCCGGCAGGCGCCGCCTCCAGCTACGTCTGGGTATACGCCGCTGGTGACCTCAACGGCGATGGAAAGATCGACCTGGTTTACGCCGACATCCAAAATCAAGTCGTCGTGCCCCTGTTTGGGAAAGGAAACGGCGCCTTCGCTGCCGGCCAGGCCTACGCCGTCAGCCAGCTTCCCGATTCGTTGATCCTGACCGACTACAACAACGACGGCCGTCTCGACATCGTCAATGGGACGGGAAACGCGGGCCTGCTCGGGCCCGGGGACCAGTCCGGCAACATCGACATCCTGCTTAACAACGGCGACGGAACCTTTCAAGGCGCGCCCGCCTATTTCGCCCTCGCGACTCCTCAGTCGCAGAGCCTGGGGAGCACCTCGGCAACCGTCGCCGGTTTCGCCGTCGGCAACTTTGGCGGCAAATTCCCCGGCTTGATCGCCGCCGGGTTCGATCGCGGCCTCACGCTCTACATGGGGAACGGGAAGGGAGGCTTTGAAGCTCCACAGGCCTTGTCCGTGGAGGGAGGCGCGGCGATCGCCGCGGGCGATTTCAACGGCGACGGAATCGCCGATGCGGCGGTCTCGCAGGGAAATAGCGGCGTCGCCATCCTGCTCGGAACGCCCACCGGCCTCGGACCGGCCACCATCATCGCCACCGGCGGCGTCTTCCCCAACGCCATCGTAACCGGGGACTTCAACGGCGACGGCAAAACCGACTTGGCCATCGCCGGAGGAAGCGCCGGCGGCAGCCTCGCAATTCTCAAAGGCAACGGCGACGGGACGTTTCAACCCGTCGTAACAACGCCCGCCGGCTCGAATCCTACCGCCCTGCTGGCGGGCGACATCAATGGCGACGGGAATCTGGATCTCGTCTTGACAGACTCCGGAGGCGGCGCGCAAGGCGCCATCTTTGTCCTGTTGAATACCGGCGGCGGCGCCTTTCAAACTCCCGTGAACGTATTCTCCGGAGAACTTCCCACCTGCGCGATCGGCGATGTGAACGGAGATCGTAAGTTGGATCTCGTCGTCGCGGCGCAGACCGGGAACGGTTCAACCGCCGCCAGTTGGCTGCAGGGCAACGGCGACGGCACCTTCCGCCCCCCCGTCCCGATCGCCACTTCCGATTCCAGCGACAATGCGCTGCTGGTCCAGGATTTCAACGGAGACGGCCACGCCGACCTCGTCATCGCCCACCAGGATTCCGGCTTGAGCGGAGGCTCCGCTTTCCTGGCCGGCAATGGCGACGGAACATTCTCCGCCGAAACGCCGTTTTTCGGCCCGGCCGCGCCAACGCTGCTTGCCGCCTATGACATGAACGGAGACGGAAAGCCGGATTTGATCGTCGGAGGGCTAACGCTCTCCGTCTTGATCGAGAAGCCTTCCACCAACGCAAAGGCGACCGTAGTTTCCGCGGCCAACGCGGCATCCAGCACCGTCGCCCCCGGTTCCCTCGCCAGCGTTTATGGCGCTGATCTTGCGAATAGTCAAGCCGGCGCAACCTCGCTTCCCCTGCCAACCCGCTTCGCTGGAACATCGGTCTCTATCCAGGACTCTTCCGGAGCCGTGCTCGAAGCGCCGCTCCTCTACGTGATCCCATCGCAAGTCAACTTCCAGGTACCTCCAGGTCTTGCAAGCGGAACCGCGACGGCGAACGTGACTAGCGGGGACGGCACGCAATCGATCGCACATTTTGAAATCGCTCCCGTAGCGCCGGGCCTGTTCACGTTTAACGCCGGCGGACTGGCCGCCGCCTACGTGATGCTTTACCACGCCGACGGTTCGCAAACAGCCGAGCAGATCTATTCGATCACCGGCTCGGGCGCCGTCGCCGCGGCGCCCGTAAGTCTCGGATCGCCGTCGGACCAAGCCTATCTGATTGCCTTCGGCACGGGCTTCGCCGCGGCCGGAACCTCAGGCGTCACCACCTTGATCGGTGGAACAAAGGCCACCGTCACATATGCCGGCCCGCAAGGCCAGTTCATCGGCCTCGACCAGGCGAACGTCAAGATCCCCGCCCCCCTTGCCGGCAAGGGAAAAGTAAATATCCAACTGACCGCGAACGGAATCGCGGCGAACGTAGTCAACATGATCATCCAGTGAACGCCCGGTCCGCGAAGTCGGCAGCTTCGCGGGCCGATTCTCAGGAGCCATCCAAACGGTGACGAGATAAAAACAGAATACCCGCAGCAAACCCGTCATTCCACGGGTTCGCGACGTTGTTTCGGAGCCCAATAAAATCGGGGCTTCCGGCAACTGGCGGAAGAGACGCCCGCCGTGAAGCGACAAACCAAGGCCACGACGGTGTACCAGTTCGTGCTGGCCGTGGTGTCGGCCCGCTCCATCTGCTCTCGATTCTTCATGTCGGCCTCCGGGAAATCCGAATCTGTTCGCGCGCGCTCGTAAGAATGCCGATTTATCAATGGTCCAGTTGCCTTCTCTTGGATTCCACCAAGGAACCTGCACGAGTACGCTCAAGCCTTGACTTGTACCAGTCGCGACCCAACATCGTCTTGGACACACCTCTTGGCCACGCTCAATTGGAATCAGCCGCTCCCGGATGGAGCCTGCAACTACAACCCCATGCTCAAAAGCGGGACCGCGTTCCCTTCCGTCTTCGCACCCTACCTCGGCTTCGGAGCGATGAACACACGGACCTTGGTGGGAAACGCATACTGGGACGCTCTGGAGGTTAACGTGAGTCATCCGGTCGGCCATAATGTGATGCTTACCGCTGCCTACACCTGGCAGTACAACCTCGCCGACATAACCGGCAACTCCCTGTTCAACGGGGCAGCCAGCGCACAGAATGCCTACGATCTGATGGCAAACTACGGGAACTCGCAGCTCAATATCGGACAGGTGTTCTCGATGAGCGCCATCTGGACGCTGCCGTTCTTCCAGAGCGCGGCGGGCCTGAAGGGAGCCTTGCTCCACGGATGGCAGTATTCCGACATCACCACGATCCAGAGCGGATTCTCGCTCGATCCGGGACTCTCTGTGGCCAGATAGGGTCTGTCCACAGCCCTGGGTGCGGGAAACTTCGGGCGGGTCGTCAGCGCCCGCGATCCCAGCATCGCCGAGTTCGTATTGCGCTATCAATTCTAAAAGAACAAATGAATAGACGAACCTTCATACAAACAGCCGCAGCCGGTCTGGCCGCCTCCCGCGCCAATGCCGGCGCCCCGCAAAGCGCCCGCCGTCCGCCCAACGTCCTGCTCATTCTCCCGGACGAGTGGCGCGCGCAGGCCCTCGGCTGCATGGGCAATTCAGACGTTCATACTCCCAACCTGGAC
>DAIDIH010000289.1 GCA_027459465.1 Bryobacterales bacterium | reverse complement strand
GCTCGTCCCCATCCGCTCCGCCTGCGACTTGCTCATCCGCGTCCCAAGCCCCGCGGCCGGAAGAATAACTGATACCTGGCTCATCTCGGCAACTCACACCCAGCATACCCGGATTGCGCCACCCCCGCACCCATCTCCGCGCAAAATCCCACCCCACCCCGGTCACTGCGCCCGCCGCTTCCGAGTTGTCCCCGTCCGCTCTCACCAAAAGCTCCAGGTCCTTCGTAAGGCACGACTGTCCTGGGAAGATAACTGCGGAGCCTCCAACAGCGACGTACCTAACGCCAGGGGCAGCGAAGTAGGACAAAAAGTATTTGTAGTCTTGGTACTTCCGGCTCGATCTCCCAACCCTTAAGGGCGCAGACAGTCTAATCAACGCCGACGCATGGGCTCACCCGAGTTCGCCTTGCACCCGCTACCCCGCCTGAGCCCCCGCCGGTCCTTCCCGCACCGCGCGCTCCGCCCTGTCGGCCTGCTGCTGCTTGTCGTACACCGCGTGCAACCGCTCGTCGAACCGCCCGAAGATCATCTTCCCCGCCGTCGTCTGCAGCACGCTCGTCACCGTGATGTCGATCGTCCGCGAAATCATCTTCCGCGCGTTGTCCACCACCACCATCGTGCCGTCGTCCAGGTACGCCACCCCCTGGCTGTACTCCTTGCCTTCCTTCAATATGAACACCCGCATCGTCTCGCCCGGCAGCACCACCGGCTTCAGCGCATTCGCCAGCTCGTTGATGTTCAGCACCTCGACGCCCCGCAACTGCGCCACCTTGTTCAAATTGAAATCGTTGGTGACGATCTTGCACTCCCGCAGCTTCGCCAGCTCAATCAGCTTCAGGTCCACTTCGCGCACCGCCGGAAAATCGTCCTCCAGAATCTCCACCTTCAACCCCGGCAGCTTCTGAATCCGCTGCAGCACATCGAGGCCCCGCCGCCCGCGGTTCCGCTTCATCGAATCGGAGGAATCGGCCACCATCTGCAGTTCCCGCAGCACAAACTGCGGAATGGCCAGCGTCCCGTCCAGAAACCCACTCTCCACAATGTCTGCGATCCGCCCGTCGATGATCACGCTCGTATCGAGCAGCTTCAGCGACGCCGCGCTCGCCCCCTCCGACCCGAACAATCCGCCCAGCGCAGAAAGATTCAACGACTCGCCCTTGCTCGCCCCCACCACCAGCCCGAGATACGTCGTCGTCGCCAGCAGCGCGATCTCCACAAACGGAACCACCGACGCGCTCCCCGCCCCCGCATGGCCCAGCACCAGCGACATCAAATACGCCGCCAGAATGCCGACGATCGAACCCGCCGTAGCGCCGATCAGCCGCTTCAGGGACACTCGTCGCACTTGAGTCTCAAACAAAACCAGCGCCGCCCCCACCGCCGCGCCCACCATCGCACCGTACCACCGCCCCAGTCCGAACGGATGCAGCCAGAACCCCGTGATGGCCAAAAGAAAAACGAATACCGCGCGGAGCGACAATAGCCCACTCATCGCTCAACCTCCGTAATGACGTTTGCTGTACGAGCCGCGCTATTTGCCAGTAAATCCGCGCCGATCGTGATGGGACGCCCTCTTTCCAAGGCTCCCCCTTTCCAGTGGTCCGATCATATCACGCCCGTACCCACCCCGGCTTTCTCTTGCTTCCCACCCCCGCCAAACCGGACAGACGCGAAAGAGGGTGTCGAATTTGGTGCCCACTTTCATCAGAAAACATTAGCGATCTGCCCTGGGATGCGGCTTGGACCACGCGAGGCCAGGAAACTAAGACCCATCGCGGAAGGTCAGTTATGGAGGACCTTCCGCGAAGCGAGAGTCTACAGCCCGCTGGCCGCTCTTTGTTCAGCGATCAGTCCTGCCTGCACCAAGGCGTCATACCAAGTGCTGATATCTTCATCGGAGAAACGGTCCTTCTTGATCGCCTTAAATTCTTCCATGGCCGATTTCTTCGACGTTTTCCCGATTGTTCGGATCTGTCGTCTCGCAATGAAGTGCAGCGTGGCGATCAGCTCAAGATCCTTGGGCGTAAAATCACCGAGAACTCCCACTGCCCTGTCGATCTCGCCTTTGTACGGGTTCAATTCGTCGGCAAACCTCGAAAGTAGCTCGCCGGCATTCGGTCCAGAGCGATAGCTTGAGTATTTGGGATTACTGCTGTTGTCGACAATAACATCGTCAGCGAGAAGGGACTCTACAGCAAACGTGACCGTGTCCGAGTAAGGGCCGTAAGTATAGATACCGAACGAGCACGGGATTGGAGCCCCCAGGACCTTGACGAAATACGTGAGCTTCTGGAGTGCGGTTCTGCCAAGATAGCCGCCTGCATGATGTACCTCAAACGCTTTCACGATAGCGGTTACAAACGCCGAGCACAAATCATTCGAGTATACGATTTCACTACTCGGTATCATAGCGTCCTCTCTAAATCTTTGACCTTGTCCCGGATCTCCCGCAGCGTCTGATCGTTCGCATCGGCGAAGATACGGACCGTCCGCACCCGCTTCGGAATCTTGCTGATGATCGCGCTTTCACGGGTAAGGAGCCTAAGATTACCATTGCGCTCCTTGATGTACAGATGCTGCACCTGCGGTTCCTCCTGCTCCCCTGGGATGGAAAGTTTGTAGATGGAAACCGGCGAGTCATCGAGATAAAAATCCACGGCGTCGAACAACTCTTTCAACTGCCTCAGAATGCGCCCCGCGAGCTGCAGCTTGACCTGATCGGCATTGTCACCCGTTTCGTGGACAACGCGATGATGCCGCCGTTCCACAATCCGCCTGGCCCAGGGTTTGCGAGGCCCTTCTCGGCCAGCATCCTTCCTGATCTCCATCAGCACCGACATGTCGTCGTGTAAGAGCACGTCATCGAGGGACTTGTAGTTTTCCGGTCCCCAACTGCGGCTGTACTCGGCGAGGTAGTGATCGTAGATGCGCCGGATTTTGTGTAGGTAGACCTGGACGTTCATTTGGTACCTGGCCAGGATCATTGCTTCGAACATGTGCTCGCCGCCCCGATCCAGAGCCAGTTGCAGACGACCGCTGTCCGGATCCTGAACCAGCGTAACCGCCTCAACGAGTTTCGCACTATCATAAACTCCGTAACTAACACCACAGTGCAGCGAATCTCGCAGTAAGTAATCGGCTCGATCCGCGTCCATTTCGCCAGAGATCAACTGGCTCAGGAACGCCAACTCCTCTGACTTGTTCATCAGGCGGACGAGCACGGCGGCTGCGCCCGGAAAAAACGTAGAGTCAAGCAGCGTACCAAGCACGTTCTGGATCACGTAAATTGGTACCTTCTCGTGGTCGCCGCCCGGAATGCCTTTCTCGCCGGCATGCGCAAAAGCCGGGTGCCCAACATCGTGAAGCAACGCCATCAAGCGGATCAACTGGCGGAATTTGGCGAGCGTGTCGCCCGCCAGCTCCGGCACCTGGCTGAGGTCTCGCTCCATCTCGTCGCTGTGCCGCTGGAGCAAACGATCGAACACCCGCGTGCCGAGTTCCATGACACCGAGGCTATGCTCAAACCGGGTATGCACGGCTCCCGGATAAACAAAGTACTCCATTGCCAACTGCCGGACGTGACGTAGGCGCTGGAACGCCCAGTGGTCAATGACCCGTCGCTCGTTCTTTGAATAAGCTATGAACCCATGGACCGGACATCGAATGCCTTGTGTCGGCTCATTCTCGCCAGGCAGATATATAAGGATCGGCAAAAGTCCAGCAATTTATTGGCGGAGATGCTTTTGAACATTTCAGCCCAGCTCATATCCTAACAAATGCTATCGGAAATGATTCAGAGCGGTTCACTTGGGGCGCAGGGCACGGAAGTGGTGAGTCCGCCCACGCCCCGCCAAACCGGACTTTACAAACCATCCCGCCCTTGCTACACTGCTGAAGTCTGCTCGCGAAACGAACGGGTTTCCAGCGCACTTCCTGGGACCTCGTTCGCATCCCACCTTCCGGCTCACTGCTCGAGCCCCTTTCACGTAACCCAGTCGTGACGTAACCGCGCCGCCGTCTTCGCGCGGATATCGCCCTTATCGTCGCTCGGCGCCCTCGCGCCGCAAGAGGTGAACGTGTATCTCGAATCGGGAACTCGCGATGCGATCGCCCTTCCGTTACTCGGAAGCGAACTGGTGTGCGTTGTTGCCCCCTCCCGTCCCTCCGCGTTGATTCAGATTCAGCCGGGGCCGCGGCCGCTCATCCCCCAGCGCGCCCTCTCGCCCGGTGAGCAGTACCGCTTCCACTTCGACATGACCAAATGCATCGGCTGCAAGTGCTGCGTGGTCGCCTGCAACGAGCAAAACGGCAACCCCGCCGCCATCAATTGGCGCCGCGTCGGTGAACTCGAAGGTGGGCATTACCCCCACGTGCAGCGCCATCACCTGTCCATGGGCTGCAATCATTGTCTCGAGCCCGCCTGCCTCATCGGCTGCCCGGTCTCCGCCTATCACAAGGATCCCGTCACCGGCGTCGTCATCCACAACGCCGGCACGTGTATCGGATGCCAATACTGCACCTGGAACTGTTCCTACGGCGTGCCGCAGTATAACCCCGAACGCGGCGTCGTCGGCAAGTGCGACCTCTGCCACAACCGCCTCGGCGACGGCATGGCTCCGGCCTGCGTCGCCGCCTGCCCGGAGAGCGCCATCGCCGTCGAGATCGTCAACATCGCCGCCTGGCGCAACGACTATGTCGCCGCCAACGCCCCCGGCCTGCCCTCCGCCCAGGACAGCATCTCCACCACGCGCGTCACGCTGCCGCCCGGCCTCCCGCCC
Source organism: Bryobacterales bacterium (assembly GCA_027459465.1). GTDB lineage: Bacteria > Acidobacteriota > Terriglobia > Bryobacterales > Bryobacteraceae > JAJYKC01. The sequence goes on along the minus strand of DAIDIH010000289.1, from coordinate 21,560 downwards.
GATACCGGACGCGTCGACACCCAGCGCATCGCTCCCGAACACCCGCACTGGCCGCTCGTCTTCATGCTCGTGCTAACCCAGCTTTCCGCCGGAGCGTTCGGCGCGCTCTCGCTCCTCGGCCGTTTCGAAGTGAACTTGCTCCCCATCGCCGCCTCCCTCGCCGTGGCTTGCCTCAGCCTCGGCGCCGCCCCGCTCCACCTCGGCCGCCCCGCCTACGCCTGGCGCGCACTAAAAGGATTACGCCGCTCCTGGCTCAGCCGCGAAGTCCTCCTGCTCTCCCTCTTCGCCGCCCTCGCCTCAACCTACTTCGGCGCCGCGCTCCTGCATCTTCCCCTCGCGCGTCCCCTCGGCTTCCTCATCGCTCTCTGCGGCCTCGCCGGCCTCTTCTGCTCGGCGCGCATCTATATGGTTCCCGCAAGACCCGCCTGGTGCAGCCGCTACACGCTCGCTGAGTTCTTCTCCACCGCCCTGTTGCTCGGCCCGCTCTTCGTCCTCTCTCTCGAACCCTCCCCGCCCTCCTGGCTCGCCCGCGCCACGGCTCTCGGCGCCGCCTCCCAACTTCTCAGCCAAGGCCTCAAATTCTTCTGGCTCGCCCGCTCGGATCCGTTCGAGCTCCGCGCTTCCGCCCTCCTGCTCTCCGGACGCTTGAAAAACGCCTTTCTCCTCCGCCTCGCTCTGCTCATCGCCTCCGGTATCGTCTTGCCGCTCACCGCAAGCTCTCGTTCCGCATTCGCCGCCGCCCTCGCTCTCGCGCTCCTCGGAGAATGGCTCGGCCGCTGGCTGTTCTTCGTCTCCGTCGTCCCCAAAAACATGGCCGCCGCATTCACCGCTCCCAGGAAGGCCGCTGCATGAGCTCGAAACTCCTCAACTGGAAACGCGCCGCCGGCTTCGACACCTTGCAAGCCGATTACGCCTTCGCGCGTCACGAGACCACCGGCTACACCTCCGCCTCCAAGATCCCCGACCGCTGGGTCCCCACCACCTGCGGCTACTGCTCGGTGGGATGCGGCATCGAAATCGGCGTCAAAAACGGACGCGCCCTCGCCTCCCGCCCACTGGCCTCCCATCCAGTCAACCGCGCCAGGCTCTGCCCCAAAGGCCTTTCCGAGCACTACGTCCTCGAGGCCGAAAATCGCGCTCGCTATCCGCTGCTCAAAAAGAACGGCAAGCTCACCCGCGTCGGCTGGGACGAGGCACTCGCCATCCTGGTCGAGCGCTTCCAGGCCATCCAGCAAAAATACGGCCGCCAGTCCCTCGGCGTCCTCAGCACCGGCCAGCTCGTCACCGAAGAGTTCTACACTCTCGGCAAACTTGTGCAACTCGGCCTGGGAACCAGCAACTACGACGGCAACACCACCCTCTGCATGGCCACCGCCGTCTCCGGCTACAAGCTCTCCTTCGGCAGCGACGGCCCGCCCGGCTGCTATGAGGACCTCGAAAAAGCCGACGCCATCCTCCTCATCGGCGCCAACATCGCCGACAACCACCCCATCCTCTGCCAATACCTCGGCTCGAATCCCCACAAGACCCTCATCGTCGCCGATCCGCGCGTCTCGAAAACCGCCATGATGGCGGACTTGCATCTCCCTCTGAAGCCCCGCTCGGATCTCGCCTTCGCCCACGGCATCGCGCACATCCTCATCCGCCACGGCCTCATCAACCGCGGCTACATCCACCAACACACCACCGGCTTCGACGCCCTCGCGCGCTTCCTCGAAGCCTATCCGCCCGCCCGCGTCTCCGAAATCACCGGCCTCAGCGAAGAACTCCTCTACAAAACCGCCTTCCTCTACGGCCGCGCCCGCGCCGGCTTCATCGCCTGGACCATGGGCGTCAACCACAGCACCCTCGGCACCCCCACCGTCAACGCCCTCTGCAACCTCGCCCTCCTCACCGGCCACATCGGCCGCCCCGGCGCCGCCCCGTTTTCCCTCACCGGCCAATGCAACGCCATGGGCTCGCGCGAATCCAGTTTCACCTCCTCCATGCCCGGCTACCGCAAATTCGACGACCCCGCCGATCGCGCCGAACTCGCCGCCCTCTGGGGCATCGACGAAGCCCGCCTGCCCTCCAAACGCGGCCTCGCCTATCCCGACATCGTCGAAGCCGCGCTCGGCAAATCCATCCGCGGCCTCTGGATCGTCGCCACCAACCCTCTGGTCTCCTACCCGAACCAGGGCGTCCTCCGCCAGGCCCTCTCTAATCTCGAATTTCTCGTCGTCCAGGACGGCTACCACCCGACTCCCACCACCGAACTCGCCGATCTCGTCTTGCCCGCCGCCGTCTGGGGCGAAAAGGAAGGCACGTACACAAACTCCGAACGCCGCGTCAGCAAAGTCAATAAAGCCGTCGACCCGCCCGGCGAGGCCCGCTCCGACTTCGATATCTTCCTCGCCGTCGCCGAAAAGCTCGGCTGCCGCGCCGACCTTTTCCCCGGCTGGCGCTCCGTCGAGGACGCCTTCAACGAATGGCGCCGCGTCTCCCGCGGAAGGCTCTGCGACTACTCCGGCATCACCTACGATCTCCTCGCCGAATCCGGCGCAACCCAGTGGCCGCGCCCGGAAGGCGAACCCTCCTCTCCTCGCCTCTACGCCGATGGCCGGTTCCCCACGCCGGACGGCCGCGCCCGCTTCCTCGCCGCCCACTGGGAACCGTTCCCCGAACAGCCCGCGCGGGATTTCCCGCTCATCCTCAACACCGGCCGCACCGTCGAACACTGGCACACCCGCACCAAAACCGGCGAAGTCCCCATCCTCGATCACCTCTCGCCGCGCGCCTGGCTCGAAATGAACCCGCGCGACGCAAAACAACTCGGCCTCCGCTCTCACGACCGCGTGGATGTCGTCTCGCGCCGCGGGCGCGTCCCCCGCGTCGAGCTCCGCTTGACCGAAATCGTCGCCCCCGGCCAGGTATTCATGCCCTTCCACTTCTTCGAGACCAATGTCAACGAAGTCACGCAAAGCGCGTTCGACCCCGTCTCTCGCGAGCCGAACTACAAACAATGCGCCGTGCGCGTCGAGCGAACAGGAGCAAGACCATGAAACAACTTGTCGTTGTCGGAAACGGAATGGCTGGCGTCGCCTGCGTCGAGCAGATTTTGAAACATCACCCGGATTTCGAAATCACCATCTTCGGCGAGGAAACGCACGTCAACTACAACCGCATCCTGTTGTCTAGCGTGCTCGCGGGCGAAAAGTCCCCCGGCGAGATCGTCCTCAACTCCGAGGACTGGTACCGCGACAACGGCATCCGCGCGCGCCTCGGTGTCCGCATCGAACGCGTCGATCGCGCCCGCCGCCTCGCTCTCGACTCCACCGGCGCCGAAACGCCCTACGACAATCTCATCCTCGCCACCGGCAGCACCGCCTTTGTCCCGCCCATCCCCGGCGCAGAAAAAAAGAACGTCCACGTCTTCCGCACCCTCGACGACACACGCGAGATGATCGCCAGATCGCGCCCCGGCTTGAAGGCCGTCGTCATCGGTGGAGGTCTGCTCGGCCTCGAAGCCGCCCGCGGCCTGCAACTCCGCGGCTGCCACGTCACCGTCGTCCACCTCATGGACACGCTCATGGAGCGCCAACTCGACCCGCCCGCCGGCGAGCTTCTCCGCCGCAAAATCGAAGACCTCGGCATCCGCGTCCTGCTTCCTCGCCGAACCCAAGCCCTCCTCGGCAACGGCCGTGTCGACGGCGTCAAGTTCGCTTCCGGCGAAGAGATCGAAGCCGGCCTCGTGGTCATCGCCGCCGGCATCAAACCCAACGCATGGCTCGCCCGCGAATCCGGCCTCGAAGTCCGCCGCGGCATCGTCGTCAACGACTTCATGGAAACCTCGGACCCCGATATTTTCGCCGTCGGCGAGTGTACCGAACACCGCGGCCAAACCTTCGGCCTCGTCGCTCCTCTGATGGAGCAGGGCAAAGTCCTCGCCGCAACCATCACCGGCCGCCGCGGACCCGTATTCACCGGCGCCACGCCCGCCGCAAAGCTCAAAATCCTGGGCGTCGAAATCTTCTCCGCCGGCTCCATCGACGCCTCCGGGCCCGGCGTCGAGGTCGTCCGCTACGAAGACCCCTCCCTCGGCATCTACAAAAAACTCCTCGTCAAAGACAATCGCCTCCACGGCGTCATCCTCGTCGGCGACACCTCCGACGACCGCCGCTACACCCAGTGGCTCCGCGACGAAACCGACCTCGCTCCCCACCGCCGCCATCTTCTTTTTCCGCCGCCGCCCCCCGACTCCGGACTCGAAGTCGCCGAAATGCCCGGCAGCTCCGTGGTTTGCGGCTGCAACGGCGTCAACAAGGACGACATCGTCCACGCCATCCACGCCTACGGCATCAACACCCTCGCCGAATTAAAAGACCGCACGCGCGCCTCCTCAGGCTGCGGAAGCTGCTCCGGCTTGTGCGAACAACTCCTCCGCGCCGTCGCGCCGGAGTTTGAGGAAGAAACCCGCACCACCCTCTGCGCCTGCCTGCCTTTCTCCTACGAACAGCTTCGCGAAATCGTCCGCGGCCAGCAGTTGAAGTCCGTCCAGGAAGTGCTCAACGTCTACGGCAACCGGAAAGGCTGCGAGATCTGCAAACCCGCCCTCAGCTATCTGCTCGACATGCTCTGGTGCGGCCGCCACGACGAGGACCGCTCCGCCCGCTTCATCAACGATCGCGTCCACGCCAACATCCAAAAGGACGGCACCTTCTCCGTCGTCCCCCGTATGCGCGGCGGCGTCACCTCGCCCGCCGAACTCCGCCGCATCGCCGACGTCGCCGAAAAATTCCACGTCCGCATGGTCAAGATCACCGGCAGCCAGCGCATCGACCTGCTCGGCGTCAAAAAATCCGACCTGCCCGCCGTCTGGGCCGGCCTCGGCATGCCCTCCGGCCAGGCTTACACCAAGGGCGTCCGCATGGTGAAAACCTGCGTCGGAACCGAGTTCTGCCGCTTCGGCGTCCAGGATTCCACCGCCGCCGGCATCGAACTCGAACGCCGCCTCGAAAATCTCTTCACGCCGCACAAAGTGAAAATGGGCGTCGTCGGCTGCCCTCGCAACTGCGCCGAAGCCACCGTAAAGGACATCGGCATGGTCGGCCAGGACGGAAGCTGGCAGGTCGTAGTCGGCGGCGCCGCCGGCAAGTCCGTGCGCAAGGCGGATCTCCTCATCACCGTCGAAACCACCGCCGAGGCGCTCCGCGCCTGCGAGTTGTTCTTCCAGTATTACCGCGAGAACGCCAATTACCTCGAACGCACGTACGACTTCGTCGAGCGCCTCGGCATCGAAGCCATCCGCAAGGCCACCGTCTACGCCACCGATTCGGAAAAACACAAACTCCTGGAGCGCCTGCGAAAGTCGAAGGCCATCGCCAAAGACGCCTGGCTCGAGCGCGACACGCCGGCCAATCCTACGCAATTCATCCAAATCGAACCCTTGGAGACCGCATGCTCATAAACTTCGAATCCCGCTGGACCCGCATCGCCCCCACCGCGTCTATTCCGCCGCGGGAAGGACGCTCCGTCACCATCGCCGGCGCCGAACTCGCCATCTTCAATCTCGGCGACCGCTTCGTGGCCATCTCCAACCAGTGCCCGCACAAAGGCGGACCACTCTGCGACGGCATCGTTTCCGGCGCCGTCGTCGTCTGCCCCCTCCACGGCTGGCGGTTCGATCTCAACACCGGCCTCGCCGTTCGCGCCTCGCTGCCCGCCTGCGTCGACACCTACCCAACGCGCGTCGAAAACGGAATCATCCTGGTCGATGTCGCCGCGGCCCGCCGTATCGCGCCGGACGAAGCAGTCGCCTGATTCCGCATCGCCTCCACGCCTTATGACCATTCGCAGCAAAGCCACCGCCATCCGCCTATTCGACTTCTCCTCCGCCCCCATGCGCGCGTTCCATATGTCCTGGATCGCGTTCTTTCTCTGCTTCTTTAGCTGGTTCGGCGTCGCGCCGCTCATGCCCGTCATCCGCCAGGAGCTGCATCTCACCAAAGCCCAAACCGGCAACTCCATCGTCGCTTCCGTCGCTCTCGCCGTCTTTGGCCGCGTTCTCATGGGCTGGCTCTGCGACAGGATCGGACCGCGGAAAACCTACACCGCGTTGCTTCTTCTCGGATCGCTCCCCGTCATGTGCATCGGCCTGTCGCACGACTACGCCTCATTCCTCGTCTTCCGCTTAGCCATCGGCATCGTTGGCGCCTCGTTCGTCATCACGCAGTACCACACCTCCGTCATGTTCGCGCCCAACGTCGTCGGAACCGCGAATGCCGCCTCCGCCGGCTGGGGCAACCTCGGCGGCGGCGTGACGCAGTTCGCCATGCCGCTTCTGTTCTCCGCGTTCTTGAGCCTTGGCGCCGGCGCGCACTGGGGCTGGCGCATGGCCATGTTCGTTCCCGGCGCCGCCATGTTCCTCTTTGGGCTGGCTTACTTCTTCCTGACCCAAGACACGCCGGAAGGCAATTTCGCAAAGGCCCGCCGCAAATCCAAACCCGATCGCACCCTCGCCGGGGCCATCCGCGACCGCCGTGTCTGGGCCTTGTTCTTGATCTACGCCTGTTGCTTCGGCATGGAACTTACCATCGACAACATCGCCGCGCTCTACTTCGCCGATTACTTCCACCTCGCCTTGACCGCGGCCGGGCTCGTGGCCGCTTCCTTCGGCATGATGAACCTCTTCGCGCGCCCGCTCGGCGGCATCCTGAGTGACCGCTGCAACCGCCGTTGGGGTTTGCGCGGCCGCGTCGCTTTGCTCGGCGGAACGCTTGGCGCCGAAGGCCTCGCCCTCATGCTGTTCTCGCGCATGTCCTGGCTGCCTCTCGCCATCGGCTCCATGATGCTCGCCGGTCTGTTCGTCAAAATGTCGAACGGCGCAACCTACTCCGTCGTGCCGTTCGTCAACCCCCGTGCCCTCGGCGCCGTCGCGGGCATCGTCGGCGCGGGCGGAAATGTCGGCGCCGTGCTTGCCGCGTTCCTCTTCCGCGCCTCCAGCCTCGCCTGGCCGCAAGCCCTGCTCATCCTCGGCGCGCTCGTCACCGTCAGTTCGCTGCTCGTCACCGTCGTAAAGTTCTCCGAAGCCGGCGAGGACTCGGCCCGCGAAGATTCGCAAGCGCGGCTCGCCGGCCAAATACTCGCAGCCGGAGCTGTGGTGAGAGACTGAAACATGAGCGCAAAATTTCTTGCCTTTACGCTCGTCCTTCTGCCCGTCGCCGCCGCGGCGCAGGCAGCCTCGTCCGATTCCGGCCCGCTCAAGATTGGAGACATCACGGTCACCGGATCCCTCCGCTCCCGCCTCTACGACTGGGATTGGTTCCAGGGCCCCGCCGGGGAAAATCAATACCTCTACTCGGGCAATATCCTCCGCCTCAATTTCTCGGAAAAACTCACCGGTTGGGATTGGGACGCCGAGTTCGCCGTCCCCTTCCTTCTCGACATGCCAACCCGCGCGACCGCCGCGCCGCCCCAGGGCGCTCTCGGCCTCGGCTCGAACTATTTCTCCGCAAACGGAAACCAGCAGTACGCCGCCATGATCTTTCCCAAGCAACTCTACGTCCGGCTCGACAGCCTCGGCGGCCACGACGGCCAGACCCTCCAGATCGGCCGTTTCACCTTCCTCGACGGCAGCGAAACCACGCCGAAGAACGCAACACTGGCCACCATCAAGCGCGACCGGATCAGCCAACGCCTCATCGGCGACTTTGGCTGGTCCGACGTCGGCCGCAGCTTCGACGGCGTCCACTACTCCTTCACCTCCGGCTCGGCTAACTTCACCTTCGTCGGCGCCGTACCGACTCGCGGCGTCTTCCAGGTAGATGGCTGGGGCTGGAACCAGGTCGGCTTCGGTTACGCCTCCTACACGCGCGAATGGGGCCGCGGCCGCCACTCCGCCGACACCCGCTTCTTCTTCATCGAGTACGACGACTGGCGCCCCGACCTCAAAATCGACAACCGCCCGCTTCCCGTGCGCCGCGCCGACACCGCCAACATCCGCATCAATACCTACGGCGGCCACAGCATTCACTCCATCTCGACCACGCCCGGAACCATCGACCTCGCCGCCTGGGGCGCCATCCAGACCGGCCAGTGGGGAACCCAGCGCCAGCGCGCCTACGCCTTCGATTTCGAAGGCGGGTTCCAGCCCAAAATCCTGCCGCGCCTCAAACCCTGGCTCCGCGCCGGCTACACCGTCGGCTCCGGCGACGGCAACCCCAACAACAACACCCACGGAACCTTCTTCCAGCTTCTTCCCACGCCGCGCCCCTACGCCCGCTTCCCGTTCTTCAACATGATGAACACGGAAGACCTCATGGGCGCTCTCCTCCTCCGCCCCCATGCCAAACTGACGCTCTCAAGCGAGTTCCATTCCCTCCGCCTCACCAACCCCAACGACCTCTGGTATTCCGGCGGCGGCGTCTTCCAGCCCTGGACCTTCGGCTACGTTGGCCGGCCCACCTTCGGCGCCCGCTCGCTGGCAAACCTCTATGACATGAGCGTCGAATACCGCCTCTCGCCCTCCGTCACCGTCACGCCCTATTTCGGCTACGCCCAGGGCCTCGCCGTCATGCAGCGCATCTACCCCGAAGACAAGAACGGCCGGTTCGGATACCTCGAATTCCTGTACCGGTTCTGAGCGCGATACTCAAATTTCCGATGCCGTTTGACGGACTCCGCGTACTGAGCCTGGAAAGCCGCCGCGCCAGGGAAATGGAAGGCATGATCCGCCGCCTCGGCGGCCACCCCTTCGTCGCCCCCTCCGTGCAGGAACGCGCCCTCGGAGATCACCGCGACGCCGTCCGCTTCGTGGACCGCCTCGAAGCCGGCGAGTTCGATCTCGTCGTCTTCCTGACCGGCGCCGGCCTCGCGTTCCTGCGCGATGTCGTCGCCGCGCACATGAGCGTCGAACGTCTCGCCGCCGGCCTCCGCCGCGTCACCATTGTCTCGCGCGGCAGCAAGCCCATCCCCCTGCTGCGGGAAATGAACGTCCCCGTTCACGTCGTCGTGCCGGAACCCAACACCTGGAAAGAAATCGTCGACACCGTGGCCGCCCGCTCCGAACGCCGCATTGCGGTGCAGGAATACGGCCGCCCGAACCGGGAAATGTACGATGCCCTCGAAGCCCTCGGCGCCCGCGTCACGCCCGTCGCAATCTACCGCTGGGAACTGCCCGCCGATCGCGAGCCTCTCCGCGAAGCCGCCCGCCGCCTCGCCGCCGGCCAAATCGACCTCGTCGTCTTTACTTCATCCATTCAGCTCGATCATCTGCTCGAAATTGCCCGCGGCATGAACATCGAGGCCGAAGTACTCAATGCCCTCCGCCATCGCGTCGCCATCGCCTCCATTGGCCCCGTCATGACCGCCACGCTCGCCTCCTACGGCCTCGCCGCCGACATCATCCCCAACCACCCCAAAATGGGCTCCCTCGTCAAAGCCGCCGCCGACTTAGGCGCCTCGGCCGTCCGCGCCAAACGCGCCCCTTGACAAACCCGCCGAAGGCGCTCAACTGTGCGCGTAGAGCGCTTCCACCGGCTTGCCCTTGCCGTCCTTGGTCACGTAGAACGGCCGCCGCTCCACCTCGTACGCCAGATCCGGCGCAATGCCCAGCGCGGTGTAGATCGTCGCGTGCAGATCCTCGATCGTCACCGGGTTCTCGACGATGCTGCACGGCCGCTCCGGCGACGTCGCCCCGTAGACGAACCCCTTGCGGAACCCGCCGCCGAAAAGGGCCACGCAACAGGCTTCGGTGAAGTGCCGGTGCATGCCGTAGTGCTTCAACTCGGTCATCACCGCGGGCTGCTTCACCTGCTCCTTCACCGTCTGCCCCGGCTTGCCTTCGACCATCATGTCGCGGCCGAACTCGCTCGCCATCACCACCAGCGTGCGGTCTAAAAGGCCGCGCTCTTCGAGGTCCTGAATCAACTGCGACACCGGCCCGTCTACTTCCGCCTTCATCCGCGCCGCGCGCACGTGCCCGTTCTCGTGCGTGTCCCAGTAGCGGAACGGAATGTACTCGGTGGTCACTTCGACAAACCGCGCGCCTTGCTCAATCAGCCGCCGGGCGAGCAGACAGCCCTGTCCGAACCGGCCCGTGTCGTATTTTTTGAAACTCTCCTCGGGCTCAAGCGAGAGGTCGAACGCCTTCGCCGCCGGCGAACTCAGCAGCCGGTGCGCGTTGTCGAGCGACCGCCGCAGGCTCTCGCGCTGGTAGTCGCTGCCGTACTTGCCCGCCGGCGACGCCGCCACCAGTTCGTTGTACCGCTGCCAGCGCGAATCGAACCGCGAGCGTCCGACATATTCGTTGGGACGCGTGCTCGCCGCGGCGTCCTTCGGGTCGCTGATGAAGAACGGACCGAACTCGGTGCCGAGAAAGCCCGCCGTGTGGAACGCCTTCAGCCCGTCGCTTTCCCCGCCGATCTCGAGGTTCTGTCCGATGTCGATGAACGCCGGAATGTCCGGATTTCGCGGCCCCAGCGTCTTGGCGATAATCGCACCCATGTGCGGCGCCGCCACCGACTGCGGCGGCGCGTAGCCGGTGTGCCACTGGAACTGATGCCGCGAATGCAGAATGAAGCCGAGGTCGCCGACGCGGTGCGAGCGGATCAGCGTGCCGCGGTCCATGATCTTCGCCACGCGCTCCAGGCCTTGGGAAATCTGCAGCCCGTCGACGGAAGTCGGGATGCTCGGGAACGTGCTGAGCACTTCGTTCGAAGCGAGGCCCGGCCGGAACGGCGTGTAGCGCTTCGGGTCGAAGGTCTCGGTCTGCGCCATGCCGCCGGCCATCCAGAGCAGGATGATGCTGTCGGCGCGAGGCGCGATTTTGCGGGGCTCGGCGAACAGCTTCGGCGCCCCGGAGGCGAGCGCCGCCAGCGTCGCCGCGGTCGAAGAGCGAAGGAAATGGCGCCGCGAGAGGCCGCCGAATAAATCGCGTTCCAGGTTGTCTTTCATCGCGTTTCTCCTACCACAGGTACTGCATCTCCGGATGCATCAGCAGGCTCCAGAGCAGGTCTTCCAAACCGCCCGGCGAGATGCCGGTTGTGCCGGGCGGAATCAGGTATTGGCGCGCGATCGCGCGTTCCTTTTCGTTGGGTTGGCGGGCCATCAACTGCCAGAAGAGGCGGTCGATGAGGGCATCGGCGTTGGCTGCCGGCGTGGGCGCCGGGAGCGGCGGAGCGCCGGAGACGCGCACGAGTTCGTCGGGATCCGGTTTTTCGAAAAAAACAAAAAAGCGCACTTTTGTTTCAATGTCGTCGCGCGAGCCGGAATCGTCGACGGCGACGAAGCCGTGGAGGCGGGTGAAGCCTTTGCCGGCGATGTTGAAAACGACCGGGGAATCGAGCGGTTCGGTCTGCACAAGACCGCGACTGATACCGTTAACGGTAACGCTAACATCGTGCAGAGTCGTTTGGGGCTGCAGACTGGCCAATTTTACCCCTCCGTTGGGCCCTTCCAGGGTCAAATCCAGCCACCCGGCGAGGCTCCGCGCGGGGTCGTACGAGCCGGAATCCTGGATCAAAAGCCACAGCTCGTTTGCCCCACGAACGTCAATATCGACGGGCTTTTCGCCCTTGCGCATCACGCCGCTGTCGAAGCGGTTTTCCGGCGCCGGAGGCAGTTCGTTGAGCAGCCGCCGCGCCCCCCGGTGCAGGGTTTTTGCCAGCGTTTCCCCGTTCATCAGCTCGAGCGCCTGGAGCGTGGTCGCGTCTTCGTCGCGCGTGGTGAAAACCTGGTCGCGGATGGGGCGGCCGAGGGCGCGGGTGAGGGCGGTGGATTTGAGTTCCCACTCGCGGCTGAACCCGGCGGTTTCCCCTTCCTGCAGGATGCGCCACTCGCCGGTGACGGCGGAGACGGTGTCGGCGAATTCCTCGGCGGTAAGCCGGCGGAGCTGCGGGCCATGGAACAGATAAGAGGATGTGCGGTTGGGCTCGCCGGGCACCGAGGCGTACTGGTAGGCGTCCGAGGTCATGATCTGAGTTAGTAAGTGCTTCAGATCGTAGTTATGCGCGGTGAAGTCCGAGGCGAGCCAGTCGAGTAAGTCGGGGTTCCAGGGCCGGGCGTCCATGTCGTCCACCGGTTCGACGATGCCGCGGCCGATGAGGCGCTGCCAGTATCGGTTGACCAGCGTGCGGGCGAGGCGTCCGTCGGCGGGCGAGGTGAAGATACGCGCGGCGGCGGCGCGGCGCGCGTCGAGGCTCGCGTTCCGCGGGATGGCGCCGAGTTCGGGGAACAGGAACGCCGGGTCGGTCATGACGCCCTGCTTGACGTCGCAGCGGACGAGTTCGAGCTGCGGTGTGGGCGCGAAGATCGCGGCCATGCCGTAGGACTGGCGGAGTTTGTAGCGGTTGATAAAGCTGTCGTGGCAGCTTGCGCACTTGAGGTTGATGCCGAGGAAGACCTGCGCGGTGTTCTGCGCGGCCTGCATGTAGGGCGTCTGGCTGGCGTTTACGTCGCCGCGCCAGTTGACGCCGAGCAGGAAGCCGTCGGGTGCGTTGGGGCCTTGCGGGTTGATCAGCTCGCGCACCATCTCGTCGTAGGGCATGTTGGTTTCAAGCGCTTTGGCGAGCCAGGCGGTGATCGACTTACGCAGGCCGGCGTAGTTCACGCCCTGGTCGTTGCGGAGTAAGTCGTTCCAGAAGCTGATCCAGTTATCGGTGTAGTTCTTACTATCGGCGAGCAGCGCGGCGACGAGGCGGGCGCGCTTGTCCGGGTGCGTGTCGGCGCGGAAGGCGGCGAGGATTTTCTCATCCGGCGGCAGGCCGAGTATGTCGTAGTAAGTGCGGCGGACGAATAAGTCGTCGTTCGTAAGTGCCGGGGGCTGGACGCCGCGGGCGTGGAAGTAAGCGGAGAGAAAGCGGTCGATGGGGTTGGGCGCGTTGCCGGCGGGGATGGCGGGGGTGCGCGGGGCGAGCGGCGCGTCCCAGGGCTCGGCGGCTTTGTCGCTCATCGCTTCCGGCCAGGCCGCGCCTTCGTCGATCCAGCCTTTGATGGCGGCGATCTGCGCGGGGGGGAGCGGGTCGCCGCCCATCGGCATGCGCGGCGTTTTTTGGCCCGTGACGTGTAAGTAGAGCAGGCTTGCGGCGGCGTTGCCGGGCACGATCGCCGGGCCGTCGTGGCCGCCCTTGAGCATGGTCTCGCGGGTGGCGAAACTTAGTCCGGCTTGCGGATGGTCGCCCAGGTGGCAGGCGGCGCAGTGGGCGGCGAGGATGGGGTGGACCGAGGTGGCGAAGTCGACCTGGGCGAGGGCGGGCAGCGCGGAAAGAGTAAGTAAGAGCGCGGCGACCTTCATTGGTTGACTTACTCTCCTTGTTTGTAGTGCTGGGGGTGGTGGCCGCGCATGAGCATGCGGGCGCAGGTGTTCCAGCGGAGGATAGCGTCGTCGTTGCCGGAGGGGCGGATTTTTTCGGCGCGTTCGAAGCAGTCCATCGCTTTTACGAGTTTTTCGTGGGCCTTGGCTTCGGCGCCGGGGGTGGCCTGGCGGAGGGTGGCGAGGGCGGAGCGCTCCCAGACGACTCCGGTGTAATAGAGGCGGCAATATGTTTCGGTGACCAGCGGGAGTAACTCGAGGGCGCGTTCGGCGGAGACGCCTTCGCGGAACTGGTCCGTGATGGCGAGCAGGAGGGTGAGGATGGCGTCCTGGTTGGCGGGGTCGGCCTGCAGGATGTCGAGACAGATGCTTTCGGCGAGGGCGGGTTCCTGGATGAGGCGGTAGCGCTTGGCCTTCTGCAGGGCCTCGGGGATGGCCTTCTTCGAGATGGGCTTGAGCTTGAACTGCACCATGCTTGCGGGCTTGCGCCTATCGGGTCATCTTAACGTAAATCGCGCACAACGGAGCCGGGCGGCTTTCGCCGGTCCCGGCCCTGTGCGCGAATCAGCCGTTGGGTGGGTGTGGGACGCGGGTCTGTTCTATTCGCGGCTCGTGATGCGGGTTTGAGAACGGTGCCTGTATCGGATGTAGGTCCCGGTCAAGTGTCCGCTGTCGTGCAATTTGGGGTGGAAAAGACGTATGCTACGAAATTCGGAGGACGGCATGTCGGAGACATTATCTGGTTTTTTTCGCCGCGTAACGGGGAAAGACGCGCTGCCCTACCAGGAAAGGTACGGATCGGACCCATTCAGGCCGACGCTTCTCATCATACCGACGGGGCTTGGGAAAACAGATGCTGTAACCGTGCCCTGGTTGCACAGCGTGGCGTGTGGCGACCCGAGGACTCCTAAGCGGCTGGTGATGATTTTGCCGCGGGTGAATCTCACCGAGCAGATTGCGAAAGTCATTCGCGAAAGGCGGGCGGCTGCAGGACTCGATGGGGTCGTAGACGTTCTCGAACTTATGGGCGGCAGCAATGACAATTTCGAGAAAGTGTCGCCGGAACGTTTTACGGTAATTGTGGGAACTCAGGATATTCTTGTTAGCCGGGCGCTAAATCGCGGATATGTCCGTCGACCGCCACGATGGCCCATGGATTTTGCTCTCCTCAATAATGACTGCCTTTGGGTGATCGATGAGGTCCAATTGGCCGCCGACGCCCTTGCGACTACGACCCAGTTCGCCGCGTTCAGGCGGGAATATGGTGTGTTCGGCTCTGTTCCTTGCGTCTGGATGTCTGCAACGGTTGACCCTAAATGGCTTGACACCGTCGATTTTGGCGGTGTCCGGCGAGAACTGCGCGTGATTAGGCTCGAAGCGGATGATGAATCTAGCGGTGTTGTGCAGCGGCGCGTGCGCGCTGCGAAGTCGGTCGCACGAGCGCCCGAGTCGTGCCGAACACCGGGCGGGTGCGCTGAATTTGTTCTGAAACACCATATGCCAGGCGAGCGGACGCTCGTCGTTGTTAACACCGTCGCGCGCGCCCGTGAGATATGGAAAGAGCTGCGCAAGCGAAGCTGTGCGCCGCTGCTTCTGCACTCGCGCTTTCGCCCGGCCGATCGCAAGAGGCGGGTGAGTGACCTGGTAGGTGGTGACGGAATCATCGTTTCCACGCAAGTGCTCGAGGCTGGGATCGACATCAGCGCGAATCGGCTGATCTCCGACTTGGCTCCCTGGGGCAGTTTGGTGCAGCGCTTTGGCCGCGTGAACCGATACGGCGAGCTTGCTCACGCGGAGATCTGGTGGGTGGATCGGCCTCTTACGGAGAAGCAGAAGGCGCTCGCGGAGGCTGAGGTGTTGAAGCCGCGAGACTACGAAGCGGTCTGCAGGCCGTATTCCACCGAGGAGATGGAGCACGGGTTTTCTGAGCTTGAGTCCCTGCGATCGGCCTCGCCGGCCGATCTTGGTGAGGTTGACGGACCGCCCCCATGGCAGAACGTCCTGCGCCGCGCCGACCTACTGGACCTGTTCGACACGTCTCCTGACGTCTCGGGTAACGATCTCGACGTGTCCCGCTTCATCCGCGCGGGCGAGGAAAAGGATTGCTGGCTGGCCTGGAGATCGTGGAAAAACGACGAAGACTTGTCCGGACTTCCCGATATCGTTGACGACGAGCTTTGTCCGGTGCGGATCGGCGAGGTTCAGGAGTTTGCGAAGGCTCATGGCCGCGATATGCGCAGGTGGGACTTCGTGAACCGCGCGTGGGCCACAGTTGACGCAAGGCGGCTTTATCCAGGCATGGTGGTTCTTGTTAGATCCGAAGCGGGAGGCTATGGCCAGGAGGAGGGCTGGAACCCCAACAGCCGAGAGCGCGTGAGTCCGGTTCCTACTGCTGCGCAAGGCCCGGCGGAGGCCGACGGTGACGATCCGCTCTCGTGGCTGACGTATCGGCAATCGCTGGCCGATCACACGAGGATGGTGCTGGAGGAGCTGGGGAGCATTCTGAACCGTCTGAGCGGTCTGGGAATCGAAGCCTTCCAGAGCGAGCTGGAGACTGCCGCCGCGAGGCACGACTGGGGCAAGGCTCACCCGGTGATGCAAGCGACTCTCCATAACGTGGCGGAACCTGATTTCACAGACCCGACGTTCGAGTTTCTGGCGAAGCAGAGACGGGGCGACGCTGCGTTGCGTCACTCACGGCCCCATTTCCGGCATGAGCTAGCCAGCGCGCTTGCAATGGTCGCCGCTGGGGATCCCGACCTTGCCGCCTATCTCGCTGCGGCCCATCACGGACGGGTGCGGGTGGGCATACGCTCGATGCCTGGCGAGTCGCTCAGCGGAGGGCGCGCAGTGGCGCGGGGCATCCGCGAGGGCGACGTCCTGCCAGCGTGCGTCCTAGCAAAGGGCGTTTCCGTTCCTGAGATGACGCTGTCGCTTGAGACGATGGAGCTTGGTATTAGTGAGGATGGCCGGCGGGCGTGGACTGATCGAGCCCTGCGGTTGCGAGATGAGCTCGGACCGTTCCGTCTGGCCTTCCTCGAGATGTTGTTACGTGCCGCCGATGAGCGCGCCAGCGCGAAGAAGGCGAGCGAGGTGGCAGCATGCGCGCGTTGACGCTGCCAGGCTGTACCACGAAGCCGCTTGGCAGCTACTTGAAGTCGCTTGGGGTGCTGCGCCTTGTCTCGGAACAGGCGGATTCGGAGGCTCGCGCTTTCTGGGATGGCGATACACTGCAACTGCTGACGAGGCTCCGGGGAGACGACATCGCGACGTTCTTCCTCCACGCGTATAGTCCGACACCGATTCTGGCCCCATGGAACGCCGGCAGCGGGTTCTACGAGAAGGATCGCAGGGTCGGAATCGATGCTATTGCCTCTTCGACGGATCCCAGATTCGAGGGCTACCGGACGGCGATCGCGCTCCTCCGGGAGTTGCCCGAGGTCCGCGGCGGCAAGGCTGAGAAGCACGAGGAAGATGAGCGGCGTACCGCGATTCTGCGGCATTGCCGCAACTGTCTTTCAGATCGCGCCGTGGAGTGGCTCGATGCCGCCGTTGGGATTGAATCCGACGGCTCGCGTGCGTTTGCACCGATACTTGGGACCGGGGGAAACGAGGGACGGCTAGACTACACCAACAATTTCATGGAGCGTCTGGCCGCCCTGCTCATCGCGCCGGACAGGAAGACGGATGTGCGCGGCTTGCTCGATAATGCCCTTTTCGGGAACCCGACTGGTGCGCTCCAGGCGGGCGCGGCCGGCCAGTACGATCCCGGGCGCGCAGGGGGTGCAAATCAAGGGGAGGGAATTGAGTGTGAAGCCCGCACCAATCCATGGAACTTAATTCTTTCTCTGGAGGGTGCCGTTGTGTGGGCCAGCGGACTCTATCGACGGCATGGCGTTGCCTACCGCTCTTTTCTTTGCAGTCCGTTTACCGTAGCGGCCAGCAGGATAGGTTACGGGTCAGCCTCGCGGGACGATGACGCTCGCGCGGAGATTTGGGCGCCTGTGTGGAGCAAGCGTGCGCTCTACTCCGAAATCAGGGTGCTGTTTCGTGAAGGGAGGGCGACCGTGGACGGGCGACCGGCCACGAATGGCTTGCGGTTCGCGGAGGCGGCGACTTCGCTGGGCGTCGACCGGGGAATTCACAGCTTTATCCGCTATAGCCTGCTGAAGCGAAGGGGCGATAGCTATGTGGCGCTTCCGGCCGGCGAGTTTCCGGCGGGGTATCGCTCCGAGAGCGATTTGATCCGCGAATTCGAATCGTTGATGGCCCGGCTTGACAGGGAGAAGCTCGCGCCAAGTTGCGACAGCCTCCGGCGCCGCATCGACAGTGCTATTTACGAGGTGCTGCTGCGAGGTGGTCATGCTCGCGATCTAATGGCTGCGCTGGGGCGGCTCTTGCGAAGGCTGGCCGTATGCGGCAGGTCCGTCGGTCTTTTCGGGGAGGTCCGGCTCAAGGCCGTTCGGTGGTTGAAGGCGTGCGAATACGAGGGCGTGGCGGAAGTTCGGATCGCTGCCGCTCTAGCGTCGATATGGGATCGCGACGTCGGGTCGATACGGAAGAACCTGTCTCCAGGGTCTCCAGCATTCGCTTGGACGGGGAGAGCTTTGCCTGAGCGTCTGGCCAGCGTTTTGATGCGGCGGCTGCAGGCCGGCATGGCAACAGAATGTAAATACAACCCTCTGGGTGGAACATGTCTTCTGCATCCTGGTGACGTCACGCTTTTCATCGAGGCATCCGTAGATGACGCGCTGATCGAGGATCTACTCTTCGCGTTCACATGTCTCGACTGGGCCGGTTTCCAAACACCTCGGGTTCGCACGGCGGAGGTTCTGCCTGTTTATGCGGCGCTGAAGCATCTGTTCCTGCCCGGTGCGGTCGCGGTTGATGGTGAGCCGAAGGCGCTGCGGTCCGATTCGCGCGTTGTCACTTTACTCGCGTCCGGCCGAAGCGCGGGCGTGAAAGACGCGGCCGAAGTTGCGCTTTACCGTCTGCGAGCAGCCGGACTGAAACCGATCCGCGTTCCTTACTACGGCAGTGCAGAACAAGGGCGGCGAATGGCCGCGGCGCTCCTGATTCCCGTCATGGCGGGGCGTGCGCTATCGGCGCCCGTGTTCGAAGAAGCGGTTGTTGTGAAAGAAGAAATGGGGAGCCTTAAGGATGAGTGAGATGAGATGGACAGCTTTGATGAATGTGCCGCGGCTTCTGATGGAGGCTGATTTGGAGCCCGCCGTGGGCCACCGTTTTCAACCTACAGGATTCGCAGATCTTGGCGCGGCGGAATACGATCTTCCGGATGGCACACCGATGCTCCTGGTTGAGAGCGCGCAGTCGGTTGCCAACCGCCTGGAAAAGTCGTGTCTGGATGGCGATGGCCCCGACCTCGCTCCTGAGCTTGCGGGGCTCCCGTATGTCGCCGCGACGCTTACCGGATCGGGGTCGGATGTGCGCACCAGTTCGCTGGTTGAAGCGCACAGGATCGGGTCGCCGTATTTCCTTCTCAACAAGCAGTTCAAAGCCGAACTGACAGAGGAGATGGCGTACAACCCCAAACGTCCTCTGAATTGGAAGAAGATTTACGCGACGTTATTCCGATACGACCCAAACAGCCTGATTCATGGTGTGTTCCTTTCGTTGCTGGAGGGCGGCCGCGTGCGTGCGCCCCGTGCTCTCACCGGCTTCGTTGAAGCCTGCAACGTAAAGCGCGTCGTTTCCGGCGGTGTTAAGAACAGCCCGGTAGATCCGAAGGGCGAACTTCAAGTGGCCGAGGCCGACTCTTCCGAGAAGGGTGTTTACAGCAATGTTCCGTATGCGAGGGTCGAATACGCGGCGGGAGCGATCACGGCGTACTTCAACTTGGACGTCGCCCTCATCCGCGGTTACGGACTTGCGGAGGAGGCGCAGCGGCTGCTGATCGCGCTTTCGCTTTTGAAGATACGCCGATTCCTGAGGGCGGAGCTACGGCTGCGTACGGCATGCGATCTTCGGATGAAGGATCACCGAGTCACATCCCCGGCCGGTTATGAGTTGCCCGACGAGGGAGTGCTGCTGAGAGAAGTAAAGGACGGTATCTCGGCGTGCGCCGGTTTGTTCGCTACCCCGCCGATCACTGAACTCAAAACGGGGGTGAAAATGGTAGCAACGAAGAAGGGGGCGGAACAAGCGGCGGAGGCGGGTGGGATATGACCACGATTCGCCTTCGTTTCCCTGCCTCGCGCTATCACGCGACGCCCTGGGGACGACACGTCAACGAGGGTGTGGCGGAGTGGCCGCCGTCGCCGTATCGGCTGCTGCGGGGGCTCTATGACGTCTGGAAGCGCAAGTGCGCCGATTTGCCCGAACCGGCGGTTGAGAGTGTGCTGTCGGCGCTCGCCGCATCTGAGCCGCGGTTCGTGCTGCCCTCCGCCATAGCTTCTCAT
Source organism: Bryobacterales bacterium (assembly GCA_027459465.1). Lineage (GTDB taxonomy): Bacteria > Acidobacteriota > Terriglobia > Bryobacterales > Bryobacteraceae > JAJYKC01. The sequence continues at coordinate 1,853 of DAIDIH010000289.1, read as the reverse complement.
ACGCGGTCCTATTTGAGCAGTAACAGCGAGGACCCGACGGATAAGAACCTTGTGTTCGATGCCTTTCTCGCGCTTGATCGCAGCGCCGTATGTTGTATCTCTTGGCCCGAGTTGCAACTGGACGAAGGTCAGCGCGCCACTCTCGGCGTGCTGCTGCGAAACCTCAATTACCTTGGACGGTCCGAGTCCTGGGTGGATGCCGCTCTGGACTCGGAAACCACTGATGGCGGATATCGCTGTGATCCAGCCCCGGCTGCCGAGTGTAGCGGCGAGGTGACACCCGTGGCGTGTGTTGTGCCACCGGCGGAGTACAGTGCAAAGCGGCCGTGGCTCGATGCTCTTACGTTCACCACCACCGAGATGATGAAGGAGAAGCGCAGCGCTCCGCCTCTGCTGAGAACCGTGCGCTACGTTGTGCCGGAGGAGGGCGTCCGGACCAGCGCTACTCCGAAGCTTCTCCGGCGCGACCCGGAGGTGAGCGCTGTGCTGCTTGGGCTAGATGCCACGGTGTTGCCACTGGCGACGGAGACCGTGGCGGTTGCGGAGCAGATACGGGTTCGTCTGATGGGTGCGCATCGCATGCGTCAGGGGGGCGACGCCAGGCGAGTATCGGGGCTCTTCAGCGGGAAGGATAGCGGCGGGGGAAAGCGTCTGGATCACGGACATCTCTACATTCTGCCGCTCAGCAACTCCAAGGGACGTATCGACCGGGCTCTGCTGTTGAGCAGTCATGCCAGGTTCCAGCCTGACGAGTTGGATGCCGTTCGAGGCCTGCGGGAACTGTATCAGTCTGATGACCGCGGGAAGGTGCGATGCGTTGTTGCGTGGCAGGGCGAGATCCGGGCGGGTGCGGTTGACGAATTTCAGTCAACCACGACGGTGGCCAGCGTAACGCCCTTCATTACCGTCCGGCACATGCGCCGCGGCCGCGAACTGGAGCGGTTTCTTGAAGACGAGGTGCGCCGCGAATGCCGCAATCAGGGGCTCGCGCAGCCCATGAAGGTTGAGCGGATGGCGCGGATGGCCGGGCTCTTTGACGTCGTTGAGTATAGGCGAGGCCGAAGAAACGATCCCGTACGTTCCGGCTATGCCTTCGAGCTTCACTTCGAGCGCCCGGTGCTGACTCCATTTGCGCTTGGGTATGGCTGCCATTATGGACTGGGCCAGTTCCGGCCGAGTGCTTGACTATGCGCGTTTCGTATTTGATTTGTTACGACATTGCGGACGATAAGCGGCTGCGGCGGGTGTTTCAGATCATGCGGGGGTTTGGGGATCATCTGCAGTATTCGGTGTTTGAGTGCCAGCTTACGGCGATGGATCTGGCGCGGTGCCGGGCGATGCTGGCTGGGGTGATTGATACCGAGGAGGACCAGGTGTTGTTTGTAAGTCTGGGGCCGGCCGAGGGGCGGGGCGAGCGGGTGATTACGGCGCTGGGGAAGCCGTATTCGCCGATCGACGCTCCGTGTATCGTCGTTTAGAGTCAGGGGGAGTAAGTTTATGGGCGCGCTTCCGAATGTTCCGATTCCGGGGCCGGCGGTGGAACTGCCGGACTATCTTCCGGCGCGGATGGTGAATGAGTATGTGTACTGCCCGCGGCTGTTTTTCTACGAGTGGGTGGAGGGGCTGTTCCGCGAGAGCGCGGACACGGTGGAAGGCAAGATACAGCATCAGCGGGTGGACGCGCGGGCGACGGCGCTGGCTCCGGCGGCTGAGGCGGCGGCGGAGGAGATCCATGCGCGGAGCGTGACGCTGGCGAGCGAGACGCTGCGGGTGCTGGCGAAGATCGACCTGGTGGAGGCGGCGGGCGGGGTGGCGACGCCGGTGGATTACAAGCATGGGCCCATGCTTGTAAT
>DAIDIH010000288.1 GCA_027459465.1 Bryobacterales bacterium | reverse complement strand
GAACGCCCGGATCTCGTCCAGGCTCATCCACTTCGAACCGTCCATGCTGATGATCAATACCCAGCATCGCGCTCCCTACCCCGCTTCAGGCTCATCTTGCATGAGAATCCGTACCCCGCTTCAGGCTCATCTTGCATGAGACAAGACTCGGCAGCGGGACCGGGTGGTGGTTCGATAGACTGGGATTTGGCCACGATTGTTCGCTAACGGCGGCGCATTGCAGGGGCGCCGATGCCGATCTTCCTGCCGTCCAGCGGCTGGGCGGGAGCCGTGTATTCGAGTCCTTCGAAGACGGAGCGAACGAGATGGAACAACAAGGAGTAGTGAAGGGGCGGGTGTCGGCCGGCGCGCACGAGGAATATCGCGTGCTATTGGACGACGGAAGCGAAACCGCCGGGTACCCGGCGGGCAGCTTGCGGGCGTGGCACGAACTGCCGGTTGTGGGCGATTGGGTGTGGGTACGCCCGGCGGGCGGCCTTTGCATTATCGAGACGGTTGAGCCAAGAAGGACGGCGTTTGTCCGGAGAGCCGCCGGCCGGGCGTATGCGCCGCAATGTGTGGCGGCCAACGTCGACGTCTGTTTCGTGGTTTGCGGGTTGGACGGGGATTTCAACCTGCGGCGCATTGAGCGGTATCTGGTGCTGGCTTGGGAAAGCGGCGCGCATCCGGTGGTGGCGCTCAACAAGGCGGATGTATGCGCCGACGTGGAGGCGGCGGTAGATACCGTGCGGGACATTGCCGGGCGAGCGGACGTGATTGCGATCAGCGCGCTGCGCTCGGTGGATCCGCTGCGGCTTTGGTTGAAGCCGGGCTTGACTGCGGCCCTGCTTGGTTCTTCCGGCGCGGGGAAGTCGACGATTGCGAATGAGCTGACCGGATGCGGCGCCGCCACGCAGGAAGTTCGCGGGTGCGACTCGCGGGGGCGTCATACGACCACGGCGCGTATGTTGATGGCGCTGCCTGGCGGGGCGTGGCTGATCGACACGCCGGGGATGCGGGAGTTGGCCTTGTTGGCCAACGACGCCTCGCTCGATTCCGCGTTCCCCGAGATCGCCGGGCTGGCCGGGCAATGCCGCTTTGCCGACTGCCGGCACGAGCGGGAGCCGGGATGCGAGGTGCGGCAGGGTTTGGAGGACGGTAGGATTACCCGCGAACGGTGGGCGAGTTACGTGAAGCTGCGGCGTGAGGTCCGTCACCACGCGATGGAATCCGATGCGAACGCCCAGCGGGCCGAGAAGCGGTTGTGGAAAGCGATTCGCAAGGCGAGCCGGCGAATGTACCGCGAACGAGATCGTTAAATGCGGGCGGGGGGAGCGGGGAGGAAGGAGCAGGGAGCGAGAAGCGGGAAGAGAGGAGCTGGAGGCGAGGGGCTTGCAGCGACGCGCCGCGTGTTGCGGATTTAACACGCGGCGCGTGGAGCGATTACTTCATGCCGCCGACGGCGCCGGTCGAGGTAGAGGTGTGGCTCTTGGCCAGGACGGGCAGCGGTTGATTGTAGTCGGGGAATTGGATGCCGTCGGTTTCGCCGGCGAAGTACCAGGTTTTGAGGGCGGCTTCCTCACCGGGAACGGAGGGATAGAAGGTCCATCCGGAATTGCCGTGGGGGACGGGGCGGTAGGCGGAGTTACCGATGACGGTGGCGACGAAATGATTGTTGCGGGCATCGCGGATGTAGACGACGTTCATGTTGGTTTGGGTCAGGGCGAGTTGGAAGTCGTATTTGCCGGGCGGAAGCACGACATTGCCGACCTTCATGGGGTTGTCGATTTTGACGATGGTTTCCTTGTTGAAGTCGTCCGCTTTGAGGGGATTGGCGAGGAAGCCGGCGAGGAGGCCGAGGGAGACGACGGTAAGGACACGAATCGATTTCATAGAATTTACTCCTTGTAAATCGCCTGAACGGGTGTGCCGGAGGCGGCAACTGGTCAGGTCTTTTCGGATTCGCCCGATCGATATTTCCGATCCGAAGCGCTGTCACTTATAGAGACGATGGGCGGGGGTGGAAGGGTTACGAGGTTTCGCCTGTAAATTCGTGTAAGCATTTTATTATGATTGTCTTAGAAGAGATGATCGAAGGGGCGGGCTTGGAGATTTGGCCGGAGTGAGAGCGGAAAGCGGGGACAAATCTTCGAGGATAAATTGTGGCGAATTCGGGAGACATTCGGCGATATTTGCATCGGGATGTTGCGGCGCGACGAGCTTTGCAAGGCCGTGGCGGGCAGTTCGAACCATCTGAATCGGTAACAGGCGGCGCGGGACTGGCGGCCGGGAGGGAGGAGGCAGAGTGGGGGCGGGTGAGTGCAGAAATGGACACGCCGCGTGTTCCGGCTGGACCCGCGGGGGGAAGGGGGTTGCAGTCGGAAGACGCGGCGCGTGGGGCGTGAGGGGGAGCAGAGCGATTACTTCATGCCGCCGACGGCGCCCGTAGAGTTAGAAGTGTGGCTTTTGGCGAGCGTTGGCGCCGGCGCTTTGTAGTCGCGGAATTGGATGCCGTCATTTTCACCGGCGAAATACCAGGTTTTCAGCGCGGCGACCTGGCCGGGCTGAGAGGGATAGAAGGTCCATGCGGACTTGCCGTGCGGGACGGGGCGATAGGCGGCATTTCCGAAGACGGTGGCGACGAGGCGATAGTCGGCGTCTCGGATGTAGACGACGTGCTGGGCGGTTTGTGTCTGGGCGAGTTGGAAGTCGTATTTGCCGGGCGCGAGCACGACGTTACCGACCTGCATGGGGTTGTCGATTTTGACGATGGTTTCCTTGTTGAAGTCGTCTGCTTTCAGGGGATTGGTGAAGAAACCGGCGACGAGGCCGAGTGAAACGACGGTAAGGACACGAATCGATTTCATAGAATTTACTCCTTGTAAATTGCCTGAACGGGTGTGCCGGAAGCGGCGGCCGGTCAGGGCTTTCTGGTTTTGCCGGATCGTTGTTTTCGATCTCAGCGCTTTCATTGGTTGAGACGGCGGCGGGGGGTGGACGGGTTACAAGTTTTCGCTCGTAAATTTACGTAATACAATGATTCTGATGGTCTTATCAGCGGTGATCGAAATTGCGGCGGCCGGCGATGCGGTCCATGACGGCGGCGGCGGGAGCGGGGGTTGCGGCGAGTTGGGCGGGGGAAATAGGGGATAAGAATTCGATGACGAATTGCGTTGCATTCTCGGAAATGCGGACGGGGAGGACGGGGAGGTTGCGCTGGGCGAGGAGGTGGAAGAGGCGGTCCATTCCGGGGAGCGGCGGGCCGATGGAGGAGGCGTTGGCTTGGGCGCCTTCGGGGTAGAGGCCTAGGATGCAGCGGGGGGATTCGCGGAGGGCGGCGAGGAGAGAGCGGGCGGTGCGGGCGGGGTTGGAGGCGGCGAAGGGGACGGAGAAATAGCCGAGGGCGCGGGCGACGTGGGGGAGGAAGAGATCGCCGGGCGAGGGGAGGCGAAGAGGGCCGAGGCGGAGGGGCGGGAAGTTGGCGGTGACGAGCCAGCGGAGGGGAGTGTCGCGAGGCGAGCGTTGGGCGACGGCGTGGGCGATGGCGGCGGTTGCGTGGGCGATCCAGAGGCCGCGGCGCTGGTAGTGATTGGCGGCGATGACGAAGGGTGGGGCGGAGGGGATATTTTCGAGGCCGTGGACGAGCGGCGGAGCGGGCATACGTTCGACGAGGGAGGCGAGGAGGGTGGCCGTGGGGGCCTGCGTGCGGCGGGCGATGTGAGGGGTGAGGGAGAAGACGAGGTCCCAGGGGACGGGGTAGCGAAGCTCAGACACGGCGGCCTTTCCAGGTGACTTTGCGGCCGGTGAGGGTGGCGGCGAGCGAGGAAAGGGCGATGAGTTGGAAGCCGTAGACGGCGGCGGGGACGAGCCAGACGCGCTTGCCGTAGAGAGGGAGCAGGACGGCGGGGAGGGATACAAAGAGCAGGGCGGCGGGGATCCATTGGGCTTCGAGGGCGGCCCAGAGGAGAGCGGGGAGCCAGGAGGTGGCGAGGATGGAGGCGAGGATGACCTGGGCGGCGGTGATGGGGTTGACGGTGAGGAAGCGGAAGGCGTTTTTCTCGAAGCCGCGGAAGATGGCGGCGAGGCTCGAGTACATGCGGACGTGGGCGAGGGATTCGGCGCGGAGGACACGGTAGCGCAGGCCGTTTTGTTTGAGAAGGCGGGCAAGGGCGATGTCTTCGATGATGATGTTCGAGACGGCGCGGTGGCCTCCGATGGCCTGGTACACGGCACGGCGGGAAAGGAAGCACTGGCCGTTGCCGAGGGCTTCGGGCGAGCGCGGGGAGTTGACGGAGCGGGCGTCGACGCCGGTGAAGTAGAGGGCGAAGGCGTAGGGCAGGAGGGTTTGCTCGGCGAGGGTGAGGCAGTGCTGATGGGGGAAGACGCTTGCGGCGTCGAGGTTCTCACGGGCGGCGTAGGCGAGGAGGGAGGGAAGAAAGCGGGGATCGAACCAGGTGTCGGCGTCGACGAAGAGGAGCCAGTCAGAGGCGCTTGCATCGGCGCCGGCCTGGCAGGCATTGGGTTTGCCGAGTGTGCCGGGCGGAAGTGGGGGTGCGGAGATGACGCGGGCGCCGGCGCGGGCGGCGATTTCGGCGGTGGAATCGGTGGAGGCGTCATCGACGACGAGGACGGGGACGTTGGGGAAACTCAACACGGCGCGGGCGATAGTTTGGGCTTCGTCGCGGGCGGGGATGACGACGGTGACGGAGGGGGGATTCGGGTTGTCGAGGACGGGGAGCGAAGGGAGGGCGAGGTAGTTGGCGCGGGACTTCCAGAAGAAGATGACGATGCCGAGGGCGACGGCGATGGCGAGGGATGCGGGCATTAGCCGATGGTCCGGATGGTGGGGCCGGTGACGCCGTTGGGGAAGAGCGGGCCGGGGGTGGATTCCTGCCAGTTCCCTGCCCCGTCGAGGGCGCGGGCTTCGACGGTGGCGGCGTTGTCGATGGGGACTTCGCCGTACCAGCGGGTCCAGGTATAGGGCGAGAGCGGGGGTTCGAGGGTGGCATTGCGCCAAGGGCCTGCGCCGGCGCGGAGGACGACGTTGCGGATGCCGCGGATGCCGGCGAAGGAGACGCCGCCGAGGGAGAGCGCGTTGCCGGAGCGGTGGATGCGATCGATGTGGGAGGCGGTGTGGATGAGGGGCTCCCGGGTGTAGCCGAGTTTAGGCCAGGTCCCATAGTAGGGGCGGCGGACGAAGCGGATTTCGGAAATCCACTTGACGTTTTTGAAGCCGTAGTAGCGCGGGGCGAGCATGCGTAAGGGGAAGCCGTGGATGCGGGAGAGCGTTTTGCCGTCCATGCCGGTGATGAGGAGGAACTCATCGGAGAAGGCGTAGTCGATGGGGACGCTGTCGCTGTGGCCGTCTGCGCCGAGGATGGCGGCTTCGAGGATATCGGCGGGGAGTTGGCGGCGGGCGATTAAGAGGGAGAGCGGGAAGCCGCTCCAGAGGGCGGTGCCCATGAGGTCCGAGCGGAGGGTGTTGGAGATGCAGCGGAGGGTCGCGTAGCGCGTGGTGCGGGGGAGGGTGAGGAGTTCGGCGAAGGAGAATTCGCGCAGGAGCTGGCCTTCGAGGGTGAGGCGGAGGCGCCAGGTGGAGGGATTGAGAGAAGGATCGACGGCGTTTTTGCTCATGCCGTAGAAGGCGGGGATGGGGGTGACGTTGGGGCGGACGAGTCCGTGGCCGAAGGTGGAAGCGGGCGGGGTGAAGGGAAAGAGCGTGACGGGTTGGACGGCGCGGCGGGCGAGGGCGGCGTTGCGGAGGTAGCTTTCGCCGGCGACGGCGGCGACACCGGCGGTCATGGTGGAGGCGAGGAAGAGGCGGCGGGTGGGCGCGGCGGGTGTGGCGAGGGTGTGGGGTTGGGGGCGGTTGAGGAAGAGGAGGGTGAAGGCGGCGGGGAGCCAGAAGGAAGCGAGGCCCAGGAGCGAGGAGTAGGAGAAGAGGACGCTGAGGGCCGCGGCGGCGGCGGCGAGAGTGAGGAGGCCGGGGAGGTAGGGGCGGCGGCCGCGGAAGGCGAGTTGGGCCAAGAGGGTGGCGGCGCCGAGGAGGGCGAGAGCGCCGGTCATGGCGAAGGGTTTGGCCCAGGCGCCGAGGGAGGCGAGGAGGGGGACGGCGAAGCGGGAGGGGGTGCGGGCCATGATCCACTCGGCGGCGGATTCGGTGAGGAGCGGCGTGGAGGCTATGTAGAAAACGAAGTAGTGGACGCAAAGCCCCAAGAGGACGGCGAGCGAGGAGCGGGCGGCGTTGGAGGAGGGGGTTTGCATTAGCCGAGGGCGACGGCGCGGGAGGCGAGATGGCGCGCGGTGATCCAGCATTTGCGGGCGGCGGGGACGCGGGCGCGTTGGGCGAATACATCGTAGTCCGATGCTTCGATGCGAGAGAGAATTTCGCGGTAGACGTCGGAGGCGATGCGGACGGCGAAGCGGCCCTGGGGGGCGAGCAGGGAGATGCCGGGGTTGGCTTCGTCGTAGAAGGCGCGGGCGCGGGCGGCTTCGAAGCGCATGAGTTCGCGGAAGGCGTGGTTGCGGGTGCGGGCGCGGAGGTGGGCTTCGGAGTAGCCGAAGCGGGCGAGGTCTTCGGAGGGGAGATAGATGCGGCCGCGGTCGAGGTCTTCGCCGATGTCGCGGAGGATGTTGGTGAGTTGCATGGCGATGCCGAGGCTGGCGGCGCGGGCGAGGACGAGATCGCGCTGGGCGGCGGGGAAGCCGATGACGTGGGACATCATGAGGCCGACGACGGAGGCGACGCGGTAGCAGAAGAGGCGGAGGGAGGCGAAGTCGGGATAGCGGGTGTTATTGCAATCCATGCGCATGCCTTCGATGAGTTGGCGGGGATATTCGTGGGGGATGGAGTGGCGGTTGAGGGTATCGAGGAAGACGCGGAGGACGGGGTGAGAGGGTTCGCGTCCGGCGAGGGCCGAGTCGAGTTGGGCGGACCAGGATTCGAGGTTGCGGCGGCCGGCTTCCTGCGTGGGGCATTCATCGACCAGGTCGTCGGTGTAGCGGCAGAACCAGTAGACGGCGTGGGCGGAGCGGGCGAGCGGGGGCGGGAAGAAACGCGAGGCGAAGTAGAAGCTTTTGGTGCCGGCGGCGGTGGCCTGGGCGGCCTGGCGGTAGAGGGCGTCGAGGGTCACGCGGGGATGTCCCGGCAGATGAGGTCTTCGGCGATTTTGGCCGAGCAGAGGACGCCGGGGACGCCCGCGCCGGGGTGAGTGCCGGCGCCGGCGAAGTAGAGGTGTTTGACGTCCTCGGAGGCGTTGTGGGGACGGAACCAGGCGGATTGGGTGAAGACGGGTTCGAAGGAGAAGGCGGCGCCGCGGTAGCTATCGAGGGTGGTTTCGAAGTCGAGAGGGGTGAAGATGCGGACGGTGGCGAGGTTGTGGAGGAGATCGGGGAGGTAGGTGCGTTCGAGATAGGTGAGGACGCGGTCGCGGAAGGGGATGGCCTGCTCGTTCCAGTCGATGCCGGAGAGTTGATTGGGGACGGGGACGAGGGCGTAGAAGCAGTCGCAGCCGGGAGGGGCCATGGAGGGGTCGGTGGCGGTGGGGCGGTGGAGGTAGATGGAGAACTCGCGGGGGAGCGTTTTGGCGTTGAAAATCTGGTCGAGAAGTTCCTGGTACTGGTCGCTGAGGAGGATGGTGTGATGGCGGATGCCGGGGTATTGGCGGCGGGTACCGAAGTAGACGACGAAGAGGGACATGGAGTAGCGCATGCGATCGAGGCGGCGGTTCGTGTATTTGGGGCGGTATTCGGGGGCGATGAGTTTGCGGTAGGTGTTGGCGACGTCGGCGTTGCTGACGACGGCGTGGGCGGGGTGGAAGGCGCCGGCGGCGGTTTCGACTCCGGTGGCTGCGCCGTTTTCGACGCGGATGCGGCGGACGGGGGTGTTGAGTTCGAGCGTGCCGCCGAGTTCGGTGAAGAGCCGGACGAGGGCCTGGACGGTGGCGCCGGTGCCGCCCATCGAATAGTGGACGCCCCACTGGCGTTCCAGATAGTGGATGAGGGCGTAGATCGAGGTGGTTTGGAAGGGGTTGCCGCCGACCAGAAGAGGGTGGAAGCTGAAGACGCGGCGGAGGAGCGGGTCCTTGACGTAGCGGGCGGCGAATTCGTAGACGGTGCGGTGGGACTGGAGTTTGACGAGATCCGGCACGATTTTGATCATGCCGGTGAGGCTGAGGAAGGGTTTGGTGGAGAGTTCGACGAAGCCTTTTTCGAAGATGGCGCGGGCGTGGCGGATCATGGTGCGGTAGCCTTCGAGATCGTTGGGGGAAAAGGCGGCCACGGCGCGTTCGGTTTCGGCTTCGTCGCCGTTGTATTCGAAGGACCGGCCGTCGTGGAATTCGATGCGGTAGAAGGGGTCGATGGGGACGAAGTGGAGGTAGTCGCTGGATTTGCGGCCGGCGGCTTCGAAGATTTCGTCGAAGAGGAAGGGGGCGGTGATGACGGTGGGGCCGGCGTCGAAGGTGAAGCCGTCCTGGCGGTAGACGTAGGCGCGGCCGCCGGGTTGGTCGCGGGCTTCGAGGAGGCGGACGCGGTAGCCGCGGGCCTGGAGGCGGATGGCGGTGGCGAGGCCGCCGAAGCCGCTGCCGATGACGACGATATCGGTGGACATCTAGCTAACTAGATATTCGACCAGATCGCGGAGGGGGTGGGCGCGGGGGCCGAAGGGGGCGAGGTGGTCCAAGGCGCGGGCGAAGCGGCTTGCGGCCCTGCGGGAGGTGAGGACTTCGCCGTCATGGTGGTCGTCGCGCATCTGGTAGGCAATGCCGAAGGCTGCCCCGAAGGCAAGCAGGGAGCGTTCTTGCGAGGGAGAAAGCTCGGCGGAAATGGCGCCGGCGCGGACGGCGAGCTCAAACAGAGGTACCGTTTTCAGGGCCGCAATGCGGGCGCGGTTCGAGTTGCGGGCTTCTTGGGAGAGCGCGAGGTCCAGGGACTGGCCGCCGATCAAGCTGGCGCAGTCTAGGGTCGAGAGGAGATCGAGTTGGAAGTCGAGAAGGCGGGCTTGTTCGGCGGGTCCGGCCGCGCCGTCGATGGCGGAGCGGGCCGCGAGGGAGACGAGGCCGAAGGCGGCGAGCACGGCCGTGGCTTCGCCGAAGGCGACGTGAAGCGAGGGCCGGTTGCGGCGGGTGGGGTCGTTGTCCATGCACGGTAGGTCGTCGACGATCAGCGAGGCGCAGTGGAGGAGTTCGACGGCGGCGGCGGCGCGGAGGGTGAGCCGGGAGAAGGCGCCGAGCACGTGGGAGATGCGGAGGGCGAGGATCGGGCGCACGCGGCGGCCCGGAGAAAAGACGGCGTAGCGCATGGCCTCGCGGAGGTTCGGGGCGGGAGATTCCGGAAGGGGCGGCAGAAGCGCGGCGAGGTGATGATCGATGATTTGGCGGTCTAGGGCAAGGCCGTCGAGTTGGACTGGCATGGCCGTCACGGTACTTTAGCAGATTCCGTCGGAGCGATCGCGGCTGGATTTTTTTGTGAAGCGGGGGAGGCCGCCCTTGAAGCCGGAGGGGCGCCTGGCGAGGACGATTAGATCGGTGCGGGTATGGTACCGGCGGGTAAGTCGTTACCGCAACCAAAACCTCCTTGCGGATCGCCTCGCCGCCACGGCGATGCGCAAGGAAACGCTCTCAGGCCTGCTCGCTTTCCCTCCGAATCGCATCGACGCCGGCCGCTTGCCGGCGGCGATCCCCACCGGCTGGCTCTCCGCCCGATTGGTCCAACCGACCCGTCACATCCCAAGCCCGAAGCGCGGCAGAGCTGGCTCACTTCACCCGGCCAAACGCGGTCGATAGGGAGCTCACGCCCCGGCGCGCCCGCGATTCGGCCCCCGCATTCCGGCGGCCCGCAACCGGTCACCGCGTTACCCGGTAACTGCTCAGATGCCCCCACAAACCGGTAGCTTGTAACAGCCAGACGACCACCGCCACAACGACGACGACGTTCAAAATGGTTTTGATGCTCGCGGCCATCGGAATAAACTGGTTGATCAACCATAGCAGCACACCTACGATGATCAGCACGATAACAATGTTCACTAACGGCATGTCTATTTATTTGCTCCTCGTTGGGGCTGGTTTCAGACGAGTTGATGCCTACCGTGGCGGTTGTTGACGGCCGTCCGCTTCAGCGAAACAGTCCGAGCATGTAGGCGACCAGGAGAATGATCACGACCGTTCCCAGGCCGATGCCGGCGCTTCCTCCGGGGCCCCACCGGCGGTGGCCGTAGTATCCTCCACCAACACCGAACAACAGCAACAGGATGATTAGAATCAATAGCATACTCAGGCTCCCTTTCTTAAAGCGCAGGAATTTCCGCTGGTGGCGGATGTCTCATCGGGGGCCGCGTGTGATCGAGGCGGGCAGACAAGACCGCCCGGCTGTTCCACGATGCTCCATGGGTTGCGGTAAACTGCGAAACGGTCGCAATTGCCGTCGTGAAGATCGATCATGATTTGGCTGCCGTTGCCGCGGCTTCGACTCCCTCGCGCAAAGCTTTCGACCGGTTTGCGGCCGTTTTCCCCGCCTCTGCCGCCGTATTCTGAAACCAATCCAAGCTTCTTTTGAACTTGCCGCCGATTTCTTTGCGCAAGTTGGCGCCCGAAGTCGGCGCGAAGAGCAGCGTCAAAGCGGCCCCCGTCCCAACTCCCGCAAAATATAGCAGTAAGCTCGTTCTGCTCTTGCCATCACCGGGCGAGTTCAGCTCCGTTATCGCCGCCGGCTGCGCCGCTTGTTGCGTGGATGGATTCGTCATCTCGTTTATTTTTTCCCGCCTTTCAAGTCTCCCTCCGGCTCCCCCTCTCTGCCCAAGCACTTGAGCGGCCATGTGGTCTCGAGTGGGATCTTCGAATGGCAAAAGCCGGTAAATCAAAGAAGCGGCATACCCCCCGGCCGTGGCCGGCAAGTGAAGCTCGGCGCGGTTTTGTGACCAACGCCGGTCAACTGACCCCATTTGGTCGAGCGGGTTTTCAGCAAGCGTTCCCGTTTCGAGCCGGTGCGGTCCTACCGGAACGGGAAATGCCGCCAGGATGCACGTTGGCCGAATCCGGAACGGGCGTCCATTATCTTCGTCGATCGCTTCCTGCCAAGTGCCCAAATGACCGAAAGACGAGCCCGCCGGTTCGACCCATGCGGCCCGGCCCGCCGGCAGTGGCCCCTCATGTGCGGCCACGGAGCGGCTGGGACCCCTGCCGCCGAAGGCGGCGCGGCGCGACCGGGAAAGGACAGTGTATGAAGAGATTTTTGCTGTGCTTGTTGGCGGCTTCGACGTTACTGAGCGCGAAAGATAGCGAAACCGCGCGGCGCCTCCAGGAGAGCGCCGCGGTGTTTGAGGAGGTCATGGCGGCGCCCGACAAGGGAATTCCGCAGGATCTGCTTGAGAAGGCGCACTGCGTCGTCATCGTTCCTGGCTTGAAGACAGCGGCGTTCGTGTTCGGCGGAAAGTATGGCAAGGGCTTTCTCCTGTGCCGGAAGCGGAGCGGGGCTGGTTGGTCGGCGCCGGCCGCCGTTCGCATTGAGGGCGGAAGCGTGGGCTTCCAAATCGGCGGGTCCGAGACCGACTTGATCATGCTGGTGATGAGTGAACGCGGGGCCAGTAAGCTGCTGTCGAGTAAATTCACTCTCGGCGCGGAAGGCTCCGTCGCCGCCGGTCCAGTGGGACGAACTGCGACGGCCCAAACAGACGCGCAGATGAAAGCCGACATTCTCTCTTGGTCCCGAAGCCAAGGCTTGTTCGCCGGACTTGCACTCGAAGGCGCGACGCTGCGGCAGGACTTGGACGACAATAAGACGATGTATGGCAAAAAGCTGGAAAACCGGCAGATTGTCAACTCGCGCATCCGTCCCCCCGAAGCGGCGGCCAAGCTCGTCGCTTTGCTGAACAAGCACTCGATGCGCGAACAGGCAAGGGGGCCCACACCCTCCAAGCGATAGCCTTCGAAACAACGGGCGACGGCCTCGCAGACGGCTCGCGAGGCCAAGCGGCAGGCGTGAAGCGCGCCGCGCCTGGACGATATCCTCGCCGATATCGATACACTAAATCTGAGCGTGCGCAAGACATGAACTCAGAGGCCGTCGAGCGGTGCCCGGAGAACTGGCTTTTCGACAATGGTCCCCGGTGTCTGGAAGCGCTTGTGCGGACAATTTTTTTTCATCCATCCGCGCCCGTCTTAGTGATGGATGACGACCGCACGCTCCAGGACGCCAGCGTAGGCGCTGCGAAGCTGCTCGGACTTCGGCGAGACCAGGTCGTCGGCAAGTGCCTCGACAGTTTCGTCCCCGCAGAGTCTGCGCCGGAAGTCCTGACGCTATCAGGCCAGGGGAACGCTTCGCGCGCTCGCCAGGGGCGGCTGAAGCTGATCAGTTCGCACGGAAATCTACTGGAGGTGGAATTTCAGGCGCGGAGCCAAGTACTGCCCGTGCGCACTCTGCTTCTATTGCGCGCCGCAACAAACTCACCGCAGGCGGCGGAAATCGTCAAAGCCGGCAAGGGAGAGGGCCCAGCGTGGTTGCAGGATTTCGCGGCCTCCATCCTCGACCCGGAGGGCCGCATCGTCGCATGGTACCCTGGCGCGGAGCGGATCTACGGATACGCGCCCGAGGAAGTCATCGGAAAGCATATGTCCTTTCCGCATCCGGGCGGGGAGGATTCGTTCACGGGCCCGCAAGAAGCGCTTCGCCGCGCCGCTTCCGAGGGGCACTTCGTATGCGAACTGTGGAGCGCAAAGAAGGATGGATCGCGCTTCTGGGCCAATCTGATCACGGTATCGCTCAAAGACGAAGGCGGACAACTGCGGGGGTTTGCCAGTGTCGTGCGGGATTTCACGGACCGCCACGAGCGCGACGAGAAACTGCGGCGGAGCCGTGATCTCAGCCGCCCGGTACCAGGCCAGCCAACGGTTGCCGGCGTTATTTCCGGCGAATTCGACCGCGTTTCCGAGGCCAACGACGCATTTTTGGAGCTGGTAGGATATAGCCGGGCAGAATTCCGGGCGGAAAAGCTGCATTGGCCTGATCTGACTCCCGCCGAGTACTCTGAGCTCGACGACGTGGCGCACGAAGAGTGCTTGCGATTCGGAGCGTGCGCTCCGTATGAAAAGGAACTGATCCGCAAGGATGGGGCCCGGGTTCCGGTTCTCGTCATGACGGCGGTCTTGCGTCTGACGCCGTTCCGGTGGATCACGTTTCTTCAAGATCTACGCTGCTGGAACCAGCCCGCCAACCCGGAACAGGACACGTCGAAGGGAAAAGCGAACAACTTTGAAGAGATGGTTGGGGCGAGCGCGGCGCTCAGGCGGGTGCTGCGGCAGGTCGAGGTGGTGGCTCCGACCAATGCCAACGTGTTGATCCTGGGTGAAACCGGCACGGGCAAGGAATTGGCCGCCAGCGCGGTCCACCGTCTCAGCCCGCGCAAGAACGGGCCTTTCGTGACCCTGAATTGCGCCGCGATTCCTACCGGGCTCCTCGAAAGTGAATTGTTCGGGTACGAGAAAGGCGCCTTCACCGGCGCTCAGGGGCAAAAGATTGGGCGCCTCGAGATGGCGGACAAGGGAACCCTCTTCTTGGATGAAGTGGGCGACGTCCCACTGGAGCTGCAACCGAAGTTGCTTCGGGCATTGCAGGAGAAATCGTTCGAGCGTCTGGGCGGTACGCGAACGACCCCGATTGACGTCCGGCTAGTGGCTGCGACGAACCGCAACTTGGCTCAGATGATGCGCGACAAGCTATTTCGCCCGGACCTGTATTACCGGCTGAACGTCTTTCCGATTACGCTGCCGCCTCTCCGCGACCGCCGGGAAGACATACCATTATTGGCCCAGCACTTTGTACGGAAATACGCCGGGAAGATGGGCAGACCGATTCCAAGGATTTCCCCCGCGACGATGCGGGCGCTGCTGATTTACCCCTGGCCGGGCAATGTGCGGGAGTTGGAAAACTTTATTGAGCGGGCGGTCATCCTTTCTCAAGGTGCAAGTCTGCACGTAGCGCCAGACGAACTCGGATGCGATAGTCCGGATCCGGCCGGCGGCACGCTGGAAGAGGTGGAACGAGAGCATATCGTCCGGGTGCTGCGGGAGTCGGGCGGAGTAGTCAGCCGGGCTGCGGCGCGGCTGGGAATGCCGCGCACGACTTTGAACGCCATGATGCGGAAGCTTGGCATTTCCCGCAAAAACTTTTGATCGGCCATGCTCATGCCACGCCTCCGATGAGGAGGACTTGCGCCAAACGGAACGCGCAGGCCGCTCCCGCCGCTGCTACTACGAAAGCCGAGAATCGCACAGCATGCGGACGATCTGGTGGTCGGGGGTGCGCGTGCCTTTCACGCAGGCCTGGCCATGGCACATGGCGGGGTCGCTGGATATTCTCTCGAACCGCACGTTGGTTGCCTCATCAACTGGTTTACTCCCGGGCTGGCGTACGTCTTTTCGCTGAAGGGGCGAGGGGTTACTTTCTTGTGAGGATGGAGGCGAGGTAGCGGAGTTCGGCGTCGATGGCGGCGGGGTCGGAGACGGTGTCGGCGATTTCCTGGCGGAAGAGTTCGCGGTAGCGTTTGCGGAGGCGGTGGATGGCGACTTTGAGGGCGCCTTCG
>DAIDIH010000287.1 GCA_027459465.1 Bryobacterales bacterium | reverse complement strand
TCGACAGCCGGAGCCCAGGGCCGGGCGGCGCCGCCGCCATCCGCGAAAAGCCGGTTGACCGTGTCCTGGAGGAGCCGGAGCCCGGAAGGGAACTCCTCGGTTTCGGCGAATGGGTTGTATTTCACGATGGGCATGGTATTGATTTAACCTCCGTCAGAAGCTTACTACATCACAAGTATGATATATGAGTCGCTGAATGTCAAGTAATCTTCGTATAACATTTTCACTATGCCGAAAGTTAATACCGGATCAAAACAGTCCGATTTTTCATCCAATCACTTGACTCCCCCAAAACCAACCACCGATACTGAAGATAGATGCAAGTCAGTTTCAAGAAGAACGACTCCGAGGATCCCGACTCGCTCCTGCATCTGGCCGCCCTTGAACCCGGCCAGGAAGCCGTCCTCGATCATCTGCGTCTCCCGGAAGACATCTCCCGCCGCCTGATGGAATTGGGCTTCCTGCCCGGTCATACCATCGCGGTCGGCAAAGCGGCGCCCGGCGGCGACCCGCGCGTCTACCGCGTCGACGGCTCCGAAGTCGCCCTCCGCCACGAAACCGCGTCGCGGCTCGTCGTCCGGCGCCCCAGGAAGGAAAAAGCTTGAGCGGCTGCCACGATTGCGCTGACTGCCCGGCCGCCAGGCTTGCCCCTCCACCGGCCAAGGCCGCCCACGTCATCGCCATTGTCGGCCCGCCCAACAGCGGGAAGTCCACTCTTTTTAACCGTTTGACCGGCCTCCACCAGAAGGTCGCCAACTTCCCCGGCGTCACCGTAGAACACCACGTCGGCCGTCTCCGCGCCGAAACGGACCGCGAGGTCCAACTCGTGGATCTCCCGGGAGTCTACAGCCTGCTGCCGCGCTCGGAAGACGAACGCGTCACGCACGACGTACTCACCGGCCTGCGTCCCGGCATGGAGCCCGAAGCGGTTCTGCTCATCCTCGACTGCACCAACCTCGGCCGCCACCTGCTGCTCGCCGCCCCGGTGCTCAACCTCAAGCTGCCGACGCTGGTGATCCTCAATATGGCCGACGACCTGCGCAACCGCGGCGGCCAGGTGGACGTGGCCAAGCTTTCCGCCGAACTCGGCGCACCGGTCGCCCTCATCAGCGCCGCTTCCGGCGAGGGCGTCGAAAAGGTTTATCAATTTATTCAAGGAACCGCGGCCGGCCGCGCCAAGGTCAAAGCGCCGCTCATCCAACTCCCGGTCCTGCAGGACATTCCCAAGTGCCGCCGCTGGGCCTCCGAAGTCGGCGCCGGCGCCGCCTACCGCGCTCCCGAACCGCCCCGCTGGACCCGCCGCCTCGACGCCCTCTTCCTACATCCCTGGGCCGGCCCGTTGATCTTCCTCGCCGTCGTCATCCTTGTCTTTCAGTCGATCTTCGCCTGGGCCACCCCCGTCATGGACGGAATGAAGACGCTCGTCGAGACCTCGGGCGAGTGGCTGGCCCCGCACATCCCGAGCCCCTTGCTCCGATCGCTCGTCGTCGACGGCGTCTGGAGCGGCGTCGGAAGCGTCCTCGTCTTCCTGCCCCAGATCCTGCTGCTCTTCTTCTTTATCGGAATCCTCGAGGACTCGGGCTACCTCGCCCGCGCCGCCCTCATCGCCGACCGCTCCATGCGCAAGTTCGGCCTCCAGGGCAAATCCTTCATCCCGCTCTTATCCGCCTATGCCTGCGCCGTGCCGGCGGTGATGTCCGCCCGCACCATCGAAAACAAACGCGACCGCATCGCCACCATAATGATCGCCCCGCTGATGACCTGCTCGGCCCGCCTGCCGGTCTACACGCTCATCATCGCGGCGTTCCTGCCCAACCGTCCGCTGCTCGGCCCCATCCTCGGCACACAGGCCGCCGCTTTGCTCGGCCTTTACGTGCTGGGCTTCCTCGCCGCGGTCCTTACCGCCCGGCTCCTGAAATCCTCCATTCTCAAGAGCGGCGGGACGCCCTTCGTTCTCGAAATGCCGCCCTACCGCTGGCCCACCTTCCGCTCGATCGGCCTGCGCCTCCTCGATCGCGCCCGCGTCTTCCTCCGCAAGGCAGGCACCGTGATCCTCGTGGTCGCAATGCTTCTCTGGGTCGCCGCCCACCTTCCGCTTCACGACGGCAAGGCGCCGGAGATCGCGCAGAGCTTCGCCGGCCAGATCGGCCACGCCATGGAGCCGCTGATCAAGCCGCTCGGCTTCGATTGGAAGATCGGTATCGGCCTGCTCACCTCGCTCGCCGCCCGCGAAACCATCGTCGCCACGCTCGGCACCATCTACGGCATGGAAGGCGAAGCCGCCTCGCACGGTCTCCAGCAGGCGCTCCATACCGACCTCACTCCCGGCGGCGCGCTCGCCCTGCTCGTCTTCTTCGCCTTCGCCATGCAGTGCATGTCGACCCTCGCCATCGTCCGCCGCGAAACCGGCGGCTGGAAGTGGCCGGCGGCGCAGTTCGCCTACATGGGCCTGCTCGCCTACGCCGGAGCCTTCCTGGCCAACCAGCTTGCCGGCGGCGCCGTCACGCGCCTCATCGCCTTCCTGCAATAGAGCGGGCCGCGCTGGCGCCTTTGCTAGGATGAGAGTTCCCATGCACGAACTGATCATTCTGGGCTCCGGCTGCGCCGGAAATACAGCGGCGGTCTACGCCGCGCGAGCAAACCTCAAGCCGATCGTCGTCTCCGGCCACGAGCCCGGCGGCCAGCTTTCCATCACCTCGCTCGTCGAAAATTTCCCCGGCTTCCCCGAAGGCATCCAGGGGCCGGATCTCGTCGAAAGCATAAAGAAGCAGGCCCAGAACTTCGGCGCCGAATACCTGCACGGCACGGTGGACGAAGTAGACCTTTCCAAACGCCCGTTCCGCATCCGCATCGACGGCGAATGGCGCGAAACGCAAGCTCTCATCATCGCCACCGGCGCTTCGGCCAGATGGCTGAACCTGCCGAACGAGCAAAAGCTCATCGGCCACGGCGTCAGTTCCTGCGCCACCTGCGACGGCTTCTTCTACCGCGGCCGCAAGATCATGGTCATCGGCGGCGGCGACACGGCCATGGAAGAGGCTTCCTTCCTCACCCGCTTCGGCGAGTCCGTCACGCTCATCCACCGCCGCGACGAGTTCCGCGCCTCGAAGATCATGCTGGACCGCGTGCGGCACAACCCGAAGGTCCGCATCCTCACCAATACCGTCGTCGAGGACGTCTACGACGTCAACC
Organism: Bryobacterales bacterium; assembly: GCA_027459465.1. Classification (GTDB taxonomy): domain Bacteria; phylum Acidobacteriota; class Terriglobia; order Bryobacterales; family Bryobacteraceae; genus JAJYKC01. The sequence continues at coordinate 17,544 of DAIDIH010000287.1, read as the reverse complement.
AGAACCTCGTCACCGGCGTGAAGCTGAAAAACCTGCGCACGGGCGAAGTCTGGGACGAGGCGGTCGACGGCTTCTTCGTCGCCATCGGCCACCAGCCCAACACCGCGCCGTTCCGCGGCCAGATCGAGCTCGACGAGGACGGCTATATCGTCTCGAAAGGCGGCGCGCGCACGAGCGTCACCGGCGTCTTCCACGCCGGCGACGTCCAGGACCGCGTGTACAGACAGGCGGTCACCGCCGCGGGCGCCGGCTGCATGGCCGCTCTCGAAGCCGAAAAGTACCTGGAGACCCTAGCGCACGCGCGCTAGCCGTTCCCTACCCTTCGCAGTCGATCCGGTGCGCCGCCGCGGGCGACGGCCCCAGACGGGAAATCGCCTCATGTAGATGAACCGCCCGTTGCGCGCTCGCCTGAATATCCCGGCGAAGCGAGTGCGCCCGCTCCAGCGCGAGTTCGCCCTCCTGAAGCGCGGCGCGAAGCCGGTCGATCAGGGACAGTGGGCAGGTGGACGGGTCGAGCGATGCCAGCGCCGCGACCGCGGCCCCACGCTCGGCAAGCAGTTCCGCCACCGGTGCGCCGGGAACGCGGCCCTCGGCCGCAAGCCGCGCCGTCGCTCGCTCGAGCGCTCCCGTGGCCCGCTCCCATGTCTGCCCCGCCGGGCCCTCCATCAGCCGCCGCTCCCCGTGCTCGCGTTGATCGGCCCGTTGAAGCCGCTCAACCCCGCTTGCTGCTGTTGCGCGCCAAACAAAACGTAATCCAAACTCTGAATCGTCGCCGTAAGCTGCTGCTGCTGGCTCTGCATGCTCGCAATCATCGTGTCCGCCGCGGCAAGCTGCTGCTGCATCGCCGTCTGCTGCGCCTGCAGGCGGGTCGTCAGTGTCTGAATCTGGTTGTTCAGGTCCGTGTTGGTCTGATCGATCCCGTTCTCGGCGTTCATGATCATCCCGCTCACCGGGTCCGAAACCTGCGTGAAGCTCTGCGCCAGCCCGGCCAGCCCGCTCGTGGCCGAACCAAGAAATTGAAACGCGCCCGTGATCTGGCTCGGACTGAGCGCGTTGAACGTGTTCTGGTCGAACGACATCTGCCCGCTCGCATCGAACGTGATCCCCAGGTCCGACAGGCTCTTGATCGAGCCGGTCCCCTGATACGCGCTCAACTGCTGCATGTCGGACTCCAGCGTCGTAATGATGATGTTGCCGCTCAACGCCCCCGCCGACGGACCAACCTGCTGGTCGATCTGGCTCACCAGGTTGTTATAGCTGCTGACGAAGCTCTGCAATGCACTCGACAACTGCGTCGGGTCGGTGGTCAGCGAGACGGTCGTCGACCCGGCCGATGTGCCCAGCAGATTGAACGTCACGCCCGAAGCCAGGTCGTTGATCGTGTTCGTCGTACGCGTCACCGGGATGCCGTCGAAAGTGAAACTCGCATTCGTGCCCTGATTGCTGCTCGTGATGAGGTTCGTGTTCGCCCCCGTGGGGTCGTCCATCAACTTCAGCGTCGTAGCGCCCGTATTATTCGCCGAAATCGACAGGTAGTCCGGGTTGGTCGCGTTGCCGGTGGTAATCACCGAAGCCGTCACGCCGGCATTGAGGTTGTTGATCGCGCTCACCAGCCCGTTCAAATTGTTCTGCTGGGACGTCAGATTGATGGTGTACGTGTTCGAGCCCACAATCAGGTTCAGCGTCCCCGTGCTCGACACCTGCGCCGTGGTCGAGTTCGCATAGCCCGAAATGGAAGTCTCCGACGCCGCGCTCGCCAGCGAAGTGATGTTGCTGATCGTGTAGCTCGCCGGAGCCGTCGCCCCCGTGTCGGTCGCCGTCACCACGCTCGCATTCGAACTCGATGCCGACAGCGCCTGCGTGGTCGCCAGCGACCCGAGACTGTTCAGGCTGCTGGTCATCGCCGCTACATACGGCTCCAGGGCGATGAGGGCCTGCTTCTGCGCCAGTTGCTGGGCCTGCTGGTTCTGAAGCTGCTGGATCGGGATCTGGCCGATCTGCTGCGCGTGGCTCAGAATGGTCTGAAAGTCGTTGGAGAACGTGCTGACGCCGGTGAAAACCAGCGGGGCAAACACATTGGCCGTGGAACTAGCCGTGGAAGATGTCGACATCGTGCGCGCCTCCTGCTTCGCGCCTGATCGCCTTATCGGCGCAGGATCCGGTTGACTTTAGAGGAAAATCCGCCCCGCCGCCCTTACCGCTCCCGGACCTCGTGCGCAAACGCCTGAAGAAACCCCTCCACCGTCCGAACCACCGATTCGCTGCTCGCGTGCTCCAGCAGCGCAATCGTCGTCGCCGCACAGGACAGCGGCAGAAGAACAGTCCGGTTGCCGATCTCTATCAGCTCTTCATGCCGCTTCGAGGCGATCCGGGACACCTCCAGGCGAACGTCTTGCAGCCGGACCGGCCGCTGCAGAATCGCCAGCAGCGCCGGCCCGCGCCATCGATAAAGCTTATCCCCGGCGCCCAATCGCTGCGCCAACTGCTGCGCGCATACCAGCAGAATCCGGTCTCCCGCCGCGAACCCGTACCGCGAATTGATCGCATCGAGCCGTTCGAGCCGGAAAACCGCCACGTAAACCGCTCCCCTTCCCCCACCCCCGGCAAGCACCTCCTCGATCTCGGCAACCGCGGCGGCGCTGTCCGGCAGTCCCGTCACCGGATCCAGATGATGCTCGGCCTTCGAGCAGACCGCCGTCAACTGCTCCCGCAGATGACCGGTCAGCGCCGACGCCTGCTTCCTTTGGCGCGCATTCTCCTCCGCCAGCGCGTGCAGCGACTCATTCAGTCTCGCCCGAATCAGCGCCAGTTCGTCCAGCCGTGACACGCTTTCGATCTCTTTCTCGATCTGCCGCAGCTTGGCCGAAGCCGTGTCGCTCGCCTGCGACACCTCCAGCAGCGAGTGCGACAACATCCGCATGATCTGGCGAAACTCCTGCCCCTGATTTCGTACAAACGCCTCGATCCCGCGGTTGTACACCTCCATCGAATGAACCGCCTCGCCACTGAGCAACAGCGCATGCGCCGTCGATTCGGCCTGCTCCACTTCCAGCCGGATATTGCGCACCCCGTCGCGGAACGCCGCAAACTGAGCCGCGTCGCAGTTGACCGCATGGATGGCGATCGCCTCGAGCAGCAGGGACGCCACCCGGAAGAAGGCCGGATCCCCCGCGTCGCGCTGCCCATCCAGAAGCCGTTTTATCGAAATCATGTCGTACTGGCCGATGTCCTTCCCGGCCCCTGCGGCCCAGCCGCCGCCTTTACGCCCTCTTACTCATCGGCGGGCCCGGACGGGAACTTTAGCGGCCCGAAACCAGCCCGTTCACTCGATCTCGCGCCCGTATTCGTTCGAAATCGCCAGCCGCGAGAAGTAGTCGTACACAATCTTCCCCACCCCCGAAACCGGATTGGCGTTCGGTTCCAAATACGCCGACATCACCGCAACCGCAAACGGCCGATGCGCAAGAAACACAACCGCGGTCTCGCACCGCACCTCATCCAGACTCCCCGGCTTGGCCGCCATCTCCACATTCGCCGGAATCCCCGGCCGCAGAAAAGGATGCTTCACACCCTTCATGATGGCCAGCATCTGCCCGCAGTCCTTCGCGCCGGCGGCCTTGTTCTCATAAATCAATTGCATCAGCCGCGCAAGGTCCCGCGGCGTCGACGTGTTCTCGTCCCCGCGCCGCGCCGCCGCAATGTCCATCATGAACCGGCGCAGATGCGTATCCCGCAGCCCCAGTTCCCGGATCAGCGCATTCACCCGCTCCATCCCCACCATCCGGATGCACTCGTTCGCCGCCGAATTGTCGCTCCATTGCATCATCGCCTCCACCAGTTCCCGCACCGTCAACGTCACCGGACCATGCATCAGGCGCTCCTTCAACGGCCCTTCGCTGTCGTCGCCGTTGCCCACCCAGGTAAGGCGGACCGGATCGCTGAACTTGAACCGCCCCGCCGCCGCGTCGCGAAACATCCCGATCATCACCGGGACCTTGATTGAACTCGCCGTCGGGAAAACCGTCTCCCCGTTCATCCCGATGGTCTCTCCACTGGTCAGGTCGATCGCCGAAACCCCGAGAACCCCCGAAGACGACGCGGCATAAGCCGTCAGCCTCTCCAGCGTTTTCTGCCTCCAAAGCTGCCGCACCGCCGGCTGCGCCGAAACCAGAACCGAGAACAGGAGCGAAACCCAGACAAAACGCGACATGGGGAAATCATAGCGCGCAAGGGGGAATTCTCTGGCATACTGGAGTTGCCCTGGTTATTTTCCGCTAATCGAGCGGATGAGATTTCTCGGACCCACTCCCTCACGCCGGCTGAATGAAGCCGCGGGATTCGTGTTTCTTGTCGCCGGCCTGCTGCTCGCCCTCGCGCTCGCTTCCTACCATCCTCTGGATCCCTCCTGGGACACCGCCTCCGCCGCCGTCCGCCCCCTCAACCTGATCGGCCGTTCCGGCGCCGCCATCGCCGACCTCTGTTACCAACTCTTCGGCCTGGTCGCCGCGGTGCTTCCCTTCCTGCTCTGGGTCCTGGGCTGGAAGTGGATGCGCTCGGAGGAAATCAGCGCGCCCGTCATCCGAGTCACCGGCTCCGCGGCCCTCGTCATGAGCATCTCGGCCAGCCTCGACTTGACCATCTCCTGGCGTCCCTGGGGCGGCGCCATCTCCTGCGGCGGACTTGCCGGAACCCTCGCCGGCGACTGGCTGGTCTCCGTCGCCAACCCGCTCGGAGCCGTTCTGCTGGCCTTCGCCACAGCCATCCTGTCTCTCTATCTGATCTCCACCTTCTCCGTACTCTCGCTCGAGCGCTGGTTCGCCGGCCCCATCCGGGCCTTCAAGGCGATCGGCGTGCGCTGGACCGCCTGGCGCGAGCGCCGGCGCGAAGCGGCCAAGGAACGCGAAGCCCTCCGCCGCGCCAAACGCGAACAGGAGCGCGCCGAAAAACTGGAAGCCAGAAAACGCCGCCGGGCCGAACGGGCGGCCCGCACTCAGGAAGCCCCCGCCGCTGAGCCCTCCGCCGATACCCCGCCCTGGGAAGAATCCGCCCGCATCCCCGAACCCTCCGAGGAACCCGTGGAGGAAGAAGCCGCCGAAGAAATTCCGATTCACGTGCTCGAGGACTTGCGTCCCGTCGCCGCCCCTCCACCGCCGGCGCCCGAGCCTCCGCCCGCCCCGGTCCGCGCCTCCGTACCCGCCCCAACCCGCCCGGCCGCATATCAACTTCCGCCCACCGGCCTGCTCAACGAAGTCCCCGCGCGCAATCCCCACGATAGCGTCGAACTCAAGGAAATCGCCGCCCGCATCAAATCGAAATTCGAAGAATTCAACGTCCTCGGCTCGGTGGTTCAGATCAATCCGGGCCCGGTCGTCACCACGTTTGAATACAAACCCGAAGCCGGCGTGAAGTACAGCAAAATCACCGCTCTCAGCGAGGATCTCTGCCTCGGCCTCCAGGCCGAATCGATCCTCATCGAGCGCATCCCCGGCAAGCCCACCGTCGGCATCGAGGTCCCCAACAGCCGCCGCGAGGTCATCAGCCTCCGCCAAATCCTCGAAAGCGAAGAATTCGATCAATCCGCCTCGAAGCTCACCGTCTGTCTCGGCAAGGACATCAGCGGCCGCATCAAGGTCGCCTCGCTCGAGTCCATGCCGCACCTGCTCATCGCCGGCTCGACCGGATCCGGCAAAAGCGTGATGCTCAACACGCTCATCATGTCGATCCTCTACAAGTCCACCCCCGACGATGTCCGCCTCATCCTGGTCGACCCCAAGCGCGTGGAACTCGGCATCTACGAGGGCATCCCGCACCTGCTCACCCCCGTCATCACCGACGCCAAGAAAGCCACCAACGCCCTGCGCAACGCCGTGCTCGAAATGGAGCGCCGGCTCAAACTGCTCGCCAGCGTCGGCGTCCGCAACATCGACCAGTTCAACCGCAAAGTCCGGCAGATGAAGACCCGCCCGCTCAGCCTGTTCGAAGAGGAGAACACCGAGCCGGATCTGGCCCCGCTGCCCTACATTCTCATCCTGATCGACGAGTTGGCGGACTTGATGATGCTCGAACGCGGCAACGTCGAAGAGGCGGTCACGCGCCTGGCCCAGATGGCGCGCGCCGTCGGCATGCACCTCGTCCTGGCCACCCAGCGGCCCAGCGTCGACGTCATCACTGGCCTGATTAAAGCCAACTTCCCCTCCCGCATCAGCTTCCGCGTGGCCACCCGCGTCGACTCCCGCACCGTCCTCGACGTCATGGGCGCCGAACACCTGCTCGGCAAGGGCGACATGCTCTTCCTCCCGCCCGGCTCCTCCCGCCTCACCCGCGTCCACGGCGCCTTCGTCACCGAAGCCGAAATCACCGAAGTGGTCCAGTTCTGGAAAGCCCAGGCCCGGCCCGAATACGACCAGACCTTCCTGCAAGCCCCGCCCGCCGACGATGAGTCCGGCGAGGACGAAGCCGAAGTCTTCGACGGCGAGCAGGATCCCATGTATCAGGACGCTGTCCGCGTGGTCCTCGAAATGGGCAAGGCCTCGACCTCAACGCTGCAGCGCCGCCTCCGCCTCGGCTACGGCCGCGCCGCCCGCATCCTCGACATGATGCACCGCGACGGCATCATCGGCCCGCCCGACGGCAGCAAACCCCGCGAAGTCCTCAAACGCCCCGACTGGATCGAAGAAGTCGAAAGCGGCCTGCGCTAAACTACAGTATCGTTATCGTTCGACAACGCGCCGGCGATGAAGCAGACTAAACGCGGAAAACGAACTCCGGTTACCGCGCCTTCCCCCACACCGGGCGCAGCGGTTCAGGATCTTCAGGCGCCGCCTCCACAACCCCGCCTCCCCAAAGCCTGGGGCCTCCTGAAACGCTGGAACAGCCTCTTCCTCGTGGCCGCCGTTTTGGCGCCGCTGGCGTTCGGGCCAGCCAACGACGCGATCCGTTCCGACGGCGCCGGCTATCACATGTGGACCCGGGCCATCCTGGAACGCGATTTCACTTTCTGCAAGTGGGACCTGCTTCGCAAGGTTGGCGCGATCACTCACTTCGACCCGGTGCGGAATATCTGCCAAATGAAGTACCCGCCGGGACTCGCTCTGCTCCGCTTCCCCATCATGGCCCCCTTCGTCGATCTCCGCCCGGGCGCGCCTTTAATTAGCCCCGCGGAACATCGGGCCGCGCTGCTGTTCGGCCACGCCGCCTTGCTGAGCATAGTTTGGTTCACGCTTGCCACGGCGGCCCTCGCCGGGGTCCCTGCCTGGACCGCCAACTTCTCCGCTCTCGTCTTCGTCTTCGGCACGGGCCTTTTCAACTACGCTACGTTCGACGGTGGATTCGTCCACATCTACGACGCCGCTCTGATCTCGCTGCTGGCGTGGCTCGGCGCGCGCGAATTCTTCGGCCGAAAGCCCGCTTCCCCCTGGCTTGCCGCAATCACAGTCTTCTTTCTCGCCTCGATGCGAAGCACGAACTTTTTCGTCCTCGCCTTCCTTTTTGCCCTGGATCTGTTGTTCCGCTGGAAGCAGCAAGGCGGAGTCTCGCTCCGGGACCTGGTTAAGCGGTACACGCCCTCGATGGCGGCGATACTGCTCGCGGTGGCAATTCAGGTGGGATACAACTACTACGCGACCCACCAACTGGCCTATTCTTCCTACGGAGCCGAAACATTCCGGTTCGACCACCCGATGCAAGGGCCGGTCTTGTTTTCCTATGTAGGCGGCCTCTACACGTATTACCCCGTCGCGTTGGTGGCTCTGGCCGTGGGGCTTTGGGTTCGAAGCACTCGCTGGATCACAGTGTGGTTCGCCGGCCTCACGGCAACCTTCACCACCCTCTACGGCTTTTGGGACGACTGGGGGCTCAAGGCGTCCATGGGACACCGGGGGTTTGTCGATATTCTGCCCCTGGCGGCCATGATTTTCCCCGCCTCGCTCGCCGGTTTGCGTCCCCGCTTCCGGGCGTTTGTGGTCGCCTGCGCAGCGCTGTGCACGTTTGCGACGATCGAATTCACGCGGGGATACTGGGCCCTTACACTGCCCTGGCCCGGCCCCACGCGAATCATCTACTGGGAACACGTAGCCGGCCGTTACTCGTTGTTGTACGCCTGGGCCGCATGGCTCGCTCACGCGCTGAACTGGTGACGCCGCGCCGGCGCCTACCGCAGGCCTAAGTTCCGCGTCAGCCGGTACAGGTAATTCGGATGCACTCCCAATAACTCAGCCGCCGCTCCATGATCCCCTTTGGCCTCCTCGAATGCCTGCGCGACAGCCCGCCGTTTCGCCTCCTCCACCGCATCCTGCAACGGCAGCGCCCGCCCCACGCCGGCGGGTTTCGAAATCCCGCCGATGCCCTCCGGCAGGTCTTCGAGTTGGATCATGTCTCCGGCCCCCAGCACCACCGCCCTCTCGATGGCGTTCTCCAACTCGCGGATATTGCCGGGCCAGTCGTAATTCACCAGGTAAGCCTGCGCCTCCGGCGCAATGCCGCTAATTCGCCGGCCGCACTGCTCGCTGCACCGCGACGCGAAATGCATCGCAAGGGGCAATATGTCCGAAGGCCGCTCTCGCAGCGCCGGCGTCTTGAGCACCACCACGTTCAGCCGGTAATAAAGATCCTGACGAAACCGCCCGGAGCGCACCGCCTCCTCGAGATTCCGGTTGGTCGCCGCGATCAAGCGGATATCCAGCCGGATCGGCCGCGTGCCCCCCACGCGTTCCATCTGCCGCTCCTGCAACACTCGCAACAATTTCGCCTGCAAGGGCATTGGGATTTCGCCGATTTCATCCAGGAACATCGTGCCGCCCTCGGCCAACTCGAGCCGCCCCTTTTTCTGAGCAACCGCACCCGTAAAGGCGCCTTTCTCATGGCCGAAAAGTTCGCTTTCAAGCAGTGTCTCCGCCAGCGCCGCGCAGTTGACGGCAACGAACGGCTTGTCCGCGCGAGGGCTGTTCCGATGAATCGCGCGCGCCACTAACTCTTTCCCCGTACCGGTTTCGCCCGTAATCAAAACCGTGGAATTCGTCTGAGCGGCGCGCGCGATGTTCCGCTGTAACTGACGCAACCGGTCGCTGTCGCCGATCATATGACCATCCGGGTGGAGTTGTGTTTCCAGCCGCGCTCTCTCCGTCTCGAGCCATTCCAGGTGATAGGCGTTCTCCATCGCCATCGAAGCGAGATCGCTCACGGCCGCGAGCGTTTCCAGATGCGCTTCGCTGAAAGCCTCGCCTTCCAGATAGATCACCCCGCAGGTGTGCCCGCGTAAAACCATGGGCGCGGCCAGCAGGGCGCACGATGGGATTCCCTCCTGACATTGCTCCCGCTCGCAGGCATCCATCAGCAGCGCGCAACTGTCCCGCAACACCCGTTCCACAATTTGCTTGTCTATCGTCACGGGACGGCCGGGACGCGATTCGGCCTCTTTCACCGACAGCGACGACGGCTCATCGAGACTGTCTTCATAGAAGACAATCGCCCCGCGGCTCGCCGGAATCGTTTCGAGAATCAGCGACAACAGGTGCTCTTCGAATACCTTCCGCACCGGCGAACCACGTCCGTTGTACATCGCGTGGAACGAGTGAAGCATCGCGCTGACCCGCAGTAGTGTGCGCGTGTCCCCCACCGCCGCGCCGGCCGCGGCAGCCTCGTCCGTCCTGCCCCCGTCCATCACAAGCAATCTCGCATTCATTGGCATCGCTCGTCCGTTCTCACCATTCGGTTAAACCATTCACCTCAACCTGAGGCTCTGCGCGCGGAACAGTTCCCCTGCGCAACATGCCCGGTTGTGATTTCAATGAGTTGGGGCGCGCCTCCGCCGGCGCGGAATTGGCGCATCGTTTGCCCCTCTTGTTTCCGTTCCGCGGCCCGGATTCGCGGGACGGCAAAGGAGACAACTCGATGGAAAAGCTTAAGGCAATTCTGCTGATCCTGGGCGTAACGGCGGGCTCGACGGCTCTGTCGGCCCAAACCAAGGCCGTAGCCGATATCCCATTCGACTTCACGGTTTCGACCGTGACAATGCCGGCCGGCGAATACGTGCTGCAGTCCGCATCGCCGGCTGGCGATATGCTTCGGCTTATCAATAAGGACACGGGCAAGTCCATTTCCGTTCTGGCGCCCCGAACCAACGCAAGTTACCGCGGCGACGCCACGGCCACGGGAGCCGTCATATTCGACCGCTACGGCGACCAGCGCTTCTTCTCCGAAGTCTGGACGCAAGGCGGCCTCCATCAACGCGTGTTGCCCGGCAAGCTCGAGAAGGAACACAACTCGAGGGGCCGCGAAGCCAAGTTGGAGACAATCAGCGTCCCCGTAACCGGCCTCAAATGAACCGGCACCCCGCACACATCTCCGCTTCGAAACAAGCTCCACCCCTCACAGGCGGTGGAGCTTCTTCGCTTTCAACTGAATTCGATTGACGGCCCCGAAGGCCTCAATGGGGCGCGGGCGCGCTGAATTGCGTTGGCTGCCCCGTGGCCACGATCTCTTCCCGCGGAATGGCAATCCACGCAATGAAATACGCGATCACCCCAAACAGCGGCACGGGCCAAATGCACAGCGCCAGCCACAACACGCGGATCAGCGTCACATCCACCTCAAAGTAATCCGCAAAAGCCGCACACACACCAGCTACTTTGGCCCTGTTGCGCGGCCGGATCAGCGTCTTCCGCCAGCCGGACCCTTCGGCTTTGGCCGAAGCCGCGCCGCACTCCATGCAGTACTTCGCCTGCTCCGGCATCTCGACTCCACAGCGGCAGCAATACATCGCGCGCACCCTCCTTGTGCTCAAACTTCGCTTATGGAGAGATACGCAGACACCCGCCGGAAGTTCCCCGTCCGCTGCACTCAGCCAATCTGGCCGAAATACACCCGGCACTCGTACTGGAACCTGACCTGCCCCCTGGATTGATGCTCCTCAAACAACCGGCGCAGCGCCGCCACCAGAGGCTCGTGCCCCTCCTCGCCCGGCCGCGGCACGTAGGACGAGGAAAGCACTCGTCCGTATAAGCCCTCGTAATCGAACGTCTGCGAGTTGGCAAACCGCTCCTCGCGCATCCGCGCCGGCGCGAAAAAACTCCCCATCCGCTCCGAATCCGGGTAACGCCGCGCAACGTCGTTATAGGCGGGCGCGTAGGTCCGGATGAGTTCTTCGTAATCCGCCAGAAACGGCGTCCCGCCCTCGACCCGGTGATTCCATAGGAGCGCCGCCCAGCCTCCAGGCCGAAGAATCCGGCAAAACTCCCGCCGCGCGGCCGCCGCATCGAACCAGTGAAACGCCTGCGCCGCTGTCACCAGCGAAACCGACCCTGCCGCCAGCGTCGTCTCCTCGGCCGGCGCGGCGACACTGTGGAATCGCCGATGCCCGCCCAGCGCCTCCTCCGCCGCCGCCCGCATCGCCGGATTGGGCTCAACCGCATACACATCCGCCCCGGCTTCCAGCAAAAGGCGCGAAAAGATCCCCGTGCCCGCCCCAATGTCGGCAACCGCCATCTCCGGACCCAGTCCGCACTCCCGCCTCAGCAAATCCACAACTTCAGCGGGGTACGACGGCCGGCAAGACACATAATCTGCCACCCTCGAGGTGAAGCGCGAAACGGAGTCCTGCATTCTGCCACTTAATTATACGGACATCGCGGTGGCCGGCATTGCATCCGGTGATAGAATCATTCCTACCGATGGGCGCGCGGAACAAAGAGGGACCCCACTCGGGGGAACAGGGCTCAGGTTGGCGTGATTCAAGCATACGGCGTTTCTGATATTGGCTGCGTCCGGACGACAAACCAGGACCGGATCCTGGTGGACGACGCAGCCGGACTCTACGTGGTGGCCGACGGCATGGGCGGCCACGGACATGGCGAGGTCGCGGCGGAACTAGCCGTCGCCACGACACAGTTCTACGTCCAGGCTTCGCGGGACCGCTACGACGCAAGCTGGCCGTTCGGCTACGAGGTGGAGCGGTCGCTCGACGAAAACCGCCTCCGCACCGCCATCCAGTTGGCCAACCGCCAGGTCTGGAAAAACGCCGAGGCCTCGCCCGAACACGCCGGCATGGGCACCACGATCATCGCGGCCCTCGTCACCGGCAACCAGATGGCCGTCGGCAATGTCGGCGACAGCCGGCTCTACCTCCTCCGCGGCGGCGAAATGCAGCAGATCTCGACCGACGACAGTTGGGTCGCCAATATGGTCCGCAGCGGCGCCCTCACGCCCGCCCAGGCCCGCGAACACTCCATGCGCAACGTGCTGACCCAGGCGATCGGCAGCCAGACACACATCGAAGTCCACACGTCCGACCAGGTTCTTGAAGACGGGGACATAGTTTTCTTAAGTACGGATGGAGTACACGGAGTGGTAGACGAAGCGGTTTTACGTTCAATCCTGTTCTCGACGCACGAGTTGGATCGCGCGGCTCGCCAGATTGTGCAGGCGGCGAAGGAGAACGGGGCGCCGGATAACGCGTCCTGCGTTCTGTTCCGGTATGAGAACGGAGGCGCGAAATAATGCTTTCCTCGCTCGGCAAGTATGAACTGATCGAAGAGCTCAATTCGGGCTCCATGGGCACGGTGTACGTCGCGCGCGACAAGATCCTGGACCGCCGGGTCGCGCTCAAAACCGTCCTGCCCGGCGCCCATCTCGACGACGAACTGAAGGAGCGCTTCTACCGCGAGGCGCGCGCCTGCGCCCGCCTCCAGCACCCCTCCATCATCACCATCTACGATTTCGGCGAAGAAAACGGTACCGCCTACATCGCGATGGAACTGCTCACTGGAACCGACGTGCGCCGGCTCATCGCCGAACGCCGCCCGCTCCCGCTCGATGTCAAGCTCGACCTCGGCGCGATGATCTGCGAAGGCTTGGAACACGCCCACTCGCAGGGCATTGTCCACCGCGACATCAAGCCCAGCAACCTCTTCGTCACCGAGGACGGCCGCGCCAAAATCCTCGACTTCGGCATCGCCCGCACCGCCACCTCCAGCCTTACCATGGTCGGCCGCGTCCTCGGCACGCCCAACTACATGGCCCCCGAACAGATCCTCGGCAAACCGTGCGACGCGCGCTCGGACCTGTTCTCCGTCGCCATCGTCCTGTTCGAACTGATTACCGGCGCCCATCCCTTCCGCGGCGAATCGATTCCGCGCCGGATCGTGCGAGAAGCCCCGGACGATCTGCATGCGGCTCTTCCCGACGCCCCGCCCGAGATTACCTCCATCCTTGCCAAGGCTCTCGAGAAGAAGCCCGAACAGCGCTATCAGTCCGGAAAGGACTTCGCCGCCGAACTGCGCGCGGCCGCCGCAAGGTGCAGGGGCGGCGCAGCCGGAACGTCCTCCCACCCAGGCGCCGTCGACCAGGAACTGTTCGCCGCGCCCACCGCGCCGCTGCCGGTTTCGGCGCCGCTCGCCGGCGAGGGCACGGAAGTCAAAATGTCCCGCGTCCTCACCGCCCTCCAGGAGTTCGACGAGGCCGTCGAACGCAACGATGTCGCCGCGGCGCGCCGGGCCTTCGAGACCGTCCGCACCTCGGCTCTCGGAGACGACCGTTTTGAAGGCGCCGTAACGTCCTCCCAGGAGCGGCTCTACGAATTGGAGCGCACCGCTCCGCCCCCACCCCCAGGACCCACCCCCATCGCGCAGGCGGCCGTCGCGCAAACCGCCGACTTGGGAGACAGCACCCAGGAACTCCGCGCCAACCCGTTCGAAGCTTCGAAACTGTTCGAAAGCCCGGCTCTGAGCCGGTCAGCCCCACCGCCCGCTCCCGCGCCGCCACCGGCCCCTGCCGCGCCCCCGCCCCCTCCACCCGCTCAATCCGCGCCACCCAAACCGCAACCCGCGGCCGAGTATGGCGGCGGAGACGCAACGCGCTTCTTTGACACAACCGCGATTCGGACGCAGCCCCGGCCCGCCGCGCCTCCGCCGCCTCCGGCCGCCCCACCGCCCGCTCCCACTCCGCAAGCCGCACCCCCGGTGCGCAGACCGGAACCCCCTCCCGCCCCACCCGCGCCGAAACCGGCCGCTCGCCCCCAGCCTGCGCCCGCCGCTCCCGCGCCCCCCATCGCCGCCGCGCCATTCCCGGCGCCCACCCCCACCGCGGCGCCCGCCGCCTCTCCGGCAAAGACCATCCTCATGGTCGGCGCCGCCGTCGTCGTCCTCATTCTCGTGGCCGGCGGCTACTTCCTCTTCTCTCATCGCCGCGCCAACGCGGCCCCCATGCCCTCCATGGCCACCGCCATCGTCACCGCAGCCCAGACCGACATCCTCGAACGCCCCGCCAAGGGCGAGGACTCCATCGTCCAGGTCCCCAAAGGAACGCTTCTCCAGATCCTCCGCGTCCCGCGCAGCGCCAGCCAGGATTGGGTCGAAGTACAGTACGTCACCCCCAAGAGCGTCTATCCCAACGGCTACGCGCGAACCTCCGACCTGGGAAACTGGACCAGCTCGAAGCCGGATGCGGCGCTCGTGCTCCTGCGCGCCTTCGAGCCCCCGCCCGGAGCCGGCGTTTCCGACATCGAAGCCCAACTGGGGAAACTCAACGCCTTTACGCAGCAGTTTGCCGGAACTCCGCAAGAAGCCGAGGCGCGGCTCGACATCGCCCGCTGGAATGTCGAACTGGCGCGCGCCGCGGGCAGCGCCGGCCAGCCCAATGCGGCCTTCATCCAGGCCGCCAAGGATAACCTGACTCAAGCCGCCAACCGCCCCGACTTGAGCGACAAGGTCGCCCAGATCCAACAGGACCTCGCCGGCCTCACCGTCACCAAAGGCAAAACGCAGCCGCCCGGCGCCGCGCCTACTATTCCGCCGGACCTCGCCATGAAACGCGCACAGACCGCCTACGACAACGGCGACTACAACCGCGCCGAATACTACGCCCGCCAGGTGCTGCTCCAGGAGAAAGGAAACAAGGCCGCAATCAAATTGCTCGGCGACATTAAGACCGCTCGGGATTTCGAAAAGAAGCACGCGCAAAAATAATGGGGGAAAAAGTGGACAATGAGACCATCCCGATGGCGTAGCTACCGCAGACTCGCTCTGTGCGTCGCCTTCGCCTGCGCCGTAACCCAGGCACAGACCACGCGCGGCCGCGCGCCCCAGGACAAGTTCCTCACCGGTCCGCCGTTCCCGCTCCAGGAAGTCCTCGGCGCGCTGAACGCCCATGTCCCCACACGCCGTATTCTTTCCGCCGTCGAAAGCCGCGGCGTGACATTTTACCCTTCCCCCGCCGATGTCTCGCAACTCCAGGCGGCCGGCGCCACCGGCGACCTGATCCAATTGATCCAGACCAAAGGCGCAAAGTTCAAGCCCGCGCCTCCTCCTCCTCCGCCGAAACCGAAAATCGCCGGACTCGTCACCCTTTCCTGCGCACCGGCCGAATGCAACGTCGCCGTCGACGGAAAACCCCAAGGCCCGACCCAGGGCGGCGTCAAGAAGGTCGCCGGCATCGTCATCGGGCGCCAAGGGAGCGTCGTCGTCGACTTCTCCAAGGACGGCTACTTCGGCCAGCAGATCGTCGTCGCCCTGCAGCCGGACACGCCCGAGACCCCCAAGCCCGTAACCCTCCAGCCGACAGAAGCCATGCAGGAAAAACTCGGCAGCCAGTTGTTCGCGCTCCTGCTCGCTAAAATCGGCGGCGACGCCGGCATCAAGGACTCGCAGATGTTGACCGGTTCGGGCGCCGCCGCTCTCTATGAGGCCGGCGGACAGCGCACGGACTGGATCTTCACCGCACGCCTGAACGGATCCACTTCCTCGGCCTACATCGAAATGGAAATTAAGCTCGCCGAACTCAAGTGGCGCGACGTCATCAAGGGCGCCGTCGTGCGCTCCGGCGGCGCAGGGAAGCTCAAAAATACCCCGGTCGTCCGGGAAATGGCGCAGAACATTCAACAGTACCGGGATTATCAGCCCGCCGCCGTGCTCGCCGCCCTGCACTCCCAGAAGTTGAAATGGATGAGTCTCCTCGGCGCCCCGTCCCCCTCCGGCGCCGTCACCTTGAAGGGTACCGGATCCGCGGGCGAGTACACTCTCACCGTCAACTCGAACGGTCTGCTCGACGGTATCGTCTACCAACCCGCCGCCGGCCACGGCCCCGGAGTCACCGTGCAGTACGGCGATTACGCCCCCGTCGGAAAAGGCAAGGCCCCCAAAGTCTTCGACCTGCGCTATCAGGAGAAGTCGCCCCGCGGCCTCTCGCTCCACTTCGACTCTGTCCAATACGCACCAACCTTGACCGATAAGGACTTCCGCACTTAGAGGAGACATTGACCATGGCACGCCCGCAGCCGCCGGCCAATCCCACCGCGCCCCGCCAGGAATCCCTCGCCCTCTTGTATCAGGGCTTCTTCACCGGCATCGTCCGCATTCAAAGCGGACGCCAGCAGATCTCCAACGCCGACGGCTTCCGGCGGCGTATGGTCGAAGCCCTCGCCGAAGTGAATCGCGAGGCCGTCAAGCGCAACTACGCCAAGGAACACACCATCGAAACGGACTTCGCCATCGTCGCCTTCCTCGACGAAGTCATCCTCACTTCCCACGACCCCTGCCGCAACGAGTGGGCGCAGAAGCCGCTCCAGGACGAACTGTTCAACGTCTCCGTCGCCGGCGAATTGTTCTTCACCCGCGCCGAGAAACTTCTCTCGCGCCAGGACTCCCCGGAACTCGCCGACATGCTCGACGTCTTCTACCTCTGCCTGCTTCTAGGCTTCGAGGGCAAATATTCGATTGGCGGAAAAACCGAGTTGCACCTTCTGATGGACCGCTTGCGGCAGCGTATCGATCGCATTCGCGGTAACGACCCGCGTCTCAGTCCCCAGGGAGATATCCCGCAGGAAGTGATCTCCGCGCCGCCCCCCGACTCGCTCGCCTCCACCCTCTTACAAACCGCTGTCATCGGCCTGGGCGCCGCCGTGGCCGTTTACGTCATCTGCCTGGTTTGGCTGATGACCACACGAAGCGACGTCGCCGACGCGGCCGCCCGCGCGCTGTTGCTGTGAACCTCCTGATGTTTTCAAGATTGCCCGGAGCGTACAGCGCGGGGCGCGCTCAACCTCACCCCGCAACGCCCGCGCCCCGCTGCGTTGTGCGCGGCGTTAACTGGAGACTCCCATGTCCAAGCGAAAGCTGATCGTCATCTGGCTGTTGTTCTTCCTCTATCTGGCGCTAGTCTGGATCGGCGCGAAGTTCCTCGTCGGCGAGGATAACTACATCCTCGTCAGCGTCATGCTGAGCCTGCTCGGCCTCACCGTGCTGATCGTGTACCTTCTCGTTTCCCGCCTCACGCGGAGACTCGGCGCCGCCCAGGCGCCCCCTCCCGCCTCTCCCGCCCCCGGCGAGCCGCCCGCACCCGCCTCCCAACCGGCCCGCGCCTCAGGCCCCGATCCGGAAATCGACGCCGTCACCGCGCTCATCTCGGAAGCCAACGCGCGCCTCGCCCAGTCCCCCACCCTCTCCGCCCGCCGCATCCGCACGCAGGTCAGCGGCCTGCCGACTTACCTTCTGCTCGGCGCCGAAGGCTCCGGCAAAACCACCACCTTCCTCGGCGCCGGCCTCGAACCCGAACTCC
>DAIDIH010000286.1 GCA_027459465.1 Bryobacterales bacterium | reverse complement strand
CCTCTCAATGAACATGCCTCCGAGATCTGGAAGCTCATCCGGAGTCCGAAGACGCACGTGTACCTCGCCGGCTCGCGCATCGCCGCCGAGAAATTTGACAAGGTCATGATTCACGCGGCCCGCTCCGATCGCGCCTGGTTTGCCGCCAGGCACGAACTCGTCGCGCAGCGGCGCTACTCCGAACTGCTCTACGACTGAATTACTCTAAGTCCGCCACGCATCGGAAGCCGATGGCTCCCGACCGGTCCATGCCCGCCGACATGAGTAAGTATTTCCCATGCTCGTCCAGCCGGTACGCCTGGGGAAAATACCACTTACTACCTTGCGGCTGGTAATAACTTCCGCCCCGCAACACAGCGGCCCGGGTATGGTCGTCGATATATTCGTCGGTCCACTGCCAGACTTCGCCCACCAGATCCGTCACACCGAACGGGCTCGCGCCTCGTTCGCCTCCCACCTCGGCCGGAGCCGCCATCGTCCGCCCCTTGCCGGGCGCCGGCACGCGAGTGGCGTCCCATTCGCTGCCCCAGGGATAAGCCCGGCCATCCGCGCCCTGCGCGGCGTACTGCCACTCCCATTCGTGCGGCAGGCGCTTGCCGGCCCATTTCGCGTAAGCGCGGGCGTCTTCGAGCGAAACCCAGGTGACCGGCTTGTTCTCCCAGCCCGGCCGCGGCCTGCCGTCCTGCCAATCCCGGAGAAAGTTGTGATCGTCGGCGGGCCGATAGTTGCCGGCCGCAAGAAACCGCGCGAATTCCGCGTTCGTAACCGGATTGCGGTCGATGGCGAAGCGGGGAATGTGAATCTCGTGCACATGCTGGCGCCGCGGGCTGTCTTCCCAGGGATACTGGACATCGACGCCGGTATCGTTGCCCCCTTCGATCTCGACGCCGGAGACGCGGAATTCATAATCAGCCGCGGGAATGGCAACCATGCCTGGCGGTGCGGAGGCTTTGGGCGATGTGGGCGCGATCGGGACTAACCGCTGCGTAAGTACATGCCACTGCTTTGAGTAACTGGCGAGTGGACGCACCGAGAGAGCCCGCATCCGCTCCAGCAAACGCGAGGCGCCCCCGCTCAGAGTTCGCGTCGCCAGGACCGCGCCGAAGCCATGCCCCTCCATCGGGAAATGCAGCTCCGCGTTGCCGCCGCGCGTTTCCGGTTGAAGCTCGACGCCGTTCCACAAGTCGTAGTAGCGCATGCCGGACTCGGTGGGCACTTCCATCTCGGCGCCGTCAAGGGAAAACTCATTCCGGTTGACGATCGTCCACAGCGTTTCGCCGCTGAGCGGGAACCGGCTCGCGAAGGCGCCGTACTGTAGCATCGGCGCGTAGGGTTCCCAATCCGCGGACACGAGCATCGGCGCCATCGCCCGCTCAATGAGAGCGATGCGCCGGATAGCCTCGGCATCGCGGTCGTCAATTTGGTTCCAGATCCCCCAGATGTTTTCCCAGCTCTCATAACCCACGCCGTTGAAGAACGCGGCTTGCAGATCGTCGGTCTTGTCCCGCGCCCAGCGGTCGCAGACATTGACGAGATGGCGCGGCTCCAGCCACTTGTAAAGGCTCACCATCGGCTCGAACGGATATTTCCAATATCCCCAGCTCATCGTGTTCCACCCGAGCGCCTCGCCGGGCGTTTCCGGCGCGCCTTCCGGCTCGAACCCCAGCGGGTGCCCCACGCGCTCGGCGGCGTCGCGAAAGCTTAACGGCAGCTCGGCGAGCGTGTCCCCGTTCACGCCGTCGGCGCCGATGTCGGCCATCAGGCGAGCCGTCGCCTGCGCGTTCGGCACACCTTCCTCCCGCGTGCCCTGGTCCCAAAGCATCACCGGGAAAAGGACCCGCACGCCGTAGCGGTGAAACTCGGCGATCATGGCCCGCACACCCTCGATGCCACCGGGCATGTCGCGCAGCCGGTCATACTGGTTCCGCGAGTCGATCCCGATGTTCGGGTACGTGTGCCACAGCAACACGGCATCGATGCCACCGTAGCGCCGCTCGAGGTCCTCCAGATAGCGCTTCACGGTGTAGCGGCGCGTCGAGGGATCGTAGAGAAAACGGTCCTCGATCATCACCTGCGGCTGGATGAAGGCGCGCTTGGTCCAGTCCAGTTCCCTGCGGCGGTATTCGTCGTCCCTGTAGCCGGCGCGGATCAGACGCTCGCGGCGGAACTGCCGCATGTCGTCGAGCCAGGCGCGCTGATCGGCGGCCGTGAGTGGAGCCTCGCCGCCCCGCGCGCAGCAGTGGCCCTCCGCCGCAGTCCGGTTCTTTGGCCCGGGAATCTGCTCGCCTTGCGGAGCATAGGCCGTGTCCTGCGCAACCACGCCTGCTCCGCAAAACGCCGCGGCGCAGGCCGCCGCAATCCAGGTTGTTCTCATCATGCTTCCGGCTCCGTTTCCCGCGATTGAAGTCATCGCAGCAGCACCGTCTCGGTGATCTGCTCGCCCAGATGAACATGAAACAAATTCCCCTGCGGATGTATCCAAAGGCCTTCGCCCTTCGGAACCGGAATTTCTTCCGGCTTGGTTACCGTCACAAAATTGTCCGTCTCGACGCCTTCCATCAAATGACCGATATGGACGTGCAGATGGCACTGCGTGACCACTTGCGGACCGTTCAGCGCCAGCGCCCAGTCGCCGTCCGGGAATAGCTCGCGCGCCTTGGCGATCGCCGCCGCCCAGAAGATCGCGCGCTCTTCCGCGCTCATCGCGGCGAGGGAATGTTCGTGGCTCCGTGGCAGCGCCAGCCAGCGATGGGGCTTCGCGGGGTTGATGTCTTTCAGAAAAAAAACGTGGACGCCGGGCGGCTGCTTCTCGGCTTCCCGGCACAGGCTGCAGTTGCGCGCCGCCAGCGTCTCCGGATGCGACGGGTCGCAGGCGCAGATGGCCACTCCCCGCGCGCTGAGCGCCAACGACAGCGCCAGCAGCATACCGAGTCGCGCCATTTCGCTCATTATACTGAAGGCATTGTTCTCCCTCTCGCGCACCCGGCCCTGGCTCGCCGCCCTCCTCTGGCTTGTTCTGCTTCTCGCCGGCGCCGGCCGTTTCGGTCTGCTAAGCACCGATGAGCCACGATACGCCGCCATCGCGCAATCGATGGCCACCACCGGCGATTGGGTCACGCCCAGGCTCTGGGGCAAACCGTGGTTTGAAAAACCTCCACTGATTTATTGGATGACCGCGCTGGCGTTCCGCGCAGGCCTGGGACAAGAAGCCGCGCCTCGCACTCCGATAGCTCTGGCTAGTGTGGCGTTGCTGACGTTTCTGTTTTTCGAAACGCGCCGAAGCTACGGCGAGCGCGCGGCATGGTTCGTATCTGTGCTGCTCGCCACCTCCGCCGGTTGGCTGGCTTACAGCCGCATCGCCGTCACAGACCTCCCCATGGCGGCGTGCTTCACGGTGGCATGGCTCGTGGCGTTGCGGCCCGGCGTGCGCGCGGCATGCCTGGCGGGGGCGTTCCTCGGTCTCGCTGTTCTCGCCAAGGCGCTTGTCCCGTTGGTCCTGTTTCTCCCGGTTGCCTGGCTCATGCGCCGCCGCCTCCGTGACCTCGCCGCGCTCGCCGGTTGCTCTGCCGCCGTCGCCCTCCCCTGGTTTGTGCTCTGCTACGCGAGGAACGGCCTGCCGTTCCTCGATGACCTCATCTGGAAGCAGCACTTCGCCCGTTTCGCAACATCCGCCCTGCAGCACGTTCAACCTTGGTGGTACTACCTTCCCGTCCTGCTCGGCGGACTCTTTCCCTGGACGCCGCTGCTGGCGCTAGCGGGTGTGCGCCGGCTCTACGAAGACGCGATGCTTCGTTTGGCGGGCGCGATCACCCTGTTTGGGTTCATTTTTTTTTCCTCCGCCCGGAATAAACTTCCTGGGTACCTGCTGCCGCTCCTGCCGGCGGTAGCCCTGCTCGTGGGCGTCGGCCTGGACCGCGCCACGCGGAAAGCTGCTTCGGTCACCCTTGGGGCCTCCGCCCTCCTGCTCGCCCTTCTAGGCTGGATCGCCTCCGCGATCGGACCCGGAGTCGCCGGCGGCATCACCCATGTCGGCTTCCATGTCCCCCTCTGGGCCTGGGCCGCCGCGGCCGTGTGTGCCACCGCCGCCTTTGCAGCCGCGTGGCGAAATCGGAGGGAATGGTCGGCCGCCATGATCGTGGGTGTCTTCCTGGTCTCGTACGTCGCTTTCCTCTGGCGCGGCCTGCCGGAACTCGACCGCACCGTCTCGGCCCGCCCATTGTGGCGAGACCACGTCCGGCAAATGGTAAGTCCCTGTGTTTCCAATCTTCCACGAGAACTTGAGTACAGTCTCTCCTACTACGCCGGCGGCCCGGTCCCGGCCTGCCCTGAGCGCTGATTTCTTCTCTTTCTCACCTCGTAAACTTGAATCTTGGCAGCCAACATAGTAATCTCTATATACAAAGAGAGATTGCCTTGAGCCACGCCGCCTTTCTCCCGCAGACCACCGAAACCGACATAGAATACGACCGCATCGTGCGCGAGGACATCGAGTTGTTCCGCGATGCGGCGAACCGCTACACGTCGGGTGAAATCAACGACGACCAGTTCCGCCCACACCGCCTTCGGCGGGGCATCTACGGGCAGCGCCAGCCCGGCGTGCACATGGTGCGCACAAAGATTCCGGGAGGCATTGCCACGTCGGATCAGTTCGCCGCTCTTGCCTCCATCGCAGAGGATTTCGGAGGCGGCAAAGGGCATCTCACCACGCGGCAGAACATGCAGTACCACTTCGTTCCGCTCGCCGACGTTCCCGCGCTGCTGCACCGCCTGGCCGATTACCGGCTCACCACTCGCGAGGCCTGCTACAACACCGTCCGCAACGTCACCGCCTGCCCCCTGAGCGGGCTCCTTCCCGGCGAGCCGTTCGACGTTCAGCCCTATGCGAGGACCGTGGCTTTCGCCTTCCTGCACAAGGAACTGACCGACTCGATGCCGCGCAAGTTCAAAATCGCTTTTTCGGCCTGCAAGGACGACTGCATGCTCACCTCTATCCACGACGTGGGATTGCGAGCGGTAGTTCGAGACGGCCGGCGTGGCTTCCGCATGGTGGTGGGAGGCGGGCTGGGTCCTCTGCCGAGCGAGGCGAAACTGCTGCACGAGTTTGTTCCGGCCGAAGAACTCGTCAACCACATCGAGGCGGTGCTTCGCCTCTTCAACAAGCACGGCAACCGGAACAACAAAAACAAGGCGCGGTTGAAGTTTGTGCTCCGCGAGCGGGGTTTCGAGTGGGTGCGCGAGCAGATCGCGCGGGAACTCGAAGAAATCCGCGCTCACGGAGGCATTGCAACCCCAGAGTGCGTGCCGGAAGGCTTTGGTGGTTTTCAATCAGCACCACCACCCCGTGGCACCGGAACGGACC
Source organism: Bryobacterales bacterium (assembly GCA_027459465.1). Taxonomy (GTDB): domain Bacteria; phylum Acidobacteriota; class Terriglobia; order Bryobacterales; family Bryobacteraceae; genus JAJYKC01. The sequence goes on along the minus strand of DAIDIH010000286.1, from coordinate 1,927 downwards.
TGCCGCTAGCCGGTACGCCGGCCGTCGACCCAGCCTATGACGAGTGGCTCGAAACCAACGTACGCGAGCAGAAGCAGCACGGCTACGCGGTAGTCACCGTTCGCACGCCGCAGGGCAACCTGACAAGCAGGCAGATGCTGGGCATCGCCGATCTTTCCCGCCAGACCGGTGACGGTCTGGTGCGGATCTCGATTGACCAGAATGTCCATCTGGGTTACATTCCCCTGCGCAACCTGAAGCGGGTTTACGCCGCTCTCCGGTTGCTTGACTTGGCCGAGTCCCGCGCCGGCGAGATCTCCGATATCACTACGTGCCCAGGCGCCTATAGCTGCAACCTTGCGCTCACAAAGTCGATGAACCTCGGAGCGGCGTTGGCCGAAACGGTACGCAGATACCACGATCCGGCAATCCGGGCGCTCAATATCAACGTGAGCGGTTGCCCGAACTCCTGCGGCCAACACTGGACGGGTGACGTGGGCTTCTACGGCAACGCACGGAAAATCGAGGGCCGGGAAGTGCCGTATTACCAGATGCTGCTGGGCGGTGGCGTCGACTCCGAGGGCATCCTCCGCTTCGGCATGGCGATCCAAAGCTTGCCGGCGCGTCTGGCGCCGGTCGCGGTCGAGCGCGTGCTCGATCACTTCCTGGCGCATCGCCAGGAAGCGGAAAGCTTCCGCGCGTACGTGCTGCGCTTCAAGGTCGAAACCTTCCGCTCTCTGATCGCCGATTTGGCGAAGCCGGATGCCGATGATCCCGAGATGTTCCGCGATTGGGGCGACGAAATCGCCTACTCGCTGCAGTTGGGACGCGGAGAGTGCGCCGCCTGAGCGGAAGTTTCCCGCGCCTAGCTTCGCTTCGACGAACGGGCCGATTGCGTTCGCACAGCGTCGCTTACCACCGCGCTCGCAAGAGCGGCGGCCGGCATAGCTACCGGTAGATCCACCATCGCCGCCATCGCTTGGATCTCCAGGCCCTGAGCTTCCTTGAGGAAAGTCAGGCACTTGGCTTCCGCGTCGTAGTCGACACGCACCCAGTCGCCGCCTTCCAGTTGGTCTGTGGCGATCAGGTTCGACAGCGGTTGCACCAGCAACCGTTCGATGGCGCGTTTCAGGTGGCGGGCGCCGTACTTCATATCCGTGCCCTCCGTCAGCAGGAATTCTCGCGCGGGGGCGGTCAGTTGGAACACAAACGCCCGATCCGGCGAAGTATTGAAAACGCGTTGCTGTACCAGGTTCAATTCGATGTCGAGAATTCGGCGAAGCTCGGCCGCGCCAAGCGGATGGAACGTCACAATCTTATCAAGGCGATTGATGAATTCCGGCGTAAACTTACGGCGTGCCGCTTCCAGACCGCTTCGCGAGAGTTTTCCGATTAGCTTTTCGTCAACCTCGGTCTCTCGATCGCCCGCATTCGCTTGAAATCCCAGCCGCGGGCTTATCAAGGAGCTCATCTCGGAGGCGCCGAGGTTGCTCGTCATGAATATCAGCGCGCGGGAGAAGTCCACCTTGCGGTTGTCGCCCAACGTGAGGGTGGCCTTATCGAGAATGCCGAGCAGCAGGTTCCACAAAGCGTCGCTCGCCTTCTCGATCTCGTCGAAGAGAACGAAACTTAGCTTACATGTTTCAGTCTGGTACTGATTCAGCATCTCCTGGCTCAAGAGAGGATGGGTCTCGCGGTGGCCCAGATATCCGGGAGGGGAGCCGATCAGCTTGGCGATTTCGTGGCTGTGCTGAAACTCGGCGCAGTCAATCTTGATGACTGCGCGTGGGTTGCGCAACAGGCACTCAGCCGTCGCCTCGACGATGCGCGTCTTGCCGCTGCCTGTTGGGCCAAGAAAGAGGAAATTCCCAACCGGGCGGCCGGGGGCGGTCAGTCCGGTGAGGTACATCTGGTAGATGTTCACGATCTGCTGAATCGCTTCGTCCTG